>CACXCS010000001.1 GCA_902766255.1 uncultured Bacteroidia bacterium
AAGGGCTGCGGCAAATGCAAGAATATAGAATATCTTTTTCATATCAGGTTCGGATTAGAAGGTTACTTTAACACCAAAGTTGAAAATTTTGACCTGGGGATAGGTCTGATATCCTTCGTCACTGGTTTCCGGGTCGATGGTCTTGAGCTCGGACAATGTAAGGAGGTTGTAGCCTGCAACATAGAAGCGGGTGTTCTTGATGCCTATCTGGTGGCCGAGCACGCGGCCGGGCAGGGTGTAGCCCAGCTCGAGGTTCTTAAGTCGCAGGAACGCGGCGTTGCGGTAGTAGAATGATGTACGGTACACGCCGCCGTTGCCGATATTGGAGGCTATACGGGGATAGTTTGTATCGGGATTGTCAAGCGTCCAGGCGTTGACCGCCACGTCAGCCTCGATGTTGCCGGACACCGGGTCGGTCAGAGGGGCGTAGTAGTAACGCGCCAGTGCCTGGCCCTGCAGCAGTATGGACAGGTCCAGATTCTTCCACTGCAGCTCGCTGTTCAGACCGAAAACGATCTGGGGAACTGCGGTGAGGTCCATTCTCATACGGTCCTGGGAATCGATGATGCCGTTATCGTCGAGGTCCTTGAAGTAGAAGTCGCCAAGGCCGGCACCAGCCATCTGCAGATGGTTCTTGAGATCTTCGTGGGTGCGGTTGATGCCCTCAACCTGGTAGATCAGGGTTGCGCCCATCGGGTGGCCGGTGCGGTTCATGTACTGGTGCTTCTCGTCGTAGGGGGTTTCATCCATGTACTCGATGGTATTCTTGGCGTACATGATATTGCCTGCCACGCGGTAGCGGAGGTCGCCGGAGAGAAGCTTGTTCTCGTGGGTAAGCTGAAGTTCGACACCCTTGTTGGACACGATACCTATATTCTCGTCGGGGAGATTGCCGGTCAGACCGGTATAGTACGGAATGGAAGCGTTGCGGGTGCAGAGGATGTTGCTGCGGCGGGTGTGGAAGAACTCGAACTCCCATCCCAGCAGGCCGTGGAAGATGTTACCGTCCAGACCGAGGTTCCAGGTGCGGGCCACCTCCCAGGTGATGTTGGGGTTGGGGACTCCGTCGGGAAGGATGTAGTTGACCTCTTTCTGGTCGTACAGGGCACGGTAGGAAGCACTGGACGAGTAGGCGTAGGTAGCAAGATACTGGAAGGCGTCGACCTGGTCGTTACCCTGCTCGCCGTAGGAGGCCCTGATCTTGAGGTTTGTCAGCCAGGGGATGTTGTTCTTGATGAAAGGCTCCTCGGAAATACGCCAGCCCACAGATACACCGGGGAACACGCCCCAGCGCCTGTCGGCCGGGAAGTTTTCGCTTCCGTCAAAGCGGACGAGGGCCTGGATCATGTACTTGCTCTTGTAGTCGTAGCCGGCACGGGCGAAGAAGGAGCGGCGGGCGGTTTCGGATGCGTAGCCTCCGATTTTGTAGAAGGACTTGTCGGCGTTGCCGGCGAAGAACTCGTCAAGTATGTCGGAGTCGTACTTTTCGATGTTGGCGTTGAAACGGTCGCGGCGGAAGTTGCTCTGCTCCATACCGGCCAGGGCAGAGACGTGATGGTCACCGAATGTGCGGTCGTAGTTGATGTTGGCATTGACTGTGACGGTGTGGTAGTTGTTCTGGCTCTCGTAGAGGGTAGGCGTGGTGAATACGCCGCTGTCCCGCTCACGGTAGGTCTCCGTAATTTCGTCGTAGGAGTAGCAGGGCCAGTTCTTCGACCAGTTCTTGTTGAAGTTGTTGTGGACGTCGTAGGCGAGCACTGCATTGACTGACAAGCCTTTGGTGATGGCGTGCAGGTCGTAGCTGCCGCGGAAGGTGGTGTTGATGGTGTTGTAGGTGGTGCGGTCGTAACCGGTGAGGTCCTGAACCAAAGCCGCGGGGTTGGAGCCGCTGCGCAGGTACCCGTTGGGATAGTATGGTGCGCTGGAGGCATAGCGGCGCGTGGTGATGTAGAAGATACCGTAGGAGTCGGAAGGGTAGGCCGAGTAGTTCTTGTGCTGCTGGCGGACGTTCAGGTCGACTCCGAGCTTAAAGTCTTCGGTAACGTTGATGTCCACGTTGGAACGGACGTTGTACTGGTTGTAGTTGGTGGCGGACTTGAAGTAGATACCGTCCTGATACTGACCGTTGAACTGCAGGAAGTAGCTTACTTTGCCGGCACCGCCCTGCAGGCTCACGCCATACTTGTGCTGTGAAGAGAAGGGCTTGATGATGGCCTGGAACCAGTCGGTGTTGGGGTAGTTGATGAGGTCGTCTCCGTCGATGTAGTGCTGGATCTGCTCCTGAGTGTAGATAGGGGAAGCGCCGGTAATTGCGCGCGCAGCGTTGTAAGCGGTGGCGAACTGAACGGCATCGGCCATCTTGAGCAGGCGGGTGGGCGACTGCATACCGAAGTCGTAGGTGAATGTTACGGTAGGTGTGCCGTCGGTGCGGCCACGCTTGGTGGTGACGAGGATGACACCGTTGGCGGAGCGGGCACCGTAGATGGCGGCGGATGCGTCCTTAAGCACATTGATACTCTCGATTTCCTCACCGGTCAGACGGGAGAACTCATCACCGCGTCCGGGGACACCGTCGATGATGATGAGGGGCGAGTTGTTGCCCAGGGTGGAGCGGCCGCGGATGTACATTACGGCATCGTCACGGCCGGGCTCGCCGGAACGGTTGTTGACGATAACGCCGGACATACGGCCTGCAAGGCCCTGAGACAGGTTGACCGAGGAGTTCTTGACCAGTTCGGCACCGGAAGTGGATGTTACCGAACCGGTAAGAGTGATCTTGGACTGTGTACCGTAACCGATGGCTACGGCCTCCTCGAGGAGCATTTCGTCCTCTTTGAGGATGAAGTCCAGGGTGGTCTGGCCGCTGCCCAGCTTGACCGACTGCTCCTCGTAGCCCATGAGGCTTGCGGAGAGAGTGGCGCCGGGTGCGACGTTGGAAAGGGAGTAGTTTCCCATAGGATCGGTCATTGCACCGTTCTGGGTGCCTTTGACAATGACCATGGCTCCTATCAGCGGCTCACCGTTGGAATCCTTGACCGTTCCCTGAACGCGGACGCGGCTCTGCGCCGCTGCGGGAATAGAGGCTAAGGCCGTGATAGTGAGGGCCAAAAGGAGCATCAAATAGAATTTGAATTGCTTCATATACCTTGGTTATTGGTTTTTCAAGTTTTCAAATATAGTTTATTTTTGCGAAAAATGTTATGTTTGCCCTCTAATTATATTAGAGTCATGGTTCGCACAATATACTTTGCCGGTGGCTGCTTCTGGGGCGTCGAGCATTTCTTCAAAGGAGTGGACGGAGTGGTTTCCACCACGCCCGGATACGCCAACGGCAGCACGGAAAACCCTTCATATGAACAGGTTTACACCGACCTTACAGGACATGCCGAAACAGTGCAGGTACGATTTGACGACTCCCGCGTGAGCCTGCGGCAGCTGGTCAAGCTGTTTTTTGCTAGCATCGACCCTCTCGCCGTCAACCGCCAGGGGCACGACGAGGGTACGCGCTACCGTACGGGAATTTATTATTCCGACCCAGCCGACCTTCCCGTCCTGCAGGAAGAGTTTGCCGCCTTGGAGGCGCGGATAGGCACTGCTCCCGCCACTGAGATTGAGCCCCTTGCCGGCTTCTGGCCAGCTGAGGAGAGGCACCGGGACTACCTTGACAAGAACCCTGGAGGATACTGCCACCTGGACTTGAAAGTATTTAGATATCTACGTTTGTATCAAGACCTTGCACTCATGCTCGGAGACGAGCCCGACGCCGTTGCGCGCCAGGCCCAGACTGCAGCCCTGCTGCAGGAAAGGATGGGTTTCTTCTGGACCGGCTTTTACCGCGTATTGGACGGACAGCTGGTACTCGGCCCCTTCCAGGGCCCTCCGGCATGCTTCCGCATAGCCCGAGGCCGCGGTGTCTGCGGCACCGCCTGGCAGCAGCAGCGCACAATCGTCGTCTCCGACGTCGAGGCCTTCCCCGGCCACATAGCCTGCAGCTCCGAATCCCGCTCCGAGATAGTCGTACCGATGTATTCCCGCAACGAGGCGGACGGAGGCCTGCAAGTGATTGGTGTTCTGGACATTGACAGCAAAAGCATCGGCACCTTCGACGACACCGACGCCGTGTGGCTCGAGATGATTGCCGCTCTCGTCTGACCGTTCCCGCATAGAGACAAAAAAGGGATGGCCTCAGTCATGCGACTTCGGCCATCCTTCATTATGGGTTTAAGGTGTTTATAGCAAGTCTGCCGTTCTGTAGTAGATCCCGGTGTTAGGGATGTTGTCGGCAATGTCCTCAAGAACGTTCCAGGCGTAATAGGTGCTGTAAGCGTTGCTGGGCTGGTAACGGAGTATCGAGAACTTGTTGGAAAGTACCGATTCGCGCCATTGTGCCGTGATGGTAACCTTGATGCGCCCGAAGCTGTTGGTTATCTTGAAGTACATCTGGAACTGATTGTGAGTCATAGGATTGGCCCAATCGAAGGGGGTCGGTATGAAGCTCACTTCACTGCGAATCCAGTTGTAGTTGTTGCCGTAGGATGAAAGTGTGTAGTAGCGCTCGTCAAGCAGGTTTGCTATGTAGTAGTAGGCTTCCATCTTGCTGGAGAACAGGGTGTTGACCACTATTCCTGCTGCATTGGTGCGCTCGATCACTTCCGTGCGGGTGTAGTTGCGTACAACAGGGAGGGGAGGACGGTTGCCGGGATACGCATTGTTGTATCCGGGTATGTAAGCGCCACCTCCGTGGTGTACTCCTCCGTTATTGACCGGAGGCCTGTTGTTGCCACCGTGGTTGACATAGCCATTGTGGTTGTTTCCGTTGTGGACATTGCCATTTCCGGAGTTGCCGTTGTTGCGTCCGGCCGAGTTGTTGTTGATTCCGACGTTTCCGGAGTTGCCGGAAGAATATCCGCCGTTACCAACGTTACCGGAATTACCGGACGAATGGTTGTCGTTTCCATTGCGACGGGCACCCTGGGTTTCAGGAGTTGCACGCAGCTTTATATCGGTAGCGCCCTGACTGGAGACATTGGCCGGAGTCTGCACTTTGTCAACCTTCTCTTGTTTCTTTTCCGCCTTGGTCTCCTGGCGGGCTGTGACTGTTCCGTTGCGGCGGCCGCCCTGCTGTGCAAGTGCGGTGGACGCAGAAACCGTGATTGCTAAGATCACCGAGAGGAGTTTGTAAATCGTTTTCATAAGGCAGTGTGTTTTAAAGGTTTTACCTTTAGTTGAGCAAAGGCCGTGCCAAAGCCCGGAATTCATTTTTATTTACTATTTTTGTTTCGCCATGATAACACTGATTCTGGCCTTCATCCTGGCCTCGCTCACACAATACGTAAACCCTTTCGTGGGCACAGATGCCCACGGCCATACTTTCCCGGGAGCATGCGCGCCGTTCGGAATGGTGCAGCTGAGTCCCGACACCAGGCCGCGCGCGGGGGACTGGGACGGATGCAGCGGCTATCATTATTCCGACAGCCTCATCTACGGTTTCAGCCATACCCACCTGAGCGGCACGGGCTGTGATGACTGGTGCGATATCCTCATAACCCCCGGCTCAGGGCCGTCACGCTTCAGCCACCGGCGCGAAAGCGCCTCCCCCGGCTACTACGAGGTGTGGCTCGAAGATGTAAAAGTCAAAGCCCGGATGACGGCCGGAAGGCGCGTGGGAATACATGAGTACACGTTTGAGGGCTCCGGTCCAAACATCCTTACCCTGGATCTGCGCCACCGGGACCCGCTGGATGACTTCGCAATCCACACCGGCAAGCGCTGGTGCAGCGGCAAGCGCGTCTCCAGCAGCTGGGCCATGGGACAGGAACTCTACTTCTACATCGAATTCTCATCTCCAGTTACAAGCGAGCTGCAGGACGGCGGACGCAGGGCGGTTTTCACGTTCAACAGTCAAAAAATAACACTCCGGGTGGCGCTTTCCAGCGTATCGGAAGAGAATGCAAAGGCTAATCTGAAAGCCGAAGGCCGGAAGTCGTTCGCCCTCCAGAGAAAGGCCACCGGAAAGGCCTGGGAGGCCTATCTTCGAAAACTCCCCTGCCCTTATAATGACCGCGAACACATGACCCGCTTCTACACCGCCCTCTATCATTCCGGCATCCATCCGTCGCTGTACTCCGATGCAAACGGCGAGTACCGGGGTATGGACGGCAAGGTCCACAAGGCCGGCGGCTGGGAACGCTATACCGTATTCAGCACCTGGGACACTTTCAGGGGCGAGCACCCGCTGCTGTTCGAGATAGAGCCCCGTCGCAGCGCCGACTTCATCAACTCGATGCTCAGTATCCGGGAGGAAAACGGCAAACTGCCGGTATGGGAGCTGTCGGCTTACGAGACCGACTGTATGATAGGATACAACTCTGCCCCGATCATTGCCGATGCCGTGGCCCGCGGCATTAAAGGCTTCGACATAGAAAAAGCCTTTGATGCGCTGATAGCCAGCTCGTTAAGGCCCGAGCACGGGATGGAGAGCTTCCGCCGCAACGGCCTGGTACTGGCCGATGACGAGCACGAGAGCGTATCCAAGACGCTGGAATTCGCCTACGACGACTGGTGTGTGGCACAAGTAGCAAAATACTTGGGGAAGGATGAGGAGTATAGGAAATATATGCAGAGCTCGCAGTACTGGCGCAACGTGCTGGACCCCGGCTCCGGTTTCATGCGTGCCCGCCTTAACGGCCGATGGTACAGCCCTTTCGATCCGCGCGAGGTCAACAACAACTACACCGAGGCCAACTCCTGTCAGTACAGTTTCTTCGTGCCACACGATATCCCCGGGCTGATTGAAGCCCTCGGCGGCAAAGAGGTGTTCGAGGAGCGCCTGGACTCGCTGTTCAACGGCCCTGAAGGCACCACGGGACGCACCCAGGCCGACATTACGGGCTGCATAGGGCAGTACGCCCACGGCAACGAGCCAAGCCACCACATCCCGTACCTGTACGATGTCATCGGACGTCATGACAAGGCTCAGGCCATTGTGAATCAGATACTTGAGACTCTTTATTCTTCCGCTCCCGACGGTCTGTGCGGAAACGACGACTGCGGGCAGATGTCGGCCTGGTACGTATTGAGTTCCCTGGGACGCTATCCGGTATGTCCCGGTGCCGTCTCCGACGGTACCCAGGGAACGGAGTTCGGGAATGCCCCCGTAACTCCTGTTCGTAAGGGCCAAAGTCGTTCCGGAGGCATTCCCGAACTCCGTACCGACAGTATTCCCCGCATCGTTACAAATCCTTGGTTCGAGATGGATAGCGATATCTTTACTGATTCACTCGTGGTAAACATCAAAGGCGAAGGAGACCTGTACTGGAGAATTGTGGGCATGAAGCGGTTCCTGCCTTACCGGGGCCAGATACGCTTACACAGGGGCGAGTGTTTTGAAGCCTACGCCGAAAAAGACGGGCAGCAGAGTTTCACAAGCCGGTGCCAGACTCATAAAGCATTCAGTGACAGAGATATAGAGCTTCATTCCAAATACAGCCAGCAGTATTCTGCAGGCGGTCCGACAGGCCTGATCGACTCGCGCAGGGGAGGCATCAACTGGCGCACCGGAGGCTGGCAAGGTTATCAGGATACCGATTTTGAAGCAGTGGTGGACTTGAGGGAAGTCAAAGATATAGGATACATAGCTGCCGGTTTCCTGCAGGATGCCCGCTCGTGGATCTGGATGCCCCGTGAAGTGGAATTCCTGGCGTCTGAAGACGGAGTAAACTTCACGCAAGTCGCCCTGATTCCCTCACCCGTAGCCGAAAGAGACATGAAAGTACAGACATGGGAGTGCTCGTCGGGAGGCTGGCCCATAGCCAGAGCCCGTTATGTAAAAGTCAGAGCCAGGAATTTCGGAACCATACCGGATTGGCATCCGGGAGCAGGATATCCTGCATTTATTTTCGTCGATGAGATAACAATTCAGTGGTAATCCTTATATTTGCCGTATGGACAATAAACTTAAGAACATCTTTTCCAGCATTACCCGCAGCCTGGGCGGCGGCAAGCTGAACCTCGGCAACCTTGCCGGCAAAGTCGAATCCAAGCTCCAGAGCAAGACTCAAACTTTCACCTTCCAGGCCCTCCCCACCAATCTGGCAGGCCTCCAGGCCCTCCCCGAGGCAACTCTGACCGACCCTTATGCCACAGCCGCGCTGAGCCTGCTGGCACTTACACCCTTCCAGGAAAACAGGGCCGCCAGCATCGAGATGCTCAACTTCCTCAAGGGGCCCGACAATTGCTCTCCCTCGGAAATCCAGATGATCTCCGACCGTTTTATGGACGGCAAGTTCTACAAGGTAAGATCGTTCTTTGAAGGAGCCACCCCGGCCAACGGCTACACCCCTTCACAGCCCTACAGGGTAAAGGTTTCTTCCTCCCCCTACTCGTTCGACAACGAGAACTGGGCCACCTTGTACCTGCACTCCGGGGGCTCCGACTCCCCCAGGCCGGTCAAGCTGCGCAAGAAGCCCAGCACCGGCCAGTGGTTCGTGGTAGAGATACAGTATCTGGGTGACATCCGCACCCCGGTGGCAGAAGACAAGTGGGCCTAACTAATGGCTCAATAGCCTTACATCCTTCATTTTCAAGACATTGCCATCTGTCTGCTCCAGTTTTTTCTCGGAGCAGAAGATGGTGCAGTCGTTCAGGCTTATATCGTGTACAGTGCCCGGTGCGCCGGAAACGCTGATGCCTATGCGCGCGTCACGGCAAACCACATTGCTTATGTGGATGTCGCAGAAGTCAGGCATGAATTCGGTAGTCTGTTCCATGCTTCCTTTCTCGCCTACGGACACATTCATGTAGCCCGTTTCGAAGACTATGGCCTGGTCCCTTATATCGGACATGTAAATTCTTGAAATCCAAACGTTTGAGCTACGTCCGCCGCGGCCGGGCGCGCTTTTGAAGCGAAGTCCCGTGTCGGTGCCGGAGAACACGTTGTCGCACGCCACAATATCTTCCAGTCCGCCCGAGAACTCACTGCCCACCACAAAACCGCCGTGCGCCCTGAAAACGGTATTGCCCCTCACCAGCACACGAGCGGTGGGCCCGTCCTTGAGTGCCGCGGCACCTCCACCCGCCTTGAGGCAGATTCCGTCGTCACCTACGTCAACAGTGCAGTCGGCTATCAGCACGTCTGTACTCTGCATCAAGTCGATTCCGTCGCCGTTCTGGGCATTCCAGGGACAGCGTACGGTAACGCCGACTATTGCGACCTGCCTGCATCGCTGCGGCACCAGGTGGAATTTCGGGGAATTCTGGATGGTCACGCCGCTCACCTGCACGCGCTCGCAGTCGGTAAAGCGCACAAGGTGCGTACGCATCTTTTCCTGAGCCTTGAAATCGGGAGCTATGTCGGGGTAATTGTTCAGGCCGAATGGATACCAGAGACTGCCGCCCTCGGCATCCGTACCGCCCATGCGGTGATAGTCTTTCCACTCCACGTCGCTCACCTTGGATCGCTTCACGGCACGCCACCATTCGCCGTTGCCGTCGATGATACCTTGTCCGGTGATACTCACATCTTTACGCTTGCTGACGGAGATGCCGGGAGCCACTTTCCCGTCGCTCCGTACAAAGTGGGACTTGTCGGGAGAGAAGAGGATTACGGCATTTTTTTCGAGGTGCAGATCCATTCTGTCCTTCAGAACGACAGGGCCGGTGAGCCATATTCCGGCGGGCACTATCAAATGGCCGCCGCCCTTCTTTTCCAGGGCCTTGACCGCTGCGGCGAAGGCGTCGGTGCACAGAGTCACACCGTCGGGGACTGCTCCATAATCGGCCAGGTTCACACATTCGTCCGGAATGGACGGAGCGGCAGGCTCGGCAAGCGGAACAGGAAGCCCCTGATAGTAATGCGCATAATCCCCTCCACGAAGGATGAGGGACATCAGCAACATCAACGGAATCAGCAACTTGCGCATGTCTATCGGAGTTTCTTTTCGACTATATCCGCCTCGGTGGAAGCATCTATAATACCTTTGATATATTCGTTAATGGCACTGATTCCCGCCCATAGTTTTGCCGGAGGCCAGGCATTGGAGCCGCCGGATCCTATATAATCGTCAGGATACTCAATGAACATGTGCCAGCCGTAGCCGTCGAGAATCTCCATAGAGGGCTTGTACGATGGTGAAAGCTTGTGGAGCTTGTACTCTTTTGCCATCGCTCCTATACGCTCAAAGATGTCGGCGGGGGCCTTGATTACGGTGATTTCAGGTCTGCAATCAACTGAATAAGAGATGGTTGCACCTTTTTCAGGTGTACTTGCCACCTCATACCAAGTAATGGGGTCCCGCATTGTGCCGGAGTAGACGTATTCGTATCGCACCGGGGTGCCCTCCTTAGGCTTGTTGCCGCAGCCCAGAATGGCAAGGAGGCAGGATAAGGCCATAATTGTTTTCATATTGTTTTAACTGAAAAGGGTTATCAGGGTGTCTTTGTCAAGCTTGGTGAGGTCCAGGTCCGGCATGTCGGACTCAACGAATCCGGCCTTCAGCAGCAGTTCTTTCAAGTCAATGAAAGCCAGTGACTTGCGGGCCATTATGCGCTCCTTCTGACCAGGGCGCAACCCCGCGCTTACGCGCCCTTCACCGGTGCGGAGGTCCATAAGGTAGGCCCTGCCGCCGCACACTATTCCGAGCATCTTTTCAGCCGAGTCGGAGGTCATTTCTTCGTTGACCACGATGGAATCGGGGCGTACCATATAGCCGGCCTTGAGATCGACTATTTCTTCCTGACCGAAGAAGAAGCGGAAACGGCTGCCAGGAGCGCCGTAGTAGCGGTTGCAGAACAGCGTACCGTTGGGGCAGATATCTTTGCAGTAGATGATTTCGCTGGCCTCGGGGGAGGCATCCGTGAGGTCTCCCGAATACACTGTGGTGCCTGTGTTGTAATTAGCGTTCCAGCCCACCTTGGAGCCCACCCAATCCACGAAACTGATATCGAAATCGTTAGTTCCCCACTCGTTCCGCCAATAGATGCCGAAGAAATTGTGCCCCTTCATGGGGTAGCTGGAGCCGAAAGGAAGATTGCCCAGGAAGGTCTTTTCCGAGGCAGGACAGCAGAGGCTGAGACCAGCGGGAAAGCGCACTCCGCATGCCTTGGGCGCGAGCCTCTTTATCAGCGCATTTTCAAGCACTTGCTCCAGGGATTTCAGATAATCTTCTTTCACTTCGGGAGCAGGAGCAACAAACACCTTGCCGTTTCGCACAAGGTACATTTGAAGAGGGCGCGACTCGCTCCGGGTAAGAAGGCGCTCGCGCACAGTCTGCAGCAGCGAGACCAGCTTGAAGGAGGTGACCGATCCTAAGTGAGCCTCGACTTCGTACATTGGAGGGCAGGCAGAGAGGAGAGTTTCCCAGAAGCCCTTGGAAAGGGGCTTGTGAAACTTTGGTGCCATTCGGCGCAAACGGTTGATTACAGCCCTGTTACGAGAGCCTTCCGCACCCCTGAATGCCAGCATCTGAGGCTTGAAACGATAGAAGATGGATGCAAGTTTTTCCAGCTCTCCGGGGCTGAGAATGCCAAAATCGAAGGCCTCTGCAGCTGCTTTGATCTGCTCTATTTGGCGCGGCGAGCGGATAAGCAATGTTTCGCCCGTTGCTGCATAAGCGATGTAGCGGAAGAGGGACACGGGGTCTGACGGACGCCGCCCGAGTGCCTGGCACAGCACAACCAGCGCCTCGCGGTTGCGGATGCTGTCGATGTCTACGCTGCCTATGCCCTTGGCCGCACCGTCCAGAACAGCCTCGCAGAGCAGCTTGACCGTGTCGCCTTTAAGGGCGATTCCGGAGCACAGCATACCAAGACAGCGCTTGAACAGCTCCTGTTCGGAGATTACATCTATGAAGGTATAGCTCTCAAAATCAGGCCCTTCCACCCCTCCGGCAGGGATATATGGCATGCCGGTGAAACCTGTGCCGTAAGTAGATGCATAATGCCGTACCTGATCAAGGAAGATGTCCAGGCGGTTCTTCGACACCACATCCTCCCAGGTTTTGTAAAAGGTGGTATTGGGGTGGATGATTTCGCTTTTGATAAAGGCACGGACGTCCTCGCCCAACACCAGAGGATGGAGGATGAAACCCCGTTTAAGTGCGTCCTGTTGAAGGGCGTAAGTGTCTGTTACAAGGGGCGAAGCCGGGGTTGCGGCCCGCAAAAACTTAATCAGCTTAGGGTTCATAAAAAAAGGACCGCGGAAAGTAGTGAGTCCGAAGACTCCGCGAAAAATAATAGGAACTTTCTGTGCGGTCCAGTTGCAAATATAACATATAAATGAAGAAAAATGCTTATCTTTCGGCAAACTTTACATAATTATGGCATCTATACTTGATTTGATTTCCCGTCAGGTTAATTCCGTAGCCGGCGGCGCAAAAATTCCAACAGACGTCAAAGACCAAGTCCTGGGCGGCTTGTCACAGTCAGTCCTGGGCAGCCTTACCAAAACCGTCACCCGCGAAGGCGGAGTGGACCAAATCCGCGACCTGGTATCCGGCAAAGTCAGCCCCGAAAAATCCCCTGTCACCGATCTTGCCGGCAAAATTTTTGACAAAGACATCCTCAGCAAGCTCAACCTCGGTGCAGCCGGCGGATCCCTCAAGAACCTCGTTCCCATGGTGATGGGAAGCCTGTCCGGTATCATCAAGGACAAGGACGGCGACGGCGATATCGATTTCAACGACCTTATTCTCTCGCTAAAGGGCGGCGGCAACGGCACCAGCCTGTTTGAAACTGCCAAGAACATTCTCGGAGGCTTGCTGGGCAAGAATTAATGAAACGCTCTACAGTAGAGGCCCTGGTCCTGCTTGCCGCTTTGTGCCTGGTATTCGGGACCCTGGGTTGGCGCATGGGCGGTGACAACCTTATCAACACCCTCACCAACACGGCCCATAACCTTCTGCTGAACACCGTATTCTACCTGATGGGCATCACGGTGCTCACGGGTGCGTTGTCCAAACTGATGTCCGAGTTCGGAGTGGTCAGCCTCCTGGAAAAGGTTTTGCGACCTCTGATGAAGCCCCTGTACAATCTTCCCGGAGTCGCCGCATTGGGCGGTGTCATGACTTTCCTCTCCGACAATCCCGCTATCATTGCCCTGTCCAAAGATAAGACCTTCTCGTCCTATTTCAAGAAGTACCAGCTGGTTTCGCTCACCAATTTCGGAACCGCCTTCGGAATGGGTTTCGTGGTGATAGTCACCATGATAAGTTACGGACAGGCAGGCGGGGCGCTGGTAGGCCTTCTGGGGGCCGTGTGCGGTTCCGTCATCTCCACCCGCATGATGCAGCACAGCTGCCGCAAAGCTTTCCCCGAGATGGAAGAACTTGTTAGTTCAGCCCCCCCCGTACAGGACGTGCAAACCGAGGAGGACACCACACAGAAAAGCGTCTTCATGCGCTTCCTGAACGCTATCCTCGACGGCGGCAAAAACGGAGTAGAGCTTGGCCTGGCCATCATTCCCGGCGTGCTCATCATAACCACCGCAGTTATCCTGATAACTTTCGGTCCCGGGCCTGACGGGTACACCGGAGCTGCCAACCAGGGCGTCCCCATACTCCCCTGGCTGGCCGAAAAGATCCATTGGGTGTTCGAATGGCTGTTCGGGTTCGAAGACATGCGTCTCATTGCCTTTCCCATGACGGCCCTTGGCTCGGTGGGTGCATCACTGGGGCTTCTGGGTACCTACAATGATGCTGGCATCCTCAACGGAAACGCCATCGCCGTTTTTACAGCGATCGGCATGTGCTGGAGCGGATTCCTTTCCACCCACACCGCCATGCTTGACTCGCTGGGTTACCGCAAGGCCATCTCGAAAGCCCTCGGCGCTCACACTGTCGCCGGCTTGTGCGCAGGCATCATAGCCCATTTCGCATATATGTTGTTTTCGCTTATTTAAGCGGTATGAATTTTGATAACGCTTTTAGTATGAAAAAGTTGATTATAGTTCTGCTTGCAATGCTCGGATTCGGCATTGCAGCATCGGCCCAGACGGTATATTCCGTGTCGTCCAAGAGCGATGCCGACGTTAAAGTATTTGTGACCAACTACAAGAGCGACGCCGACCTGGTGGTGTACAAATGCAAGTACAAATCAGATGCCCAGGGCAATAACGGCCTGTGGTTCTTCACCGACTACAAGAGCGACGCCAAAAAGAAAGTCTACTTCGTCAGCTCCAAAAGCGACGCTGACATTGTCATCTACATCACAGACTACAAGAGCGACGCAGGTTGGAGAAACCGCAGCAAAATGCCTAAGATGCTGTGACAAATCTGTTCCTGGTCCTCATTGCCGTTGTCATTCTTGCCAGTATCTGGCTTAACAACATTTCTTCAAGGGTAGGAATACCCGCATTGCTGGTATTCATTCTCCTGGGTATGTTGTTTGCCAATACAGGCTTGTGGCCTGTTGTTTTCGAGAATTACGACATGGCCAAGGAAACGTGTACAGTCGCCCTCATATTCATCATGTTCTACGGCGGATTCGGCACCAGATGGGAGGCCGTCAAGCCAGTAGTATTGGAGGCAGGACTGCTGGCTACAGCAGGAGTGGTGGCCACAGCCGGACTGATAGGAGTATTCTGCCATTTTGCCCTGCATTGGGGCTGGCTGCAGAGTTTCCTGTTCGGGTCGGTGGTCAGTTCAACCGATGCAGCATCGGTGTTTTCCATCCTCAGGGGCAAGCGGCTGGGCCTCAAGAACAACACCGCCCCCATGCTGGAGGTGGAAAGCGGCAGCAACGACCCTGCCGCCTATATGCTCACGGCCATCATACTCTCCATCATGAACGGCACCGCCACCGGAGGGGCCATAGCATGGAATATCTTTGCACAACTGGCCTTCGGGGCAGGTTTCGGCATTCTGATAGCAAAACTGGCGTCGCTGGTTTTCAAGCACATGGAGTTCCCTACCGACGGTTTCGACTCGCTGTTCATACTGGCCGTGGCCATGGCGTCGTACGCCCTGCCTACGCTGGTTGGGGGCAACGGTTACCTGAGCGCATACCTGGTGGGCATCATTCTGGGTAACGAGGATTTCAGGAGCAAAAAGAATCTGGTCAATTTCTTCGACGGCATGACCGGGCTGATGCAGATGCTTATCTTTTTCATGCTCGGCCTTCTGGCGCGTCCTGCGATGCTCGGCAAATCTGTACTGCCCGCACTGTGCATTTTCGTGTTCATGCTGCTGGTGGCGCGTCCGGTAGCAGTATTCGGCATCCTGACCCCCTTCCGCAAATACTCCGTCAAGCAGCAGGCCCTTATTTCTTTCGTGGGCCTGAGGGGTGCTGCTTCGATAGTGTTCGCCATCATGGCAATGGTGCAGACTGGCACGTTGGAGTATGACATTTTCAATATCGTTTTCTGCCTGGTGCTCATCTCCATCGCCCTGCAGGGTTCGCTCATTCCGTTTGCGGCCAAAAAACTGGATATGATCGACCCGACTGCGGACGTCATGAAGACTTTCAACGACTATACCGAAATGGCAGAAATGAATTTCGGGCGTGTGGCCATAACTCCTGACAGCAGCTGGGCAAATATAGCCCTTTGCGATCTTAACCTTCCCCGTAATGTGCTGGTAGCCATGATTTTGCGCGACGGCAAACGAATTCAGCCCACAGGCTCATTCGTGCTTGAACCAGGTGATGAAGTAATTACCCTTACACATGGTTACAAAGACACTGCCGCCACCCTGTACGAGAAGACCGTCAAGGTGGGCAGCCGGCGTGTAGGCAAGCCTATATCAGAGAATCCCGGGAAGGGTCTGGTGGTGCTGGTACGCAGAGGCGAGGAAAACATAATCCCAAGCGGCGACACCATACTTCAAGCCGGTGACCGCCTGGTAATCCTTTACATACGCTGATTTCAGCCGATATCCACCGGCTCTCCAAGAAAGTGTGGTTCCTGGCCTGTAATAAGGTCCAGGTACACCTTGCATCGCGCGCCCCATTCACGTACATAGGTGATGAAGCCTGACTGAAAACTGATGTCCCTGGCATTATAACCAACGGCGTCAATTCCTTTTCGGCCGGCAATAAACACAGCCCGCTCGTTGTGGAACTTCTGGCTAACCACTATAAAACAGCTCTGGCCAAAGACCTCCCGGGCCCTTACCACCGAATCAAAAGTCCGGAAACCGGCGTAGTCGAGGATAATAACCTCGCTCGGAATACCCCTGCCCAAGAGCGCTTTGCGCATGGCCACAGGCTCATTGTACTCCATGTGACGGTTGTCGCCGCTTACGATGATGCGCTCTATCTTGCCGGCATTGAAGAGCTCGACTGCAGCGTCGATCCTGGCAAAGAAGAAGGGATTCCGGCCGCCGTGCCTGCCACGGGGCGAGGTGCCCAGGACAAGTGCAGAATGGCGGGCGGGCACGCTGTCCACGCTGTCGAATACCCGGCCCCGCGCATACCTGTCAATGCTGACATTGCAATACACCACAAGTGCCAGCGCTAGCAGCACCGGCACCATGATTGCGACTATGATTGTCCTGAGTTTCACCGTTTTCCAAACTGTGCGGGCGGTGGGACTCGAACCCACACGCACAGGGCACAAGATCCTAAGTCTTGCTTGTCTACCATTTCAACACGCCCGCAAGACAGCGCAAATATACGAATTATTTGACATCCAAAGAAAATTCGCTAACTTTACCTCCCAATGACACCGGAACAGATAATCAGCCTGATCCACAGGGAGGTCAAGCCCGCCCTTGGCTGCACAGAGCCCATTGCAGTGGCCCTGGCAGCAGCAAAAGCCGTCGAAATAATCAACGAAAACTGCAGTTGCAACTCCGGCTGGCGTTTGACTGCGGGTATCGGAATCGATGTATCCGTGAGCGGAAATATACTCAAGAACGGCATGGGAGTAGGTATCCCCGGCACCGGCATGGTCGGCCTGCCCGTTGCTGCCGCCCTGGGCGCCGTATGCGGCTGTTCCGCCAAGGGACTTGAAGTACTTGAAGGTCTGACTCCAGCCAGCGTCCAAAGGGCAAAGGCCCTGGTTTCAGAGGGCCGTGTACACATCTCCGTCGCCGATACCGAGCATTTGCTGTACGTTAAAGCCACTGTTACCGTTGACGGCGGAGCCGTAGCCAGCGCCGAGGTATTCCCGCACGCCTACGCCGTCATCGAGGACGACCACGACCGCATTGTGGAAACCAGCTTTGCCGACAAGGTGCTCATGTCGTCCGAATCGGCGGCCGCCGCTGCGGACCACACCGACGAGGACTATGACCTTACGGTCCGTGATATCTATGATTTTGCCTGCAGCGCCCCTTTCGATGACATATCGTTTATACTCGAAGACCGCACGCTCAACCTGGCCCTCGCCCGTGAGGGACTGGACGGCGATTACGGCCTCCGGGTAGGCAAAGCCATACGTGAAAACCAAAGCGAGGTTTTCGGCGACGACTTCATGAGCTTTGCCATGGGCCTCACGGCGGCAGCCTCCGACGCCCGCATGGCCGGCTCCACCCTTCCAGCCATGTCCAACTCCGGAAGCGGCAACCAGGGCATCACCGCCAGTATGCCCATAATCGCCTACTCCCTCAAATACGGAGTGGCCGACGAGCCCCTGGCCAGGGCGCTCATACTCAGCAACTTGGTAGCCATCCACATAAAGCACTTCCTGGGCAAGCTGTCCGCTTTGTGCGGCTGCGTGGTAGCTTCCACCGGCTCGGCATGCGGCATAGTTTACCTGCAGGGCGGAACATATCCGCAGATATGCTCAACCATAAAGAACATGGCCGGCAACATTACCGGCATGGTGTGTGACGGCGCAAAGGTAGGCTGCGCCATGAAGGTGGCCTCCGGGGTTTCGTGCGCCGTACAGTCTGCCGTGCTTGCCCTGCGCGACACATGCATCCCCTCCACCGACGGCATTATCGAGGACGACGTGGAAAAAACCATACGCAACGTGGGCGCCATAGGCTCTGCCGGCATGAAGTCCACAGACCGTATGATTCTGGATATAATGCTTTGTAAATAACACTCTTAAACCACATAACACAATGACACAAAAACTATCCTCCGCCGATTACATCGCAATGGAAGAGCGCTATGGAGCACATAACTATCACCCGCTGCCGGTCGTACTGGAGCGCGGCGAGGGCGTCTTCGTATGGGATGTAGAAGGCAAACGCTACTTCGACTTCCTTTCGGCCTATTCTGCAGTCAACCAAGGACATTGCCATCCCAAGATCGTAAACGCCCTGTGCGAGCAGGCGCACAAGCTGTGCCTCACCTCCAGGGCCTTCTACAACGACTGTCTGGGCCCCTACGAGAAGATGGCCACCGAGTTCTTCGGCTACGACAAGCTCCTGCCCATGAATTCCGGCGCCGAGGCCGTGGAAACGGCCCTAAAACTGGCTCGCCGCTGGGGCTATAAAGTCAAGGGCATACCAGAGAACGAAGCCCTTATAGTAGTGTGTGACGGCAATTTCCACGGACGTACCATCACCATAGTCACCATGTCCTCCGACCCGGACAGCTACTCCCAGTACGGGCCGTTCACCCCAGGATTCATTCAGATACCCTATAACGATACCGCCGCCCTTGAAAAAGTACTTGACGAAAAGGGCGACCGTGTCTGCGCCATGCTGGTGGAGCCCATTCAGGGCGAGGCCGGCGTGTACGTTCCCTCCGACGGCTACCTTAAAAAGTGCTATGAACTGTGCCACAGCCACAACGTGCTGTTCGTAGCTGACGAGGTTCAGACCGGCATAGGCCGCACCGGCCGCATGTTTGCATGCGACCACGAAGGCGTCCGCCCCGACATGATAACCATAGGCAAGGCCCTTTCGGGCGGCGTACTGCCTGTATCGGCCGTCCTTGCAGACGATGAAATCATGCTTACAATACTTCCGGGCGAGCATGGATCCACTTTCGGAGGCTTCCCCCTCGCCGCCAAGGTAGCAGTGGCCGCCCTGGAGGTTATCCGCGATGAAAAACTCACCGAGAACGCCGCCCGCCTGGGCGTGATCTTCCGCGAGCAGATCGGCAAAATACGCTCTCCCTACCTCAAGTCGGTACGCGGCAAGGGCCTGCTCAACGCAGTTATCACCGAGCCGGCCAACGGCATCGAGGCCTGGGACATCTGCCTGCGCCTTGCCGCCAAAGGCCTGCTGGCCAAGCCAACGCACCGCCATATCATCCGCTTCGCACCTCCTCTTGTCATCACCGAGGAGCAGCTGCTCGAGGCCACCGGCATAATCAAAGAAGTATTCGAAGAACTTGCATAACCCAACAGCAATGAACAACGCCATAATTCAATTCCCCCTTCCCCAGAACGAGCCCGTAAAGGCATACCTGGAAGGATCCCCCGAAAGGGTGGCCCTCGACGCCGAACTCCAGCGCCAGTACAACACCGTCCTTGACATTCCCCTTATCATAGGCGGCAAGGAGGTACGCACCGGCGATACAGCCCGGGTCGTATGTCCCCACGAGCACGGCCACGTGCTGGCAACATACCACAGGGCCGGCGAAAAAGAGGTACGCATGGCCATCGACGCCGCAATGGAGGCCCACAAGAAGTGGAGCGAAACCCCCTGGACCACACGCGCCGCAATAGTGCTCAAATGCGCCGAGCTGCTGGCAACCAAATACCGCCCCATCCTCAACGCCGCGTGCATGCTGGGCCAGTCCAAGAACATCTACCAGGCCGAAATCGATTCAGCCTGCGAGACCATCGACTTCTTCCGTTACAACGTACACTACGCATCGAAGATATACGCGATGCAGCCTAAAAACGGCGCAGGCAACCTCAATCACACCGAGTTCCGCGCCCTCGAGGGCTTCATCCTGGCCGTGACTCCCTTCAACTTCACCTCAATCGCCTCCAACCTGTGCATGACGCCGGTGCTCATGGGCAACGTGGCCGTATGGAAGCCCTCCAGCACCGCCACCCTGTCCAACTACTACCTCATGCAGTTGTACAAGGAGGCCGGCCTGCCCGACGGCGTCATCAATTTCCTGCCCGGCAGCGGCGCCCTCATAGGCAAGGTCGCCACGTCCTCCAAGTGGTTCTCGGGCATTCACTTCACCGGATCCACCGGCACGTTCAACAGCCTCTGGAAGCAGGCGTGCGAGAATCTCGGCGATTACGTCAGCTATCCGCGCCTGGTTGGCGAAACCGGCGGCAAGGACTTCATCTTCGTGCATCCTTCCGCCAAGGTCAAGGCCGTCGCCACGGCAGCCTTCTGCGGCGCCTTCGAATTCCAGGGCCAGAAGTGCTCGGCCGCATCCAGGATGTATGTTCCCAAGAGCCTGTGGCCCAGTATCTTGGAGCAGATGAAGCAATATGCATCCGAGGTTAGGATGGGAGGCGTAATGGACCATGCAAACTACATCAACGCCGTCATCGACGAGGCCTCCTGGAACAAAATCGACAGCTACATCTCCTACGCAGAACAGTCGGCAGATGCACGCATCGTGCTTGGCGGCGGCAGGGACAAGACTGTCGGCTACTTCGTGGAGCCCACCGTCATCGAAACCACCGATCCCCGCTTCAAGTCGATGGCCGAGGAAATTTTCGGCCCGGTGCTCACCGTTTTCCCCTACGATGATGACAAGGTGGACGAGGCCGTCAAACTTTGCGACCAGACCTCCCCTTACGGCCTTACCGGCGCAGTGTTCGGACAGGACCGCATGGAAGTAGAGAAGATTACGGATGCCCTGCGCTATGCGGCCGGCAATTTCTACATAAACGACAAGCCCACCGGCGCCGTTGTAGGCCTGCAGCCCTTCGGCGGAGCCCGCGCCAGCGGCACCAACGACAAGGCCGGCGGCGAGTTCAACCTCATCCGCTGGGTTATCCCCAGAGTCATTAAGGAAACGCTGGTATCCCCGGAGGACTACCGCTACACATACATGAAATAACTGTTTTTTAAATAATCAGCACAATGGAAATTGAAGATGTAAAAGATCCCCGCGATCTGAACGGCGACGGCAAAGTGACCATCGACGAGAAAATCAAGTATGCAGCCACCAAAGCCGGCGAGAAGCTCACCGAAATGGCCGGCGAAGTAAAGGACAGCGCAAAGAAGCTCTACGACAAGGCCGCTCCCAAGGCCAAGGAGGCTCTTGCCGAGGCCAAGACCAAGCTGGAAAACCTCAAGTCCAAGAAAGAGGAGCCGAAGGAAGAGGTTTCAGAGGCCTAGTATTCCGCCGCTGCCAGCAGATGAAGCAGTGCGCATTTGCACTTTCAGTCTTGATCTGCCTGGTCTGTTCCTGCAGGCCTGACGTGATTGACAATGACAAAACTCCCGGGGGGACTGCAGATAAGGCGGTCCTCCTGAAGGGAGGTGACATTTCTTTTCTTACGCTCATTGAGCAAAAAGGCGGGAAATACTACCTGGACGGTAAGGAATCTGACTGCGTCAAGCTCCTGAAAGACAACGGGTTCAATATCGTACGCCTGCGCCTTTACAACGACCCTGGCAATAAGAATTTCAGTCCGTCAAAAAAGATGTACGCCGGCATTCAGGACGAGGCCGATATCCTCGCCCTTGCCAAGCGGGCCAAAGCGCATGGGCTGCAGATCGAACTGACTTTCCATTACAGCGATTACTGGACCAATGGCGCCGATCAATACAAGCCCCACGAGTGGGAAGCGCTGTCCTATGAGGTTCTGAAAAACAGGGTATACGAATACACCAAGGCGTTCCTGCTCAAAATGAATGCGCAGGGTACCGCCCCAGAGTATGTATCGCTCGGCAACGAAGTCCAGGCCGGGCTTTTGTACCCCGAGGGTTCTGTCGACACAAGTATTAAGCAAACCGCAGAGTTCCTGGCTTCCGGTGCCCGTGCAGTGCGCGAGGCCGCACCTGAGGCCGGAATCATCATCCATCTGGATGACGGCGGCAACCTGTCCAAGTACACTTGGTTTTTCGGCGAGATGAAAAAATACGGAGTGGACTACGACATCATAGGCGCCTCATACTATCCATTCTGGACCGGGCGCAGCATCGAGGAAATCTCGGCCTGGGCCGACGCCTTGGGCAAGGCCTTCGGAAAGCCTGTCCTGCTGATGGAAACAGGCTTTGCATGGACAGAAAAGACGCATGACAACGGGAATGCCCAGCTCTCGCATAACCGCCCTTACGGCGTCTCAAAGCAAGAGCAGAAAGATTTTATGTCCAAGCTGTTCAAAGCCATAGCCGCCTCCGAATGGCTCATAGGCGACCTTTACTGGGACCCCATCTTCATTCCCGCCGGCGATGCCGGATGGATTCCGGGCAGCCCCAATGTGGTATCAAACTCCACTCTCTTCGACTTTGAAGGCAATGCCCTTCCGGTATTCGATGCTTTCAGGGCGCAATATGATCAGTAACAGCGGGAGCTAGAACGCCATGTCGAACGCAGCCCTCCGCGCATTAGCGCTGTGGGAGGCATTCATCTTGCCAAAGTTCCACTTTACACCGAAAAGTATGTACCGGCCCATCACCAGCCTGTAGGAATCTTCTTCATAATTAGCTGTTACTGTGTGCGTCAGATTCCGCGTTTGATTCAGGATATCGCGAACCTTCACACTCAGGTTGAATGCTCCGATGTTTTTGGAAATCTCTGCATTCCACTGCCACTCCGGCCTTCCGTAGCCTTCCGCATAACCATTGTAGAAGACATAATTAACATCCGAAAGGAACTCGAATTCATGTTTGGTGGTATATGAACCGCTTGCCGTCAGCCTGGTATCCAGCGTGTTGAGATTGGCAGTAGGATTCAGCGAATAACGGGCGATACGTCCCTGCGTCCTGGCTCCGGCGCTGAAGGAATAATGAGTTTGGTTGTACTTGAACGAGAATCCAGCCGAGGGGCTAATGGAACGCGTCCTGCCAGCTGAGAACCCGCTCAGCCCACCGTAGAAGCGGTCTCCGTCGTCGTTTCCCCAGAATCCATCCATAAACGTCAAATAATCAAAGCTGTCTTTATCCAGTCCGGAGATTGCGGATCCGGCTTGATAACTAACTGAAGATGAGTACGTTGCGCCGCCATTTAGCGTCAGGGACCAAAGTTTTTTGGCGTCAAGGGGCGTAGTGTAATTCACCATCATGTTTACCGAAAGACCTGGAGCCTTTGCGTTCACGGGGATGGAATACATGATGCCGTCCCCGTCGTACCAAAGGGCGGAAACGGTTGAATTGTAATTCAATTGCCCGAACAAGTAGGCCATGATGGTGGAAAACTTCTTCTTGTTATTCCGGGTCCAATGGGCATCAAACGAGGTCATCGAGAACGGTTTAAGATACACATTGCCCAGGCTGAGGCGTGCCTGATTGCTGATATTGAGCACGGGAAGCATCATGGAATTGGAAGGGTTCCGGCTGAAACCAGACGCTGAAAGATTTATCCTGTCGTTCCCAAAGCTGTGTCCGAAACGGAATGTAGGGATAAAAAACCAGTTCCATTCACCCTCTCCCGTAATATCCTCAATGCCATAGCTTTTGGAGAAAGTCTCATTGAGCCTGCCGCTGGCGCGTCCACCCAGGGTGATCCAGCTGTTTTTACCGAACTTGTATTGTGCGGTCAAGGAATAATCCTGCGTTATGCTCCTGGACCGGCTTTCCGAGGAATAATAGTCGTTCCGGCCTGCGGCATCGAACGCATCACGGACATTGTTGTGGTGTGACCAGCTAAAGGAGGCATTGGCTGAAAGAGTCCATTTCTCTCCTAAGGGCTCAGTGTATCGGACGCTTCCATTAAAGCGATACTCCAAACCGTTGGAAATGTAATTCATCGTCCGCGAGTCTTTTCCGGAAACGGTATTCAGAACTGACGACTCCGTACTTTCTCCGTCACTGTTGATGTAATACGCTCCTACACCGAGCATAAGAATACGTTGTTTCTTGCCGCCAAGCCCGCGGAAAGCAACATCGGCACTCAAAGTGGCGTCCTTGTTCACCGACAGGCTATGGGTGGTGTTTTCCGAACTGTTGACAAATGTCCCTTCTCGTGAGGTCGCAGATGTACTGCTGTCGTAGGAATTCGTATTGTTGAAGCGGAAATCCGGCCGGATATGGAACCAAACCTTCCCTTTCTCTTTTTCAAACTCCATATTGGCAGAAACGCCGCTGGAATATGCTTTACCGCTGTTCATGGTGGTGGATTCCAGGTCTCCTCCTTCCTGGAAAGTGGTCCTGTCCGCACGGGATCCGGAGTCTGTATCAGTATATTTATAGTTAACACTCACCGTGGATTCAACATCCTTGATGCGTGATGTGTTGGCATTAACTGCCAACTGGGCGGCAGTGGCAAGTCCCTGGCCAAGGAATGACGTCCCGTCGTCGTCCATTATCACTATTACAGCATTGGTGTCGTTTATATTCTGCCCGTTGGCGATTACCGTCAACTGATCTTTCTCAGTGTAGGCCGAAACCAGGGCGTTCCCGTTCCAGAGGAACCCGCGGTTGTCCCGCAGCACATCGTCACCTTCTTTGCTGCCCAGCGTCGTTCCGCCCTTCAGGCCGACATTGCCGAACCATCCTTTTTCGTATTCCTTCTTGAGTGCTACGTCCAGCACTTTCTCGCGTGATCCGTCCTGTATTCCAGACGCCCGCGTCTTTTCACTCTCACGGTCGATCACGCGAATTTTGTCCACCACGGCTGCCGGCAGGTTGTTCAGCGCCGTACTCTGGTCGCCAAAGAAGAAGGTCCGGCCGCCGACGGTCAGTTGGTCGATGTCTTCGCCGTTGAATTTTACTCTCCCGTCGTCGGTTATTTCCATGCCCGGCATACGTTTGAGCAAGTCTTTCAGCATGGCGTTGGCACCCACGCGGAAGGACGAAGCATTAAACTCCACCGTATCTTGCTTCACGATTATGGGATTGCCCACATCGCTCACAATGGCCGCTTTGAGAAACTGCTCATCCACCTGTAGCTTGATGGTGCCCATATCCACCATACCCTCACGGAAATAGCGCTCTCTGACAAAAGGTTTGTAGCCCATCATCTCAACATGGAAGACATAGCTGCCGTACGGCACTTCGTCCAGTTTGGCCTCACCTTGGGCGTCCGTCAGGGTGAAATTGGTAATCGTGGTATCTTTTGAAGGAATCACATACACGGATGCGAAGCCTACCGGCTCATTGGTCAGCGAGTCCAGCACGGTGGTTTTGATACTGCTCAACCGCCCCTGGAACATGCTGTCATTAAAGATGATAACCTGTGCCCGGGCAGACAAGGAGAATGCCAAGAACGACGCCAGTATGAATGCCAGCCTCTTCATAATTATTACCGTTTGATCCGGGTTTTACCTCGAATCTTTGCCGGCAAAGGAGCTTTTTTTGCTGATTCTCCTGGATATGCCTATGGCGCCTGAAGGGCATACGAGACGGCAAAGATGGCATCCGACGCACTTGGCTCCCATCAGTCGCGGCCTGCGGGTAACAGCATCAAAGGCTATGGCCTGGTGGCCGCCGTCCATGCAGGAAATGTAGCATCGGCCGCAGCCTATGCACTTGTCGGGATGAAAAACCGGGAAAACTACGGTATCACGGTCCAGGTCATGCGGCAAGTAGAACTTGGGCAGTAGTTCCCCGACCAATTTTTCGAGTTTGTCAATCCCCCTATGAGCCATATAGGCCTGCAGACCAAGGATCATGTCGTCTATGATCCGGTAGCCATACTGCATTACGGCTGTACACACCTGCACATTGTGGCAACCCAGTTGTATGAATTCCAGAGCATCACGCCAGGTCTCGATACCACCTACGCCGCTGAACTGTATATTCTTGATTATTGGGTTCTTAGCCATGGCAAGGATATGGCGCAGGGCGATGGGCTTGACGGCCTTGCCGGAATAGCCGGAGCCTGTCTGGCAGCCACTGACTTCGGACCCTTCTCCCATAGTGACGCACTTGATTGTATTAATGGCGGAAATGGCATCGGCGCCTCCAAAATATGCCCCCATAGCCGGCTCCGAGATGTGGGCGATATTGGGAGTCATCTTTGGGATTACCGGAATGCTGACGTTACGCTTCACATAAGTAGTGAAAAAGGTTACAAGCTCAGAATCCTGGCCCACGTCGCATCCCATGCCAGTCTCGCGCATCTGAGGGCAGGAGAAATTGAGCTCCACAGCGTCACATCCGGCTTCTTCGGCCTTTTTTGCCAGTGTTATCCACTCCTGCTCGGTCTGTCCCATGATTGAGGCTATTACGATTTTGGAAGGATAATCCCGTTTGAGCCTCCGCAGTATTTCAAAATCCACCTCGGCTAGATTCTCGCTCAGTTGCTCCATGTTGCGGAAACCGGCAAAGTTTCCGTCCGGCTGCTTGACGGCATCGAACCTAGGCGATACTTCGCGGATATCCTGAAAGCAGATTGTTTTGTAGAAAACGCCGCCCCAGCCGGCATCAAAGGCACGTGCAACCATCTCGTAATTAGTGCAGACAGCAGAGGATGCCAGGAAGAATGGATTCTCGCAATGTATGCCGCAGAAGTCTATCGCCAGCGACGGCAAAGCCTCAGGCCCTGGGGAAACAGGGGCCGGCAGAGCTTTTACCAGCTCTTTGATCCGTATCGGCCGGTCATAGTGTATGCAAGCATCAGCTGCGGCATCAAGATCGGCATCGGAGCAGCCGGCTACCCAGCCGGCCGCCAGAGCGGCATCGTCAAAACGTACTGAACGGATGGCACGGGCAACGTCTCCCTTGCCGCAGGCTTTGCTGCAGGGGGCATCGACACATAAAAGGCAGCGGCAGGCTTCTTCAAAAATATTCATAATATATCGTTTGAACTGCCAATATACTGAATTATTTTGTACTTTTGAAATTGCAACCATGCAAGGAGGCGGAGTGATGACACGCGAAAAGGAAATCTACAAAGTCACGCTGGTGGGCAGTGCCGGTAATCTGGTGTTGCTCACATTCAAGTTCGTGGCCGGAGTTCTGGGTCACAGCGCAGCAATGATAGCTGACGCCGTGCATTCTTTGTCGGACTTCTTCACCGACCTGATCGTGCTGGTTTTCGTCAAGGTGAGTTCCAAGCCGCAGGACGAGTCACACGACTACGGACATGGCAAATTTGAAACGATGGCAACCCTGTTCGTGGGCCTGGCGCTAGTGGGTGCCGCCATTGGAATCATCGTTTCGGGCGCTGTAAAATTCGCACACTGGCTGGGAGGGGAGATGCTTGAAGTCCCCGGGAAGCTGGCCCTCTGGGCGGCGCTCGCATCCATAGTCGTCAAAGAGCTCTTATACCGGTATACTGTATCAAAGGGGCGCAAGCTGGACTCTCCGGCAGTAGTAGCCAATGCCTGGCACCACAGGAGCGACGCCTATTCTTCCATCGGTGCGGCCATCGGTATAGGCGGAGCTATTCTGCTGGGCGAACGCTGGGCAGTGCTCGATCCGCTGGCGTCAATCGTAGTGGGAGCAATGCTCCTTAAAGTGGCCTGGGACCTGCTCAAAGACAGCATGGGCGAACTCACCGACATGTCCCTTTCGGCCGGTGAGGAAAAGGAAATTGAGAGTATCATCACATCCGTTCCCGATGTGTCGGAGCCGCACAACCTCCGCACCCGCAGGATAGGAAACCGAGTCGCCATCGAGTCCCACATACGCATGGACGGGGACCTTCCGCTGCATATCGCCCACGAGCATGCTACCGCCATCGAGCGGAAACTCAAAGAGCGGTTCGGCCGTGATACTTTGGTCACGCTGCACATGGAACCAAGGAAATGAATCCCGCAACCCTCCGCCTCCTCAATCAGCAACTCATTGCGCCTCAGTTCAATACCCCTGCCGAGGTAGTGAGCCGCTTTGGAGCAATGCAGGCACAGGAATACCGTCTTATGCGCTGGGCCGTGGAAATGCGCACACGGCGTCCGTCCGAACAAGCGTTCAAAAAAGCCTTCGACAACGGGGAGATTCTCCGCCTGCACCTGATGCGCGGCACCTGGCAGCTGGTTTCGGCCGGGGACTACTGGCCATTCCTGGAGCTCTGCGGCCCCAAGTCGACCGCCGTCATCAACGGCTGGATGGCCAGCAACAAGATTTCCATCCCCGAAGAAGAATACAGGCGCTACCGTGATATACTTGCGCAGACGGCGGCGGACAAGGGTTCAGTCACCAAGGAAGATTTCGTGTCCGCTCTGGCTGAAAAAGACATCCGTATTGACGATCACCGGCTTTCGTACCACATACGCATGGCAGAACTCACCGGAGTACTGTGCAGCGGAGACCTTCTGCCGATGAAAGCAAGCTATGCCCTCGCCGCCAGTAAGGTCGGCCCGCGTCCTGCCGGAATCAATCGCGATGAATCGCTGTTACGCCTGACATTCAAGTACTTTAACAGCCACCAGCCGGCCACGCTGGAGGATTTCGTGTGGTGGTCGGGACTGAACGTAAGCGACTGCAGGCGCGGTATTGCATTGCTGGGCAGCGCCTTACGCACCGAACGATGGAAAGGCAGGGAGTTCTATCTGACACAAGACTGCCGCACCAGGGGTTTCCGTAAAGGATGCTATCTGCTTATTCCACCATACGATGAGTACCTCATAGGATATAAGAGCCGCGACATAGTATTGCCGCCTCAGTTCAGTCATAAAGCCCATAACAACAGTGGCATCTTCCAGCCCGTCGTTGCTTTTGACGGACTTATCTGCGGCAACTGGGCACCGTTCAAGCCCGACCTGCAGCTTTCTTTTTTCGTTGGGGAACATCCCGACTGCATGCAAAACCGAGCATGGTTAAACAGCTACGCCCGGTTTAAGAAGTGAATTTTCAAGAGTGTTATATCCTTTTGACTCCCCGCAAGGATGACTCCTGCCAGGATGCGGCAGAGCCAGCAGGTGAAATTAAAAACGGGCTAATCTATAGTTCACCAGCATGAGAGAGCAAATAATCCTCGGCCTCAACGCACCACAGTGAATTATGCGCCTTGCATATCGCGTCCAGGGCGTCATACACTGGTTTACCTACTTTGCCAAAGTCAGCTATGGCCGTTAGCGGCATATCTACATGGGTATAAATCAGCTTCTTGCCTCCGGGTATCGAGGGCAGGTTGAGGGTAGTGTCTATCACGGCATTGAGTCCGCCTACATGGGTTACCATTCCCGCCGGGTCAAGGCCGCGCCCCATTATGTCCAGGGCCTCCTTCATGTCTTCGGTATTGCCTCCGCTGGTGCCGACAACATGGGTGGATGCATAATGCACATTATAGAAATTGAACGGTGCTTTGAACGGCGACTTCGACGGGCCGGAGAAGAAGTTGAGGCAACCATCCTGGCCAAGAAGGTCGTCCGCCTGTTCCACCACCGAGGGCACGGACGCCATCACCACTACCTCGTCGTAGCCGGTGCCTCCCGACAGTTCCCGCAGTCCGGCCACGGGGTCTTCCAGATCAGAGGTATTCACATAATGGAGTTCAATGCCCCGGGACGCGGCGAATTCTGCAGTATAGAGCTGCGCCGCCCTGTCGAGCCTTTCCTGGTTGATGTCGGTGACCACAAAGAGCGAAGGCCTGCGATCCTCACGGTGAAGCACATAGTTGATACAGGCAAGCCCCATCGGACCGACTCCTGCCAGCAGTGCCAGTTTGCCTCCGTCTTTAATCTCCATACTATGCTTATATGTTCCAGGGGGCACATGATAGCAGGCGTGCATGGCACCGATCACGCAAGAAAGCGGCTCGGCAAGGGATGCAGGGAAAAAACCGGGGCCAGTGTAAGTCAGCAGGCAGTCCATCTCCATAACTTCGTTGGGGATGATTATGTAAGTTGCGTCACCTCCGGCGAAAGGGTATGAATAGCCCGGGGCACTCATCAGGCCGGCTGGCCCATAAGGGTAGCACATAGCCGGCTGGATGGAAAACTTGTCGCCTTTGCTGAATTTGTGCTGCCATTTGCTGCCCACCTCCAGTATCTCGCCCGAGAATTCATGCCCGATTATCACGGGCTTCGTACCTATATCTTCAGGAACCCTCTTGTGGTCTCCGCCCTGATGGACAGCCTTATAGGATGACATGCACAAACTGTCTGTCATCACCCGGGCGAATATTTCATCGTCACGCATCTGCGGAAGCTCGAACTCCTCGAGCCTGAGGTCGGCCTTGCCGTAAAGTCTGACTGCCTTTGTTTTCATGCCGAAAGGACTTGCTGAATCAGTTTATCTCCTTCTTCTATCATCGCCGTCCTGGGGAGCCTTAGGCCGGCTTGATGGGCTGCGATGGCGCATGCACCGCGGTAGCCAGCAGCGAGAAGTTTATCGCTGAGGGCCTCGGAATCGCGGGTGCGAAGGCGCAGCGGTTCCATGGCGGGAGTATTGTGTTCGGATCCGAAACTCACTATGAATCCATCGTCCTCCAAGTATGCGGAGTATTGCTCCAGAACGGCCGTAGAATTGCGCGTAGTGATGAATTCGGCGCTGCAAATGCCCAGTGAGCGAAGCTTGTCGACGGCTTGCTGGAGATCCCCTTCAAAGTCGGTAAAGCCTCCTTTTGTATTATCGCCAAGGAAGGGATATGTAACTATGCCGCCCGCTGCTTTGATGATACCTTGTACACTCTCAACCGGCAAAAAGGCGGCAGGATCCTCGGGCACAAATGCGGGACCTCCGGCTTTGAGCAGGCGGCTGCGCAGCTCATTCTCCAATGCTGCAGGATTCTCGGAACCGGGATAAAGTGCCAGGCGCAATGCCTTGGCCAGATGGCGCTCACGCACAAGCCCGCAGCTAAGGTCGCTTCTGATTTGTTCAAAGTCGAGCTGAACAGTGAGCCCTTCCGAACGGAGGTATTCGTTGAGTTTGCTGCACATGAGGGCTGTCTGGGCATTGGCCTCCCGGCGCACGCGGGCAAGTGCCTCCGCAGAATCGCCGCCCAAAATCGGAGGGCACGCCAAACCTTTGCCGCTCAAATAGATACGGCCCGGATTGCCGGGATCGTTAACCCTGAGGCCCGATTCCTGCATGCCAGTATCAAGGGCTATGAATTCTATTCCGTAGAGGGGATAGAGAGACCGTTCAGCACATCCGGCGCGCCACTCCAGAAAGCCATCGGTAGAATAGAAATCGTTGATTCCCACTACCCTCACGCCTTCGGCGGCAGCCTTGTCAAGAGCCTCGGAAATGCTTCCGAAAGCACTGAAGGAATAGGGTGTGTGAATATGTGCGTTTACATCCGGGGCCATAGGACAACTCTGACAAATCATTTCCCCAAATGTAGCAAATTATTTGGTGACTGCTGGTAATTCTTTAATAATAGTGCTATATTTGTAGGAAATTTCCAACATTTCCAACAAATGCAAGAGAATGACGGCAAATACATCTTCGGCGTGGTGAAGGTGGGCGACAAAGGCCAGATAGTAATTCCCCGCGATGCACGTAAAATCTATGACATTAAAACCGGCGATGCCCTGCTGCTTCTTGGCGACCAGAAGGGCATGGCACTGCTGAAGACTGAAATCATCCAGAACGCTATCGATCAGGTAATGGAGGGCCTGCCCAAATGAGAAAGCATTGGATCGACAATCTGCGTTGGGTGACCGTTCTTCTGGTACTTCTGTACCATATTATCTATTTCTATAACAACAAGGGAGTATTTGGCGGAATCGGAGGTTTTGGAGAGTTTCCGGAGTATCCTCAATATCAGGATGTAGTGATGTATATCCTGTATCCGTGGTTCATGCCGCTGCTGTTCCTGCTGGCCGGAGTCAGCGCCCGCTATGCTTTGGACAAGTATCCTTCCGGGGAGTGGTTCAGGGCACGAACCCGCAAACTGCTGGTTCCCGGCACCATTGGCCTGTTCGTATTCCATTGGATGATAGGCTATTTCAATACGGCCGTGGCTGCCAGGACAGGCGTGTTCGACGGCATGCCGGCTGTGGCGAAGTACATCATGATGGCCATCAGCGGCACGGGCCCCCTGTGGTTCATCCAGGTGCTGTGGCTGCTGTGCCTCGTACTGCTGCCGGTGCGGGCTGTCGACCGCAAAGACAAGTTCTGGACCTGGTGCGGCAAAGCCAATATCGTGGTCATCATACTTCTGGGTGTACTTTTCTGGGCGGGAGAGCAGACGCTCATAAAGAATCCGCGCCCCGAATCGCCCGACGGTCTGCTGAACCTCTACAAGCCGCTGTTCTATCTGGTGCCGTTCCTTATGGGCTACTTCGTATTCTCGCACGACGATGTGCAGGAGAAAGTCTCCAAGGCCTGGATCCCGCTGATGGCGTGTGCTGCCGTCTCGGGCGCCATCCTCATAGGCACCACGTTCGGGCAGGACAACACCTCGCCGCAGTACCTTGGGAGTCCCCTCAACTGTCTGTACGGCTGGCTGATGTGCCTTGCGATGATGGGCTGGTTCAAAGCAAAGTTCGACCGCACGGGGGCTTTTGCGGGTTACATGACCCGTTCCAGCTACGGCATCTACATCGTGCATTACCTGCCTGTAGCGGCCCTGGGCTACATGATGAAAACCTATACCCAGCTTCCGCCGGTGGCAATGTACCTTATCCTTGCCGTGGCTGTTTTCACCCTCTCGCCGCTGCTGTACGAGATTATCCGACGC
>CACXCS010000002.1 GCA_902766255.1 uncultured Bacteroidia bacterium
CAAATCAGAAGGCAAGAAGTACAACGGAACTCCTACCATCATTTGGCTGAGCGGCACTTTCGGGCCCGGCGACGGACGCGATTTCAGCGAAGCACATCCCTGGTTCGACGTCAAGGAAGTCAGCAACATCAGCTTCTACGGCACCGACAGTTTTGTGATGGACCGCATCGGCCTATTCCTGGTGCGTTCCAAGAATATTATCGTACGCAACATCAACTTCCAGCAGCCCAAGGCCAATAATGGCGCCGATGCAATCAGCATGCAGGAATCCGAAGGAGTCTGGGTTGACCACTGCACCTTCACATCTCTCAATCAGACAAAGGATTACGAAGATGGAAGTACCGACATCACCCACGCCACAAAGAACGTGACCGTAAGTTGGTGCCGCTACATAAAGACGCAGAAGAGCTGCCTCGTGGGCCACTCCAACAGTGCCAGTGCCGATGCGGCAATCACCGCCACCTTCCACCACAACTGGTTTGACGGTTCCAGTTCCCGCCACCCTCGCGTGCGCTTCGGCTGGGCTCATGCATACAACAACCTGTATGACGGATGCACTACCTACGGCGCAGGCTCGGCATACGGGGCCAAGGTGCTGGTTGAATACAATTACTTCGACGCTGTTCAGTTGCCTACCGACATCTGCACATACCCCGCCAAGGAGAGTAACGAATCCAACCTGCAGGGCAGCGTAGCGGGCTATCTCTATCCCACAGAGAACGTGTATGTCAACCGTCCCGCCAAGGCAAAAGACCCGTATCCGCTCAGCAACATCAAGTATACATCATATAATGGAAGCACCATTACTCCGCTCACGTACAACGACTTCAAGCCATCATACAGCTACATCGTAACCCCTGCTGCCGACGTCCCGGCGGTTGTTAAGGCCAATGCCGGTTACGGCAAGCTCGGTTGGACCGAAGCTCCAGTTGCTGTCAACAACGGAGGCGTTTCAGGATATAACGGTAGCGATGATAATCCCACCGATCCCGATCCCGACGATCCCGATAATCCGGATCAACCCGCGGCAGGCCTTTCAGAGGGCTGGAGCTGGGTGAACAACAACGCCACAGCCACCTATGCAGTAACCGATGGAAAGCTCAGCATCGCATCCACCGGCAAATGGGAAAGCAAGGCCCAGGGATTTGGTTTCGTGTACCGTGAGGTTACCGGAGACTTTACAGCCACAGTGAAACTAGTCTCCTATACTCCACAGAAATCCGGCAGCAACCAGGCTGTTGCAGGCATCATGGCTATTGACGGAAATGTTTCTGCAACGGCTACTGACCTCGTATACGGAATAGGTGGCGGCAGCTACTACGGAAACTTCCGTCCAGCCGCTGGCAGTGATCGTTCCGGTTTTTCCCTGAAAGCTCCATCAACAAGCGGAAACGACATCGTAATTCGAATGAAGCGGGAAGGAAAGATTCTGAAGTTCAGCTACTCGCTTGATGGCGGCGAAACTTTCGGTGACGCTTCTTCCAAAGAATTCACCTCCCTCTCCGAAACCCTTCACGTAGGCCTCGGTGTCAACTCCGGCGACAACTCCAAGCAGAGTACCGCTGTTTTTGCCGATTTCAAGATAAACGACACTAAAATCGATTTTTAAACTCACTATCATATGGAAAGATTAAACCGCACATCCGCCCCCCAGGCGAAACAGTACACCGAAAAGGTAATCCAGTTCGGTGAAGGCAACTTCCTCCGCGCATTCATTGAGTGGATCATCTGGAAAACCAACCAAAAGACCGACTTCAACGGAAGCGTAGTAGTCGTACAGCCCATCGAGAAGGGTATGGTCAGCTGGCTCAACGAGCAGGACGGCCTGTACCACCTCAACCTCCAGGGCCTGCAGAACGGCGAGCCCGTCGACAGCGTTGACCTTATCGACGTCATCTCCCGTGGCATCAACCCTTACGAGGACTTCCAGGCCTACCTCAAGCTGGCCGAGCAGCCCGAGATGCGCTTCGTGATCTCCAATACTACCGAGGCCGGAATTGCATTCGATCCGGCATGCAAGCTTGACGACGCACCTTGCTCCTCCTATCCCGGCAAGCTCACACAGCTGCTCTATCATCGCTGGGAGTGCTTTAAAGGCGATCCTTCAAAGGGATTCATCATCTTCCCCTGTGAACTGATTTTCGAGAACGGCAAGCATCTCAAGGAGTGCATACGCCAGTATATTGACCTTTGGAAACTTCCAGAGGGCTTCCGTACCTGGTTCGAAGAGAGCTGCGGAGTGTACAGCACACTGGTGGACCGAATCGTTCCCGGTTATCCCCGCGACAATGCCGCCCAGCTGTGCGAAAGGGTTGGCTATCAGGACAACCTGCTCGACAAAGCCGAGATCTTCCATCTCTGGGTCATCGAGGCCCCCAAGGAAATAGCCGACGAGTTCCCTGCCGACAAGGCCGGTCTCAACGTGCTCTTCGTTCCCAGCGAGGCTCCTTACCATGAGCGTAAGGTCACCCTGCTGAACGGGCCCCACACCGTGCTGTCCCCCGTCGGCTACCTGAGCGGCCTGGACACTGTGAAGGAATGCTGCGAGGATCCCGTTGTCGGCAAATTCGTGCATAAAGTTATGTTCGACGAACTTCTTCCCACGCTCAATCTGCCCAAGGAAGAACTCGAGAAATTCGCCGCCGATGTTATGGAACGCTTCCGCAATCCTTTCGTAAAGCACTTCGTAACATCCATCATGCTGAATTCCTTCCCCAAATTCAAGACCCGCGACCTCCCCGGTCTCAAGACCTATCTGGAGCGCAAGGGCGAGCTTCCCGTAGGCCTGGTGCTCGGTCTGGCCGGCATCATCACCTATTACAAGGGTGGCAAGAGGGGTGATGACGAAATCGTTCCCAACGATGATCCCAAGATTACCGGACTCCTCCAGGAACTCTGGGCCACGGGCGATGTTGCCAAAGTTGCACAGGGCGTTCTTGGTGCCGAGTTCATCTGGGGCGAAGACCTCAACGCCATCCCCAACCTTACCCGTTTCCTCACCAAAGCCCTTGCCCTCATCCATATGGAAGGCATGCGCGAGGCCGTTAAAGCAGTGATTTAAAAGTATATGAGTACCCAAAGCAAACTCATGACCAATTGGCGGTGGTGGATATGCAGCCTGCTGTTTGTGGCAACCACCGTCAATTACCTGGACAGGCAGGTGCTCTCTCTCACATACGAGGAGTTCATCAAGCCTGAGTTCCACTGGACCGATGCCAACTACGGCACCATCACCAGCTTCTTCTCCATCTTCTATGCAATCTGCTGCCTGTTCGCAGGCAAGTTCGTGGACTGGATGGGCACCAAGAAAGGCTACCTTATCGCCATTGGAGTTTGGTCGCTGGGCGCGTGCATGCATGCCGCCTGCGGATGGGCCACCACCCATATAGTAGGCCTCGACTCCGTCGCCGCAATGAAGGCAGTAGAAGCTGGTTCAAACATCGCTCTGGCAGTATCAACTACCTCTGTGTATCTGTTCCTGCTGTGCCGCGGCATCCTGGCGCTTGGCGAGGCCGGCAACTTCCCTGCCGCCATCAAGGTCACGGCCGAGTACTTCCCCAAGAAGGACAGGGCATTCGCCACTTCCATCTTCAATGCAGGTGCATCCGTAGGTGCACTCGCAGCTCCCCTGCTCATACCGCCGCTGGCCGTCAAATTTGGCTGGGAGATGGCATTCATCATCATCGGTGGCCTGGGTTTCATCTGGATGTTCTTCTGGGCATTCATGTATGAGAAGCCGGAAAAGAGCAAACGCGTGAACGAGGCGGAGCTCACCTACATCCACCAGGACGATGCCGCGGAGGCTGCCGCAAAGGCCGCAGAGGCTGCCGCAGCGCCCGAAAAGTCCATCCCCTTCATCCAGTGCTTCAAGTACAAGCAGACCTGGAGTTTCATTGCCGGCAAGTTTTTCACCGACGGTGTTTGGTGGTTCTTCCTTTTCTGGGCTCCTTCGTACTTCAGCAACCAGTTCCATGCACCCGCAACTTCTCCCCTGGGCCAGTGGCTTATCTTCACCCTGTACCTCATCGTGACGGTGATTTCCATCGGCGGAGGGTATCTTCCCAAGATATTCGTTGACAAGAAAGGCATGAATCCTTATGCCGGACGAATGCTCGCCATGCTCATCTTCGCCTTCTTCCCCCTGGCCGCTTTGTTTGCACAGCCTCTTGGAATACGCTTCGACTCGCCCTGGTGGCCGGCTATCCTTATCGGTCTGGCGGGCGCAGGGCATCAGGCATGGAGCGCCAACCTCTTTTCAACCATCGGAGACATGTTCCCAAAGAGCACCATCGCCACCATTACCGGTATAGGTGCAATGGCGGGAGGTATTGGCTCCATGATCATACAGAAGGTGGCAGGTAACCTGTTCACCTACGCCGAAACTCAGGGAGCAGCGTTCACATTCCTCGGATTCGAAGGCAAGCCTGCGGGCTACTTCATCATGTTCTGCTTCTGCGGTCTGGCATACCTGATTGCATGGAGCATCATGAAGTCTCTGGTACCCAAGTACAAACCTATTGAGTTGTAAATAATGAAAAGACTCGTCATATTGGCTTTCGCGCTCTTGTCGCTGGCTGCCTGCAAGCATACATCTGAAGTAAAGGTCATGGCCCGTGCCGTCCCGGAAAGGGCCGACGACTTCGTATTCGAAAACGACCTTGTGGCAGGACGCTTTTACGGAGAGGCCCTTGAAGGCAATCCCACTTCGCCCGGCATCGACATCTGGGTCAAGAAGCCGGGTGCCCTCGTGGCGGACGAATGGTACAAGGGCGCTCAGGAAGATCCCGACTACTACCATCATGACCATGGCGGAAAGGACTGCTACAAGGTGGCCGTATCGCTTGGCGGTGGCGCTTCCGCCCCGCTAATCTGCGATACTCTGCGCTATCCTTCAACAAATTACCGTTCATACGAGATCCTGGAGCAGAATCCCGCAAAAGTGGTATTCGTGCTTCATTATCCCGAGTGGGAGGCAGTTCCCGGCATCCAGGTGACCTTGGACAAGAAGGTTACCGTCCGCCCCGGCACATACTTCTGCGATGTTGAGGATACCTATGTTTTCAGCGGATCCGAGACACTGACCGTCGCCGCCGGAATCAACCGCCATCCAACCCAGGAAACCATCGAAAACGAGATGTGCGGAGGCGACCGCTACGCCATCTGGGAACATGCATCCGACCAGAGCATCGAGCCCGAAAACGGCATGCTCGGCGTTGCTGTAATCATGAAGGACGCCCATTGGGCCGGGCCATCCACCGACGGTATACATGGCCTGTGTACCAAGCAGATACGTAGCGGCGAAGTACTCCGCTACAAGTTCGGTTCCTGCTGGTCAAAGGGCGATATCAAGACATGTGAAAGCTGGTTTGAAACAGTAAACAAGCAATGAAAGATCTGTTTTCACTTAAAGGGCGCAACGCCTGGATCACAGGTGCCGCCTACGGAATAGGGTTCTCGATAGCAAAGGCGTTCGTAGATGCCGGTGCAGACAACATCATTTTCAATACCTCCAATGAAGCCTCGATGCTTAAAGGGCTTGAGGCCTACCGTGAGGCCGGCATAACCAACGTCCATGGGTACGTTTGCGACGTTACCGACGAATGTGCGGTAAAAGCCCTCGTAGAGCGTATCCACGCCGAGGTCGGCCCTATCCATATCCTGGTCAACAACGCAGGCATCATCAAGCGCATCCCCATGCACGAAATGAAGCGTGAAGAGTTCCAGAGGGTCATTGACATTGACCTGGTAGGACCGTATATCTGCTCAGCCGCAGTAGTTCCGGAGATGATGGAACGTCGCGAGGGCAAGATTATAAACATCTGCTCCATGATGTCGGAGCTGGGCCGCGAGACTGTAAGCGCCTATGCTGCCGCAAAAGGAGGGCTCAAGATGCTCACCCGGAACATCTGCTCTGAATACGGTGAGTATAACATACAGTGCAACGGTCTGGGACCGGGCTACATAGCTACTCCCCAGACAGCACCGCTGAGAGAGCCGCAGGCCGATGGCAGCCGCCATCCCTTCGACAGTTTCATCTGCGCCAAAACTCCGGCAGGCCGGTGGCTCCAACCCGAGGAACTCGCCGGACCTGCAGTGTTCCTTGCGTCACACGCCTCCGACGCCGTAAACGGACACATACTATATGTTGACGGAGGCATTTTAGCTTATATCGGAAAACAACCTTAGTGATATGAAAATCAATTGCCAAGTAAGACAAGCGTCAAGCAATGTTGACGCAAAGCATTACGACACCGAGCGGCTTCGTAAAGAATACCTTGTCGAGAACCTTATGGTCGCCGACGAGATAAACATGGTATACTCGATGTTCGACCGCATCATTGCGGGCGGAGCCGTACCGGTCACCGAAGACCTGCTGCTGAGTGCTCCCGACGTGCTTCGTGCAGACTTCTTCACCCAGCGCCGCGAACTCGGAATCATCAATGTGGGCGGCACCGGCAAGGTCCAGGTAGGCGACGAGGAGTTTACGATTCCTTTCAAGGAAGCTCTTTACGTGGGCCGCGGAAACCGCCACGTAACTTTCAAGAGCGTCGATCCCAAGAACCCCGCGCATTTCTACTTCTGCTCCGCCACCGCACATCGCGAAACTGGCGTAAAGCATGTAAGCAAGAATGACGCAGTGGTCATGCACCTGGGCAGCCTCGAAGAAAGCAACGAACGCACCATCAACCGTCTGCTGGTCAAGGAGGTAGTCCCCTGCTGCCAGTTGCAGATGGGCATGACCGAGCTGGCCCCGGGCAGCACTTGGAACACCATGCCGGCGCATACCCACGACCGCCGTATGGAGGTGTATTTCTACTTCGAGCTTCCCGCTGATGCGGCAGTTTGCCATTTCTGCGGAGAGCCCCAGGAAACCCGCCATATCTGGATGCATAACGAGCAGGCTGTCATATCCCCGCAATGGAGTATCCACAGTGCCTGCGCGACACGCAATTACACTTTCATCTGGGGAATGTGCGGCGAGAACGACGACTACAACGATATGGACTGGTGTGCAACAGAAGATTTAAAATAATATGGCAAAAGTAGTAACATTCGGCGAGGTGATGCTTCGCCTTTCCACACCGGGATACCTGCGCTTCGGACAGGCCCGTCAGTTTGATGCAACCTTCGGCGGCGGCGAGGCCAACGTGGCCGTGTCGCTGGCCAATTACGGCGTCGATACTCAGTTTGTAACGCGCCTGCCAAAGAATGATATAGCAGACATGTGCACAGCTGAGCTGCGCGGTCTCGGCGTCGGGCTTGACGGAGTTGTTTACGGCGGCGACCGCGTTGGTATCTACTACCTTGAAACCGGCGCCGTGGCGCGCGGCAGCAAGGTCGTATATGACCGTGCCCACTCGGCAATTTCCGAGATCCAGCCCGGCATGGTGGACTGGCACAAGGTGCTCGAGGGTGCCGACTGGTTCCACTGGACCGGCATTACTCCTGCCCTCAGCCAGGGTGCGGCCGACGCTTGTCTGGAAGCAATCAAGGTGGCCAATGAGATGGGAGTCAAAGTCAGCTGCGACCTCAACTACCGCAAAAAGCTCTGGAAATACGGCAAGAGCGCATCGGAGGTGATGCCTGCACTGGTGGAAGGCTGCGACCTCATACTCGGCAACGAAGAGGATGCCGAGAAGGAATTCGGCATCAAGCCCGAGGGATTCGACGCCGAGAAGACCGGCGGCGAAATCGACCAGACCCGCTTTGAGAGCGTATGCCGCCAGCTTATGGAGCGTTTCCCCCGCTGCAAGAAGGTGGCTGTAACACTCCGCGGCTCCATCAACGCCAACCACAACACCTGGGGCGGCGTACTGTATGACGGCAAGACTCTGTGGCAGAGCAGACGCTACGACATCACCCACATCGTCGACCGTGTAGGCGGAGGCGATTCCTTCATGGGCGGCCTGCTTTATGGCCTGCTCAGCTACCCCACCGACCAGGAGGCGATCGAGTTCGCCGCTGCAGCATCGGCACTCAAACACACTATCATCGGCGACTACAACCGCGTGACCGTATCCGAGGTCGAAGGCCTCATGCACGGTGGCGGCAGCGGACGCGTATCTCGCTAGGCGCAAGTCATTCTGAACGGATTAGTTTTTGTAACATGGCTAAATTCAGGAAAATAGATACCATCGGTATCATTCGCGGGACTGGTATAGTTCCGGTATTCTACAATAAAGACATCGAGCTCACAAAGAAGCTTGTGAAGGCCTGCTACGACGGCGGCATCCGCGCTTTCGAGTTCACGAACCGCGGAGACGGCGCCCACAAGGTGTTCGAGGCTTTGATAGATTTCGTACGTGCGGAGTGCCCCGAGATGGCTCTCGGAGCCGGTACCATACTCGATGCCCCTACCGCGGCCCTATACATGCAGATGGGCGCTGATTTCATCGTTTCACCTTGCCTTGTGGAGGAAGTTGCTCCCCTTTGCAACCGCCGCGGAGTTCCCTACTCCCCCGGTTGTGGTACGGTAAGCGAGATTGTCAGGGCCCAGGAGCTTGGCTGTGACCTGGTTAAAGTGTTCCCCGCCGGGACAGTAGGCGGGCCGGCATTCGTAAAGAATATCCTCGGCCCCCTGCCGTGGGCTATGATTATGTGTACTGGAGCCGTTGAGCCCACGCAAGAGAACCTCTCGGCCTGGGCGGCAAGCGGAGTAACTGCTGTGGGAATGGGCTCAAAACTCTTCCCAAAGTCAGTCATTGCCTCCGGCGACTGGGCCGCGATCTCCGACCTGTGCGCAAAATCTCTCGAGTGGTTCCGCAAGTAGACGGGATTTGCATTTTGTAAAGAAATAGTGTATTTTTGGAGGATTAACGAACGGACAGAATATGAAACGAGTTACCAAAATCGTATTAGCCGCCTTGCTTGCGGTCCTTGCATTCTCATGCAAGAAGCCCGTCAACCCCGACCTCCCCACTATCAACTGGGCATCGAATCCCAACTTCTCCCAGCAGGAGCTGGCCCCAGGCCTTGACGGAGCAATCTCGATAACTGCACCCGGCAAGATCGATCTGCTCACCATTACTTTAGGTCTTGGCGACTATAACATCCTGGCAAATCCCTACATTGGCGTGTCCTCCAACAAAGGCGCCGGCTCCAAGAGCCCGGTGTTCGACCTGGTAGACGACTCCACTGTAGCCGCTTTCCTCCAAAGGCTGGGCATGAGCGCCGGCTCCGGCCTGCGCGGCAAAACCGCAACCAACTTCAACCTTGTTGACATTCTGGAGACTTTGATCGAAGGCCAGCCGGTACAGAACAATACCAGCTTCACCATGAAGATCGACCTTAAGGACCAGGCCGGCAACAACAAGAGCGCCACAGCAAAGTTCCACTTCACATCCGCTCCTGATTTTGTGTGGGAGGCCAATCCCGCTTTCAACACCGTCGATCTGAACGCTTCTCCTATTTCATGCAAAATCAAGGTGAACGCCCCCGGCAAGATAGATAAGCTCACGATCACCCTCGAGAACGGAGCCGACAATACGCTCGTTTCTTACATCAAGAACCGCACTACCGGAGAAACCCTGGTAATTGACCTGGTGAACGACGAAAAGGTGGCAAGCTCATTCAAGACTTACTTCCCTTCCGGAACGGCGGTATCCGGCAAAACCGAGCTGCTCATGGACTTCGGGTTCATGTACACCACAATGTACGACATGGGTGCATCCACCAATGTATTCACCATCAAGGCATTGGACAAGAACGGCAAGGAAACTACCGGTCAGCTGAAGTTCAAGAAATAAGGAACCGGCTGAATATCAATCAGGGAGGTCTGTCTTATGACGGACCTTCCTTGTTTTATGGTGCTTTTGGTTGTTCCAGAGTCCGTATATCTCGCTTACATTGCCAGCGGTAATGAAAGCGGGAATATTCCTTTTACGTATCATATTCATGAGGTTACCGAACTCTTCCTGGGTGAGGAGGGTCTGGATCTCGATGTTGACCTCGCCGCTGTAGCCGCCTTTGACCTCATACAGACTGCAGCCGCGATTGAGGGTTTCAACTATATACTTGCGTATCTGCTCATAATCTTTTGATATGATACACACCCTTTTACGCTTGTTCAGGCTGGCCGTGAAATAGTCTATTGCCAGACCGTTCAGCCACGTGCCCACGAGACCGGTAACCACCATCCGGAAAGGATTTATGAGGAATGCCGTGCAGCATATGATAGCTCCGGCAACAGTTACCGACAAGCCAATGTCGAAATGAAGGTACTTGTTGACAATCTTGGCCAGTATGTCCAGGCCCCCGGTAGAGGCATTGATTCTGAAAAGGATTGTCTGGGAGATACTTACAACCAACACGAAGCATACCAGGTCAAGAAGCGGCTCACCCATAACGGAATTCATGCCCGGCTCGATAAGTTTTTCATAAGGGAGGATCTTCTCCCATAACTCCAGCATGGGGCCGAGTATCATGGCGGTGTATACAGTCTTGGCTCCGAACTCCTTGCCGATAAGGAGCCAGGCCATGATAAGAAGTATGGCATTTATCGCCATCACCACGACCGATACTTTCACCTGAATTCCGGCCATCCCGAAAAGATTGGAAATAACTATTGACAGACCGGAAATGGAGCCTAAGACTAACTTGCTGGGAATCATAAAGTAATACACAGCGGCAGCGGCGATCATCATACCGAGTGTCATTATGAACAGTTCCTTCCAGAATTTGAAGGATGCCAGATAACGAAGTAGGTCTTTCATTTTTGTGGTTAGTTTACACTTCAAAGATAGCACATAATTGCAAAAAATTGGCTACTTTTGGGAATAAAACTGATAACCATAAATGAAGAGAATCATTGAGTGCGTTCCCAACTTCAGCGAAGGACGCAACCGTCAGGTGATAGACCGCATAGTAGCCGCTATCGCCGCAGTTCAAGGTGTAAAAGTGCTTGATGTCGATCCGGGCGAGGCCACCAACCGTACAGTAGTAACATTCGTTGGCGAGCCCGAGCCTGTGCTTGAAGCAGCGTTCCGTGGAGCGGCCAAGGCCAAGGAACTGATAGACATGAGATTGCATCACGGAGCCCACCCCCGAAGCGGAGCCACCGATGTACTGCCGTTAATCCCTGTTTCTGGAATCACCCTTGAGGAATGTGCCACATTGGCACGCGGACTTGCCGAACGCATGTTCAAAGAACTCGGCATTCCCTGCTATTGCTACGAGGCCGCCGCATATAGTCCCGAGCGCCGCAACCTTGCCGTCTGCCGCGCCGGCGAATATGAAGCTCTGCCAGAAAAGATGGCCGACCCTGCCCGGAAGCCCGACTTCGGGGACGGCTGGAACGACACTGTCGCAAAAACCGGTGCCACCAATGTCGGAGCCCGCAACTTTCTGATTGCGGTCAACTACAACCTCAATACAACATCCACCCGCAGAGCCATGGCCGTTGCTTTCGATGTAAGAGAGAAAGGCCGCAAGGCCCGCGAGGGCGGCTCCCTTACCGGCAAATTGCTGAAAGACGAGAACGGTCAGCAGATCTGGATACCCGGCACGCTCAAAGGATGCAAGGCAATAGGCTGGTACATCGACGAATACGGTATTGCCCAGGTATCCATGAACATAACCGACATCACAGCTACCCCCCTGCACAAGGCTTATGAAGAGGTAAGCCGCGCCGCATCTGCCCGCGGCCTGAGAGTAACCGGTGCCGAGATAGTGGGTCTGGTGCCCAGGCAGGTGCTTTTGGATGCCGGCAAGTTCTATCTGGAGCGTCAGCAGAGGTCCCTTGGTATCAGCGAAGAAGAAATCATCAAGATAGCCGTTAAGTCCATGTCGCTGGACGACCTCAAACCCTTCAACCCTCGCGAAAAGGTAATAGAGTATCTCATGGAAGACGAGCAGGCCCAGGCCGCTAAAGAGCGCCTTATCCGCATGAGCCTCAAGGACTTCACCCGCGAAACAGCCTCCGAATCCCCGGCTCCCGGCGGCGGCTCCGTATCCGCGGCAATGGGCGCACTTGGCGCCGCCCTTTCCACCATGGTTGCCAATCTTTCCTCCCACAAACGTGGCTGGGATGAGCGCTGGAAGGAGTTTTCCGACGTTGCCGAGCAGGGTCAGGCGCTCATCAACGAACTGCTTGAGCTGGTAGACGAAGACACCGCAGCCTTCAATCGCATTATGGATGCTTTCGGCATGCCCAAGGGCACGCCGGAGGAAAAAGCAGCCCGGGACGATGCTATCCAACAGGCCACACTTTACGCCGCTTCGGTTCCCCTCAAGACCATGGAGGCATCGTTCAAAGCCCTTCCTCTGGCCTTGCAGATGGCCCGCAGCGGCAATCCCGCCAGTGCATCGGATGCCGGCGTTGCAGCACTCGCCGCAGTTGCAGGTATCCGGGGCGCAAGGCTCAACGTGCGGATAAATGCCGCCGGCCTTACTGACAAAAGCGCCGCTGCACCGCTTCTTGAGCGCGCCGAACAAATCCAGGCAGAAGCGCTTGAACTCGAGCAGCAAATAATAGCAGCAGTAGAGAATAACATAAGCATATAAATGACTGATTTTCAAGCCGAAATACTGGCAGGCATCCCTCTTGAGCTGCCGCAGCCGCAGGCCTGGGACAGCACTGTCAACCATGCCCCCCGCCGCAAGGACTCTCTTTCCCCGCAGGAAAAAGTCCTTGCCCTGAAAAACGCCCTGCGGTACTTTCCCGCCGGGCTCCATGCAGCCCTTGCGCCTGAATTCGCCGACGAACTCGAACGTTACGGCCGCATATATATGTACCGATTCCGCCCGTCTTATCCTATGTACGCCCGGCCCATTGAGGAGTATCCGGCCAAATGCCCCCAGGCTGCTGCCATAATGGCCATGATCCAGAACAACCTGGACCCGCGCGTTGCCCAGCATCCGCACGAACTCATTATCTACGGCGGCAACGGCGCAATATTCCAGAACTGGGCCCAGTACCGCCTGACAATGCAATATCTGGCCACCATGACCGACGAGCAGACGCTGGTGATGTACTCCGGCCATCCTCTGGGTCTCTTCCCAAGCCATAAAGATGCCCCAAGGGTAATCGTTACCAACGGAATGGTCATCCCCAACTATTCAAAGCCCGACCACTGGGAGAAATTCAACGCCCTCGGTGTAAGCCAGTACGGACAGATGACCGCCGGTTCCTACATGTATATCGGCCCTCAGGGTATAGTTCACGGCACCACAATCACAGTCATGAACGCAGCCCGCAAACAATTGCAAGCCAAAGGCTTGAGCGGTGACGACCGCGGCGGTATGCTCTTCGTGACCGCCGGTCTCGGGGGCATGTCCGGCGCACAGCCCAAAGCCGGCAACATTGCCGGAGTGGTAAGCGTAACTGCCGAAATCAACCCTCAGGCTGCCGGCAAGCGCTTTGAACAGGGCTGGGTAGACGAGCTGCACGACAATCTTGACGAGCTTATCCCCCGCATCCGTCAAGCCGTTGATTCAAAGGAAACCGTTTCGCTTGCATACGTTGGCAACGTAGTAGACCTCTGGGAGCGCCTTGCGGCCGACGGCATCAAAGTCGATCTGGGCTCGGACCAGACGTCCCTGCACAATCCCTGGGCCGGAGGTTACTACCCGGCCGGCTATAGTCTGGAAGAATCCAAGCATCTCATGGCCGAGGATCCCGAGCGTTTCAAAGAGGCGGTGAGGGCCTCGCTGCGCCGCCAGGTCGCAGCAATCAACTCGTTGGCAGCCAGGGGGATGTACTTCTTTGACTACGGCAACGCATTCCTGCTCGAAAGTTCCCGCGCCGGAGCCGACGTGCTGCTCCCTGACGGCCGGTTCCGATACCCTTCCTACGTCCAGGACATCATGGGACCGCTCTACTTCGACTACGGATTCGGCCCCTTCCGGTGGGTATGCATGAGCGAGAAACCCGATGACCTGGCCAAGACCGACGAGCTTGCCGTTCAGGTACTTGCAGACATTGCCGCAACGGCCCCGGAACAAATCGCCGGGCAGATGCGCGACAACATTCGCTGGATACGCGAGGCCGGGCGCAACCGTCTGGTCGTAGGGTCCCAGGCCCGAATCCTGTACGCCGACTGCGAGGGCCGCACCAAAATTGCCCTTGCCTTCAACGAGGCCATACGCAAAGGCGAAATCTCCGCGCCGATAGTTCTCGGCCGCGACCATCACGACGTGTCCGGCACCGATTCTCCCTTCCGCGAAACCTCAAACATCTACGACGGCTCGCAGTATACTGCCGACATGGCCGTTCAAAACGTAATCGGGGACTCATTCCGCGGTGCCACCTGGGTATCGATACACAACGGCGGCGGCGTAGGCTGGGGTGAAGTCATCAACGGCGGCTTCGGTATGGTGATCGACGGGAGCGAGGACTCCGCAAGGCACATACGCGAAATGCTTTTCTGGGATGTCAACAACGGCATAGCCCGCCGCAGCTGGGCACGTAACCCTGGAGCCCGTTTTGCTATCGAACGGGAGATGGCACGCACTTCCGGCCTCAAAGTCACCCTGCCCAACACAGCAGACGAGCAGTTAATCCTTAATGCACTTAAACACAAATGATACACTATATTTCCACTGAGCGAATCTCACTCGAACAGCTTAAACAGATAATAGACGGAAAATACACTCTCGCGCTGTCTAAAGTTGCAGAAGCTGCAATCGTCAAATGCCGTGAATACCTTGACCGTAAGATGGAAGACCTCGAACGGCCGCTTTACGGCATAACCACAGGCTTCGGATCGCTGTACAATGTAAGCATTCCTTTCGAAGACCTTTCGCAGCTCCAGCATAATCTGGTTATGTCGCACGCATGCGGAACCGGCAGGACCGTCAGGCCCAAGATAGTCAAGCTGATGCTTTTCCTGAAGGCCCAAAGCCTCTCTTACGGCCATTCCGGAGTGCAATTGCAGACGGTTCAGCGTCTGATAGACATGTTCAACGAGGATATACTTCCCGTGGTTTATGAACAGGGGTCCCTCGGAGCCTCGGGTGACCTTGCCCCCCTTGCCCACCTCAGTCTGCCGCTCATCGGCATGGGAGAAGTTCTGTACAAAGGGCAAGTCCGTCCAACCGCCGAGGTTTGGGCCGAGAAGGGCTGGGAGCCTATCACCCTGCAGTCAAAGGAGGGCCTGGCCCTGCTCAACGGCACTCAGTTCATGAGCGCGCACGCTGTATGGTCCATTCTAAAGAGCATGCGCCTCTCACGCTGGGCCGACCTCATCGGTGCCATGTCCCTCGATGCTTACGACGGCCGCATCGAACCCTTCCTTCCGCTTACCCACCAGCTGCGTCCCCATCAGGGCCAGATTCTTACCGGAAAGCGCTTCATCGAGCTTCTTCAGGGCAGCGAAATAGCAAACCAGTACAAGGAGCATGTCCAGGATCCATACAGCTTCCGCTGCATCCCTCAGGTACACGGTGCAGTAAAAGACAATATCCTGTATGTCAAGTCAGTGATAGAGAATGAGATAAACTCCGCCACCGACAATCCGAACATCTTCCCTTACGAGGATCTGATCATCTCGGCCGGCAACTTCCATGGCGAGCCTATAGCTATCCCCATGGACGCCCTCAGCATAGCCATGTCCGAGCTTGCCAGCATCTCCGAAAGGCGCACATTCCAGCTCATTCACGGGTTGCGCGGCCTTCCCAAATACCTGGTTGCCAAGCCCGGCCTCAACAGCGGCTTCATGATCCCCCAGTACACTGCAGCCTCGATAGTGAGTCAGAATAAAGGCCTCTGCTGGCCGGCATCATGCGACTCCATACCCTCGTCCCAGGGTCAGGAAGACCACGTAAGCATGGGTTCCAATTCTGCCACCAAACTGGTACGCGTTGTGGACAACACCGAAACGGTCCTGGCCATCGAGCTATTCAATGCTGCCCAGGCTCTTGAATTCCGCCGCCCGGCCAAGTCTTCCCCTGCCATAGAAAGAGTGTTCACTGACTACCGCAAAGAGGTACCTTTCATCGACACCGACACATACATGCACCCCTACATCGAAAAGTCAGTGCAGTTCATAAAACAAGAACAATATCTATGATTATCAAGAACATAGGCGAGCTCGTAGGCATCGTTCCTAAAGGCATCCTCCGCAAGCAGGGCGACGAAATGAACGATACCGGAACAATACGTGACGCCTGGCTTCGCACCTCCCCCGACGGCACCATTATCGACTTTGGCAGTCAGGTCCGGGAACATAACGGGCCGGACCCTGGACACGATGAAGAAGTCATTGACGCCCAGGGAGGAATGCTGATTCCGGCCTTTTGTGACAGCCACACCCACATTGTGTACGCAGGCAGCCGCGAAACCGAGTTTCTTGACAAGATCAACGGCCTGAGCTACGAGCAGATAGCTGCCCGCGGCGGAGGCATTCTGAACTCTGCCGACCTCCTGAAAGCCACTTCCGAGGACGATCTCTATCTCCAGTCCATGGAACGCGTACGGGAAATGATGGCTCATGGGACTGCTGCGATAGAAATAAAAAGCGGCTACGGACTCAATCCCGGGAGCGAACTCAAGATGCTGCGCGTAATCCGCCGCATACGGCAGAGCGTGCCTGCACTTGTACGCGCCACCTTCCTTGGAGCCCACGCTGTAGGTCGAGGTTACACGCACGAGGCTTAC
>CACXCS010000003.1 GCA_902766255.1 uncultured Bacteroidia bacterium
CACGGCGGTACCGGGGGATGTAAGGATCATAGAAGAGCACCTCGGCCCCTTCCTTCCGGAGTCCGTCTATCACCCGTATTGCGGGAGATTCGCGGTAATCGTCGATGTCCTGCTTGTAGGCAACGCCCAGGACCAGCACCCTGGCCCCGTTCAATGCCTTGGCCTGACGACGGTTGAGCATATCGGAAATCCTCCCCACGCAGTATTCGGGCATGCGGTCGTTGATCATCATCGACGATTCTATCATCGATGTGTGGAAGCCGTATTCGCGGGCTTTCCAGCTCAGGTAGTACGGGTCCAGCGGGATACAGTGGCCACCCAGGCCCGGTCCGGGGTAGAACGGAGTGAAGCCGAAAGGCTTTGTTTTAGCCGCCTCGATAACTTCCCACAGGTCGATGTTCATCTTGTGGCAGAGGATGGCCAATTCGTTGATCAAGCCTATGTTGATGTTCCTGTAGGTATTCTCAAGGATCTTGGTCATTTCGGCCACGGCGGGGGATGAGGCCCGGAACACGGGGCTCTGGAGCACTGCTTCGTACATGGCAGAAATAACCTCCGATGCATCCTGGCCAAGCCCTCCGACCACCTTTGGCGTGTTCTTGGTCTTGTAAATAAGGTTGCCCGGATCGACCCGCTCGGGTGAAAAGCCCAGGTAGAAGTCCTGTCCGCACTTGAGTCCTGAGCTTTCCAGGATGGGCTTGATCAGCTCTTCCGTGGTGCCAGGATAAGTGGTGGACTCCAGGACTACCATCATGCCTTTGTGAAGATACTTGGCGATGGATCGGGTTGAAGATTCCACGTAGCTGATGTCGGGCTGCTGGTGTGCATCCAGCGGGGTTGGGACGCAGATGGCCACGAAATCCACTCCGCTGATGAAGCTGAAGTCGGTTGTGGCGGAAAGGCGCCCCTGGGCCACAAGCGCGGCCAGGTCGCTGTCCACTACGTCTCCGATATAATTGTGTCCGGCATTTACCATGTCGACTTTGTCCTTCTGCACATCAAAGCCGATAGTCCTGAATCCGGCCTTGGCCTTTTCAACGGCCAGGGGTAAGCCAACGTAGCCGAGGCCCACGACCCCGGCTACGATGGATTTATCTTGAATCTTCTGTAAAAGATTCTGTTTCATGCGGTTTTACTCCTTGATAGCAGTAATCATACAACAACGGCTGAGTTCCTTCTCGTTGTAGAACATGTAGTCTACGCCTCCCTTGTAGTCGGTAACGAGCTGATCGGGATCAACACCGAGTTCCTTGGTGAGGTAGTCGTACACGGCCTCGACACGGTTCTTGGAGAGCATCATGTTGTGTGAAGGCGTGGCGGTCTGCTTGTCGGCGTAACCGCAGAGTAGGTACTTGATGCTTGGTGTGCTCTTCACGATGTCAGCCACGGACTGCAGGTTGACCTTCTCGCGGTTCAGCAGATCCCAGCGGTCGACGATGAAGTTGATGTGGAACCACAGGTCGGGAACCTCAGTGATGTACTGGGTGTTGCCGGCGTTGGCGAGCTGGTCGTTGAGATCCTTGATGGCGGCATTGGCGTCGATAAGATCCTTGGTGAGGGCCTTGTTGACGGAGTCACGCCTTGCAATTGCAGCATCGTTGTAGTAGATGGTGCTGGTGCGGTAGGTGTTCTCCCAGCGGCTCTTCTTCTTGCCGAGTTTCCAGGACAGGCCGATGGTGGCACCGGCGATGCCGTCCAGCTTGTGGTTGGCAAGGAAGTGGGTCTCGTCGGGCTCGCTGAGGTTGGATTCGCCCTCGAAGTCGTCGGAAACCAGGGCTCCGCGGAGGTTGAGCATGATGCTCAGGTTGTCGGTGAGGCGGAACTTGTTGATAAGACCGGCATTATAGGAAGCTCCAATGGCTTTGTCGGTGATGCCGAAAAGGACACCGCCGCCCATGTATGCGTCCAGGGTATAGAAACGCTGTGCCTTGTAGCCGCCGATGAGGTTGGTAAGGTCGACGTGTGCAAGGGCGAATACGTTGCCGTAATATCCTTTCTGCTTTGTGAGATGCTGATAACCATAGTCAGCGATGGTGGCACCGGTGTAAGGCTCATTGGTCTTGAACCTTACGGCGAAAGTCATGGGATCGCCGTCGTTCTGATAGATTCCCTTGAATTTGCTCACGTTGGCGCCGATACCTACACCGAAGTAGGGAGAGGCCCATTTGGTGAGATAAAGGTCGATGGACGGGAATGCGAACATTTCGAGTTTGTTCACCATTTTCCAGTCGTTCTCGCCGTAATACATCTGAGTCCCGAGTCCGCCGCTGAGCTCCCAGTTGTAGAGGAAACCGTTTACAAAAACGCGGTCTTTCTGGATGACGGTAGTGGTTTCGACTTTGCCGTCAGGGGTCTGGGTTGCTTCGACGATGGTGATAGTTTTGTCGTCTTCTGTTCTTGTTACTTCCTGGGCAAAAACGGAAGTTACCATGCACGCGGCAGCAATAACAATAAATAATCTTTTCATATCTGGTATGACTTTATTAGCACATTTAACGGGCAAATTTAGCATAAAAAATTTTTACCTGCAATATTTTTTTACCATAAATGGTTTTTTACGGCAAGAAAACGGTTGTTTCTGAACAAATTAGGCGGCTGGGCGGACTATGTCACGAGAGATCCTGACCTTTGCGCACAGCAGTGAACTCACCCTCACCAGCAGGGAAGAGCTTCCGTCAATCTCAATTATTTCCCCTTCGACTCCGCGCAGGGCGCCGCCGGTAACCACCACCTTGTCGCCCTTGGCAGGGATATAACCCTGGATGCATTCTGCCTCTGGCTCGTTCTCAACCACCTTTATAAAATCTTCCATTTGCTTGTCGGGGACTTCAAGGAGGGTACGGGTGCTGTGGTCGATGAAATACCGGGCATTGATCTGTCCTGCGTTAACCAGCGACAGTGCCCTGGACTTCACGGTGCGCAGGAATAATAAAGTATTATAAGTAGGAGGGATAAAATGACCGATACCCAGTTCGCTCAGGCGAAGGGATGTCTTCTTCCATTGTCCATTACGCAGGGACGCGGCAAACCAGGTTGTTTTCTCGGGTGTCATGTTAGCTGCAAAGATACTAAAAACACATATTATAAGGAAATACTTGTTTTTTTGTCTCTAAATTGCTAAAATTGCGACTGTTAGTAATAGTTAATTATTGTTGCGTCATGAAAAAAACCTATTCAACGCCTCTGACAGAGGTGCAGCCGTTGCTTTCAACGGACATCTTCCTTCAGTCGGGAAGCACAGAGCCCATCTCCCAGGATCCTAACATTTATAATTGGTAGTGCTATGAAAAGGATAGTTTTGCTCGCATCTGCAGTGTGCCTTTTCGCCGCCTGCAACCAGAAGGGACAGATAACTTCTGATGCCCCTTATTCAAAAGTTTTTATTGCTTCTACCGAGAGCAGCCGTACTTATGCCAGCGGCGAGAATGTTTGCTGGAACACCGGCGACGATATTTCTGTCTTTGACAAGAACACCGCCAACGCCCAATACATATATGCCGGCGAGGCTGGTGCCACCCGTGGTGAGTTCGTGCCCGGCGCTGCCGTAGAGGCCCAGGGCTCTCTGCCCATGGTTTATGCCGCGTACCCTTACGACGAAGAAGTCGTGATTGAGTCAGATGGCACTATGAATCTATGGTTTCTGCCTCAGCAGGAATATGCTAAAGATTCATTCGGCCCCGCAGCAAACCTGATGGTCGCCGTGTCTGAAGACAACTCTCTGGCATTCAAGAATGTATGCGGTTATCTCAACGTACGCATCTACGGCGATGATTCTTCTCCTATCCTTGGCATTCAGGTCGAGGGAAACAACCAGGAAGCAATATCCGGTGAATTTTTTGTCACACCTAATTCTTCCGGCGGTTTTTCAATTGAGGTGAATCCTGAGTTGTCTATGGACTATGTTGTATTATATGACCCCGACAAATCTGTAACCCTTAGCTCGAGTTCCAGTGAAGCCGCCAGCTTCTGGGTAGCACTTCCTCCTGTTACATTCAGTGAGGGTATCACCGTATACGTCGCTTCCGCAGATGGGCGTGAGGCTAAAATCACCAGTGACAACCCTTTGGAAATCAAGCGTGGCGTTTGCACCACTACGGCTCCCGCCAAGGTGACATTCCCCGAGCCTGTCACGCCTGGCGATAGTAAAGAGTATATAAATGAAAATATAACCGGCTATTACAGGGTCGATTCCGAATCTTTCTACAGTAGTGAAGGTTATGGACCTTATTCCGAGTTGCTCTACATCTCTGCGGCCCCCGAAGGTGCTCCTGGCAACGTGCTCATAGAGGGAGAACTGGCGGAACTGCAGGTTTCTTTCTATGCTGATTATTCACCGGAGGATGAAGCCATTTTGATTCACCCCGGCACTGTCGTGTACACCGGACCGGTATGGAATGGTGATCCAACCGAGTATGATGTGTTGATGTACATTGTTGACGATAAATACCGGTATAGCAGAAATGATATTCCTTTATTCATTACTGATAAGCATGAGCTTGTTTATGCCTACGAGGGAACCGGCTATTGGATAGGCTTCCTTGATAGTGACGATTACACAGTAGATATTCTTACTTCAATCAGCTTTACGTATGTTACGTCCAGCGGATCTTCCGGTTACGGGCAAATGAGAGCCCCGGACTATAAAGAGCGTGTTCGCGCTCTGGCCGGCAAGCCTGTCAAGGCTTTAAGCGCTGCAATGCCCAGCCGCAGGAGCGTACATAAAGTCTCGCCTTTCGGAAGGAAGTAACTCGTTGTGTTACAATTCATAACCGGTCCGTCATCCAGTCGGGCCGGTTTTTTTATTCGCCCATCAGTCGGGCGTATTCTTCGAAGAGCCTCTGATGAGCCAGCTTACTTTGCTCCTTTCCGGGCTGGAGCATGTCGAATGCGTGTACGTCGCCGTGATACACATCGACTTTGGCATCGATGCCCGCCTCGCGAAGGTTCCGGACGTAAGTAAGTGTCTCATGGTAAAATGGTTCCCCGTCCGAAACGAAGGTGTAACAGGGCGGCAGGCCGGAATAGTCGGTTTCTCGGGCTGGGGAGGCGTATTTGCTTACATCAGGTTTTCCGTACAGGTCGCCCAGATAGTGCCTCCAGCCCCAATGGTTGCGTTTGGTGTCCCAGTTGCGGCCGTGGTTATCGGCCGATGAAGGAGTATCCTCGCAGTCCAGCATGGGGTACAGAGGCAGCTGAAGGACTATGGGAATAACTCCTTTGTCGCGGGCGTACAGGCATACGGCCGCCGCCAGGCCGCCTCCTGCGCTCTCGCCTCCTACAACTATCCGGGTCTTGTCGATTCCCAGCTCCTCAGCGTGCGAGTACATCCATTCCAGGGCTGCATAGCAGTCTTCGAGCGCCGCAGGATAAGGATCCTGCCAGGCCAGGCGGTAGTTCGGAGATACGACGGCGGCTCCGAAGCGCTCGGCCAGCATTTTGCCGCATGTTACATGCACCATGTACGAGCCTCCCGTCATATAACCTCCGCCGTGAATCCATAGTATGCCCGGCACCGGGCCGTCGGCATCACGTGGCTGGAGGACCGTCAGTTTCATGGTTCCGTCGGGGGAGTCGATGCGCTCCGACCGGAATTTGAGCCCGCCGCCGAAACAAGGGAAAGAGGCCAGCAGAGCAAGGAGCAGAAAGAGAGTATGAATCTTGCGGAAGCGCATATTGTCCTGCAAATTTACGGATTTTCATTGAAAGAGCATGTTTTTTACCTATATTTGAGGGTGGCTGTAGGAAAACCTGTTCGTTATTTCGTTATTCTGTCTCTGCTGATACTAGTCTGTGTCGGGCGGGCGGGTGCTGCCAACCCTGCCGATTCTTTGAGCAGAAAGTTGAAGGAAAGGGAATTTCGCAGGCTCATTGAGTACGGGTACGATATTGAACAGTATCAGCAAAGCGCACTTCAACTTGTTGATCCAGTTGGAGATGCATATTTGATCAGGCAGCTTGACACCATTCCTGTCAAGCTTCTCGGGTATATAGCAAGCGGAACCTTGCCGCAGTCGGACGTTCAGCGGCAGCGAGACTCTTCGTTCCGTATCGGAAGAACGGTACCTATTGATACAGAGCAGCTTCTGCGGGATTGTGCGCAGGTGATGCGCCGGCATTTCCCCTCGGTCTGCCCTTATCTGGGCGAGGAACACCGGTGGTCGGACGAGGCCCGCAACTATCTGAGATATGGCTTCTTCCACCGGATGGAAAGGCACATTGCCGGATGGCAGAGGGAATTCCCGGCCCCGCTTTTCGGACGGAGCAAACTCTTCCTGTGCCTGGCCTGCGGCTGGACATCCCGCTTCTGCGTTACCGGCTGCGAAGAGGCGCTGAAGGATAGACTGATGGCCTATCCCGACAGGGGCGTGCAGCCGCTGGATGTCTTTGCCGAGAGCTATGTTCTGAACAAGGGCAACATCTACCTGACCTTCCTGACATGCGAGAATGTGCTTGCAGGGCGGCCTCACAGGAAGGGGCGAGAACTGGACCCCCTGCAGCGCAAGCTGGCATATATCCGTCACGATTCCAAAGAGTTGGGTGATAATTACGGCGCCTGGTACCACCTCTTCGGAATCGCCCTTTATGCAGTGATGAGAACGGATATTGAGAGTAACTTCGTTGCCGGGGCCGAGAGCTTCGGCTCCTTCTTCCTCGAAGGCCCTGACCGTCAGGAGTATTATTTCAACCGCTACGGCGCTGTCTTTGGGCAGGAATTCCGCAAGATGCTTGACTCCGGCGGCTGGTGGCTATTGTAAAGTCTTACATTTGATTATTATTGTGGTATGAGAGTAGTGGTTCAAAGGGTTTCTGAGGCGTCTGTTACGATTGGCGGTGCGGTCAAGTGCTCTATTGGAGCAGGACTGCTGGTGCTTCTTGGCGTCGGTAATGAGGACGGCGAGGATGACATAGAATATCTGGTCAAGAAGACAGCCGGCCTGCGTATATTCGATGACGATGCAGGAGTTATGAACCGCAGTGTCGTGGATGTCGGCGGGGAAGTGATTGTGGTAAGCCAGTTTACGCTGATGGCTTCCACGCGCAAGGGCAACCGTCCGTCGTACATAGAGGCCGCGGGACACCAGAAGGCCATACCGCTGTACGAGGAGTTCTGCTCCCGAATGTCCGCTGCGATCGGCCGCCCGGTCGGAACCGGCGAGTTCGGTGCGGACATGCAGGTCGCCCTTGTCAACGACGGCCCCGTAACCATCTGCATCGATTCCAAGTCCCGTTGACCCCAACCTTCCTCCTGGCCTGGGAGCCGCAGAATCAGGCCTGTCGGCAGGGAAAAGCCTTCCTCCGGGCCCAAAACAAACGAATTCGGTCCCGCTGGCGGGTGACCGGCAGAGGTTTCCGGGAAAATTCGTATATTTACGAGTCCGAGAAATCTGCACTATTATGATAGACAGCATCATTGAATTCAACAGGCGCTTCGTTGCCGACAAGGCTTATGAGCCTTATATCACCGACAAGTATCCCTCAAAGAAACTGGCCGTGCTGACGTGCATGGATACGCGCCTTACCGAATTGCTCCCCAGGGCGCTCGGTCTCCGGAACGGGGACGCGAAGATTATCAAGAACGCCGGGGGGCTTATCCTGTCGGACACTGATTCGGCGGTCCGATCCCTGCTGGTGGCTATTTATGAACTTGGAGTCCAGGAAGTTATGGTGGTGCATCACTCTACTTGCGGAGCTTGTCACATGAGCTACAAGGAGTTCAAGCCTCACATGCTGGAACGCGGGATTCACCAAAGCACTTTGGATGAATGGGAGTCAAAAGGTATTGCAGAATGGCTTGAGGGATTTCACGATACCGAGTCCTCCGTCCTCAAGACGGTAGCTGCCATAGTCAATCATCCCCTTGTGCCTCAGGATGTTGTGGTGCGTGGCTTCATCATCGACTCAGTGACCGGGGAGCTGACCGAGGTGATGCCCGCCCATAATTAACACCCCTGCCAGCCCAATTTTGCTAGTTTTTATTTATTATTACACTTGCTAATACAAGACAGCAATGAAAAAACTCTTTACATTAATCTGTGTCGCAGGCCTGCTGACCCTTACTGGCTGCGGCAACAACAATTCCGGCAACGGAGAGGATGAAGGCACCACCACAGAGGCTGTCGATTCCCTCACCCAGGCCGAACAAGCAACAAAAGTTATGGATAAAATCGCCACTCTGCCCGAAGAACCCGTCTTCGACATCAAGACCTCGCTCGGTACCATCAAGGTCCGCCTGTACTCCGACACCCCCAAGCACCGCGACAACTTTGCCAAACTCGCCTTGAGCGGTTTTTACAACGGACTGCAGTTCCACCGCATCATCAAAAACTTCATGATCCAGGGAGGCGATCCACTCACAAAGAGCCCTGAAAACAAGGCAAGCTACGGCACCGGTGGTCCCGGCTATCAGATTGAGGCAGAGATAGTTCCCGGGCATAACCACAAGAAGGGCGCCCTGGCTGCCGCCCGTAAAGGTGACATCGCCAACCCCATGAAGGAATCCAGCGGCTCCCAGTTCTATATTGTCCAGAGCGAGGACGGATGCCGCCATCTCGACGGAGAGTACACGATTTTCGGCGAAACTATCGACGGTTTCAAGGTTATCGACGATATCGCTTCTGTCCAAACCGACCAGCGTGGCCTCCCTACCAATCCGGTATGGATTCTTTCTGTCGAACTTGATCCCGATCTTAACTAGTTTGGCACGCCCTTTGCAATTGATTTTAACCGAATAGTTTTTTCATAGGTTAAATTTTAGGTTAGAATTGCAAGCACCCCGCGTCGAGAGATGCGGGGTGTATTGTTTGGGGATCAAGCCATCTGTCTTATGCCGGTCAAGATACTTCAGAAGCCTTTTTGAATCAAAAAACTCAATTACAGTATCAGGTCTTCTATGCGGATTTTGGGTACGAAGTGAATGCCGTCATGCCTGTAGTAGCGTAAGTCGGAACCTTCGGAGACCGTTTCCAGTTCTATCTTGTCGGCCCCTTTCCCAATAGCGAGAACGGCCAGGGGCTCATACGGCAGGGACAGGGATTCACGAACTTCTTTCCTGTCGAAAGCTCGTACAATCAGCGCGTTAAGCCCTATCTCGACTGCTTTGAGCGCCATACTCTGCAGGCTGATACCAAGGTCAATGTCCACAGTAGGCGTCTCTTCCGAGGTGCTGCATACCACGATGAAGGCCCGGGGTTCCGTACCGGGAACAGGCAGATGCAGCTCGGGCAGATACCCTCCCAGATGCAGCATACGGCAGAAGCCGCTGCCCCCGTTCTTTGCATCGAGCAGTTTGAACCGGAGTGTCTGGGCGTTCCGGCCTGAGGGAATCCTGGTGTTGACAGCTACTATAGTCCGAAGTTGGAGCATCGCCACCGGGTCGGAATTGTCGAAAGCCCTGTGGCTGCGGTTCTTAAGAAGTAATGTGTCGAGCGAGGGCGTTCGGCGCATGACGGTGGGTCTTGGAGAATTGCGGAGTTCTTCCTCACGCCTTTCAAGGTAATTGTCGGCCATAATGATTTCAGTGCCAGGCTGTGCTTATTACTAATAGACGTGAAACAAATAACCTAAGATTCGTTTCAAGATTATTAGAGTAAAATGATTAACGGCTCAAATATAATATTTAATCCGATAACAACAATCAACGTTTCCGCTTCCGCCCCCGAGGGGCGGGGTTTGGGGCGGGTGTAACGTGAAATCTCAATAAAAAAAGCACCTGAAACTTTCAGGCATACGGAGCGCAGCGACTAAGTCCCGCCCCCGAGGGGCGGGGTTTGGGGCGGGGGTAACGTGAAATCTCAATAAAAATAGCACCTGAAACTTTCAGGTGCTATTTTTGTTGAGATAGAAGGACTCGAACCCTCACTGACAGAGCCTGAATCTGTAGTGCTACCATTACACCATATCTCAATGAGTCCCGCGAACGGGACTGCAAATGTACGACTTTTTTCCGAATCCGCAAGGGGAAGAGTGTTTTTTTATCAAAAAAACTTTCGTACTTTTGCGAAATAGGAATTGATAACACGCTATGTCTGCCAAAAAATATCAACTGGATCCCCACTGCGAAGCCATCCTGGAGGAGTATCGGGAACACCTGCCCCAGTTCGAGCAGGTTAAGAATCAGGTACTGTCCCTTCTCAAGGAAGTCTTCGAAGAGGCCGGCCTCATTGTGGCTTCCATCGAAGGCCGCGTCAAGACGGAAGGCTCCCTCGCCGGAAAACTGGA
>CACXCS010000004.1 GCA_902766255.1 uncultured Bacteroidia bacterium
CCCACCCGGTAGGTCTCTCCGATGTGCCGTACTAGGGCGGAAAGGAAAACAAACAGTCCGTCCTCAAATGTGCCTTATTTTGAGGACAAACTGTTGCCCGTCCCGCTCCGGCATGGTTGCCGGGCCCGGGAAAGCGAATCTTGGGCCCGGCAGCAGGAAACTCGTCCGTCCAGGCTTGAAAAAGCGGATTCCGGGCCCGGCAACCTTTATCTGGAGAATAAAACATTGGGGCTCTGGCCCGCTATGAGCACTGCGGCAGCGAAAGTATGCCTTCAGCGGGCAAGGTGCATATCTTTAGTGGGGGACCTTGCCCGGCAATATGGTGCAGAGGCACTTGTAAGTGCTATTAGCGGGCAAGGTGTCCGGGGTTTTTCGACACCTTGCCCGCTGTGCCTCCAAAAACATGACTGGCCCGGGGATGAACGCCGGATGACAAACATTTCGCTGCTAATCCAGCACGAACTCCCGTGAGCAGGCCCTCGGACCCAACACTGAACCTTGCCGATGAGCCATCAGTTTATCGGAGTCCAAGTACGAGCCAGTCTATCGGAGTCCTAGTACGAGCCAGTTTATCGGAGTCCTAGTACGAGCCTCGCTCCTCCTACTGCCAGCAGCATTTGGGCGGCGAGGTAGGTGAGCATCACCACGAAGCCTCCCATGAAGTGGCTGAGCGTGCCGAAGTTACGTACTGCGATAAGAGAGTCGGAGAATGTGAAGATCAGGGCTCCGGCAAACAGCAGCCACCACGTGGCGCCTCCGAACTTGAGCGCTCCGGCAAATGTGCTGAACATCAGCAGCGTAAGCACGAATCCGTAGATTCCCATGGGCGCAAGCATCGCTCCATTAACTCCGATGGCTGAAATAATGCCTGTGTCGAGCGCCAGGCAAACGGCCAGCGCCGCCACCCATTGCCAGACTTTGAGGCCTTTCCACGAGCGGCCGCCGAACAAGCAAATATAGAAGATATGGCCCGCCAGGAAAAGTCCGACACCTCCTGCAAAGAAGGAAAATCCCTTGCCCAGCAGCATTGTATCTCCGGCAAATCCGAACAGCTGCCCGCAAAACAGCAGAGCAAGCCCATCCCCGTTCTTCCGGCAGACTACTGCCTCTGGAGCGTCGCTGCGCGACCCCTCCCACTGCGCTTCGCTTGTGGGCCCCTCCCTCTTACGATGCCGGGGGTGGCACGTCTCCTGAGGCAGTAGTCTGCCGGAAGAGCGGGGAAGAATATATGCTACGGTGGTCAGGCACAAGAGAGGCATCAAAGCGGGTTTTACGCATCGCTCCAGGGCGTCAGAAATCAGACATCCGGTCAAATTAAGCACACAGCTCACGGCAAAGAACGCCGCCGGAATCAGCCACAATTTTTTCATAACTTACAAAAATATCACTAATTTTGTAAACTTATGGGACTTTTCAATTTTTTTGGTGACAACGAGCACCGTGTTTTCAACTACCGCCCCAGGTATTACGACCCTGAGGAAGAAAAACGCAAGCAGATGTTCGGCGCCGTGGACGGAACGGCCGAAAAAGAAAAAGCCGAGGGCAAATACGTCCCCGGATCCTACATCAAAGGGTCTCTGCGTGACGGAAACTACAGCCGCACCCGCACTCACATGAGCAAGACGCACACCATCATCGGCATAATCACTCTCCTGCTCATAGCCGCCGTGCTCTATTTCATCCTCAAGTTCTACTCAATGCTGTAAGCGATGGGCCATTTGAAAGTACTGTCCGCCCGCTTGTCCAACATGATAGCCGCCGGCGAGGTGGTCCAGCGCCCCTCGTCAGTGGTTAAAGAGCTGATGGAGAACGCAGTAGACGCCGGCGCCACCCAGGTCGACGTGGTGATTGCCGACTCCGGCCGCACCCTCATCCAGGTCATAGACGATGGCACCGGAATGAGTCCCTCCGATGCCGTCCTCTGCTTCGAGCGCCACGCTACCTCCAAGATATCCACTCCCGCCGACCTTGAGAACATCCTCACCTACGGCTTCCGCGGCGAGGCCCTCGCCAGCATAGCTGCCGTAGCCCAGGTCACCCTGCGCACCCGCCGCCCTTCCGACGATACAGCCACACAGGTGGTTATCGACGGCGGCGCACAGGTCAAGACTTCCTCTGTGGCTGCCCCTGTGGGCTCCAATTTCGCGGTGCGCAACCTGTTCTACAATACCCCCGCCCGCCGCAAGTTCCTCAAAAGCGACGCCGTGGAGTTCAAACACATCCTGGAAGAGTTCACCCGCGTCGCCATCCCCCGCCCTGAGACAGGCTTCTCGCTCCGGCACAACGGTAAGGACGTGCTCGTACTGCGCAAGGCCAAGTCGCTCAAATTCAGGATACAAGATATTATCGGACGCAACGCCGTGGGCGAGGTGGTCGACCTTTCCGCCGACACTTCCGTGGTCAAAATCAGCGGCTATGCCGGCCGTCCCGACAGCGCCCGCCGTGCTCTCGGCAACCAGTATTTCTTCGTGGGCGGCAGATACTTTCGCAGCCCCTACCTGCACAAGGCGGTCATGAAGGCCTACGAGGAATTCATCCCCGAGGGCTACACTCCCTCGTATTTCATCTTCCTTGACGTAGACCCCCATTCAATCGACGTCAACATCCATCCCACCAAGACGGAGATCAAGTTCGAGGACGACAACGTCATATTCCAGGTGCTTTATGCCTGTGTGCGCGAGGCCCTCGGACGCGGCAGCTTCGGCGCCAGTATCGAGTTCGAGCGCGAGGGATCCGTAGAGTTCCCCTACACCGGCAAGGGCTTTGAAGAATACAAAGGCGGATTCACGCCTTCTCCTGCGTTCGACCCGTCTTACAACCCCTTCATCGACAGTCCCGCGGCTCCAGTCGCTCCTGCCGTGCCAACCTATCAGTCCGGCGGCTTGACTGCCCGCACTCAGGACTACGGAAAGCTCTTCCAGCATGCACCGTCGGAGCAGGACGCCCTGGTAGTGCAGGGGAAGTACATAGTCACCCGTTCCGCTTCGGGCCTGATGATAGTCAACGTGCGCCGGGCGTGGGAGCGCATCCTGTACGAGCGTGCACTCAGGGCCCTTTCGGACGGCGAGCATGTAAGCCAGACCGCCCTCTTTCCCGTTGAGGTTGAGGTGGGCGTGCAGGAAAGAGTGCTGCTGCAGAGCAACTTGAGCCTTCTGTCAGGCCTCGGTTTCGATATCAAGGTGCCCGACTCAGGGAACGTTACTGTGAGCGGTGTGCCTGAGGGTTACAGTTGCGAGCCCGGCAGGGTGGAGCGTATGATAGGGGACCTGCTGCTCATCCTCTCCGATTCCGGCACCGCCCTCGAGGAAGTAATGCGCCAGAAGACGGCATCGAAGTTCGCCATGCTGGGCTCCGTAAACGCCCAGGCTCCCGACTCCCCGGCAGCGGCGCATCATCTGATGGATACCCTTTTTGCCTGCGACAACGCAGAGTTCACCTCCAACGGTCGCCGGATAGTATCGGTGCTGAGTCTGGACGATATCGATAAACAATTCAATTAAATGTCATACTACTATCAGGAAAACAGACGCGGCTTCTTGCAGTCGATTCCACCTGTGACCAGGAACCTCATCCTGATCAACATACTCATATTCATCGCGACGCTTTTCAACGAGAACTTCATGATAGGCACCTTCGGGCTGTTCTATCCAAGTTCGCACTTCTTCCGCTGGTGGCAGGTGATTACACACATGTTCATGCACGGAGGGTTCTGGCATATCTTTTTCAATATGTACACCCTGTTCATATTCGGAGTTGTGGTTGAGCGTATAATCGGCAGCAAGAAGTTCCTGGTATTCTACTTTGTGTGCGGCCTTGGCGCCGCCGCCCTGCACATGGGTGTGCAGTATCTTCAGATGCAGAGTTTTCTTAATTCTGCCTCGCAGACGGCTCTGGAGTCGATAGTAGCACTGAAGAGCACCCCTACTGTAGGTGCTTCCGGAGCTATATACGGCGTGCTGATGGGCTATGCGGTTCTGTTCCCGGACTCGAAGATGACGCTCATCTTCCCGCCGGTAACGCTCAGCGCCAAATGGATGGTCGTTATCTTTGCCGTCATCGAACTCTTTACCGGAGTGGTTGGGTTCACCGACGGAGTGGCGCATTTCGCGCACCTTGGCGGTATGCTCATCGGCTGGCTCATGATTAAATGGTGGCGGCACAGGGGAATCCTTTTTGAACAGAACAGGATATGAAAGAAGTGATTCAGGAAGCTGTCGGAGTACTGAAGGCCGGCGGCGTAATACTTTATCCTACCGATACCGTATGGGGCCTGGGCTGCGACGCCACCAATCCCGAGGCCGTAGCCAAAGTGTTCGCCATCAAGCAGCGAAGCGAGGCCAAATCGCTGGTACTCCTGGCGTGCGACCTTGATATGGTAGCGATGTACATTCGTCAGATTCCTTCGATAGCCATTGATCTTGTGGAGGTTAACGATGCTCCTATGACCATAGTCTATCCGGGTGCCCAGGGACTTGCCCCCGCGGTGGTGGCGGAGGACGGCTCCGTGGGGATTCGCATCCCTCACCATGAGTTTTGCACAGAACTTGTGCGGCGGTTCCGCAGGCCTCTGGTGTCGACTTCTGCCAACATATCCGGCGAGCCCGCGCCCAAGGATTTCCGCGACATAGCCACCGAAATCCGCGAGGCCGTGGACTGGTGTGCACCCCGCCGCTTCGAGGCCGGAGCCACCGGCAGAGCGTCACAGATAATCAAGTTGGGACTAAGGGGCGAGGTGGAAATAATCCGTCCGTAATATGTTTATAGGCCTGATTTCCGACACTCACGGCATTTTCAGCGATCCGTTCCGTGATTTTTTTGCTCCGGTGGATGTGATCTGGCACGCCGGTGACTGGGGAGGCGACGCTTCCTTTGCCGAGTCTATATCCGGATTCAAGCCCGTAGTGGGTGTGCACGGCAACTGTGACGGCTCCGGCATACGCTACTTGTATCCCGAGGTACAGTTGCTTAAGTTGCAGGGAATCAAAGTGTTAATGACGCACATCGGAGGCTCGCCCGGGCATTATTACCCTGTTGCCAAGGCTCTGATTGAAGAGCATAAGCCCGATTATTTTATCTGCGGACACTCCCATATCCTGATGGTAAAATGGGACGAAAAGTACAAGCTGATGTACCTTAATCCGGGTGCTGCGGGGCTGCAAGGTTGGCAGTTGGAGAGGACCGCGTTGCGATTTAAATTAGAAAAAGGTGAATTAAAGGACCTTGAAGTGTTCCATCTTCCGAAAAATAATGCTACCTTTGCGCCTTAGTTGAAATTGTTTAACCTTTTAATACACAAAATCATGAAGAAAGTTGTTATTTCTATGGCTATCGCCGCAATGTTCCTTTGCTCTTGCGGTAACAACGCCAACAAGCAGGCCGAAGGCGAGGCCGAGGCCGCTGCTACCGAGCAGGTAGAGGGCTGCTGCAAAGAGGCAGAAGGTGAGTGCGACAAGTGCAAGGAAGAAGGCAAGTGCTGCGAAGAAGGCGAAGCTTGCGAGAACTGCCAGGAGAATCAGGAGAAGGCTGAGTAATCAGTCTCCCATGCAGGTATAGACCTGCGTAACGGCAACGAGTGCAGCCGTCTCCGTCCGGAGGCGGCTGTTTCCTAATGTTACAGGTATCCAGCCGCGGTCAAGAGCCATCTGTGCCTCTGCCTGCGAAAAGTCTCCCTCCGGTCCGATAAGTATTTGGATATCCGGCGTTCTGCCGCAGGCTGTGGGCTTTGGCCCTGAAAACTTCGCTTCGCTCATCCCTCCCACGCCTGCCGGCGCGGGCCCCTCCCGTTCACATGGCCACGGGCGGCCATGGTTTTCA
>CACXCS010000005.1 GCA_902766255.1 uncultured Bacteroidia bacterium
CGCAACACATTTTTGCGGGCTGCAAAGATACAACTAATTTTTTGATTTACAAAGTATTATTTATCTTTGCGTTATGAAAAAACTCACTCAAGATTGCATTAGCTGGATACGCAGCTGGTTCGATAGTAACGGCCCCACATGCACTGCAGTGCTGGGCATGAGCGGCGGCAAAGACAGTACGGTAGCGGCAGCCCTATGCGCCCGCGCCCTTGGCCCGGAAAGGGTAGTGGGTATAGCCATGCCCGCCGAAGGCCAGAGCCTGAACGAGGCCGACGAAATCTGTAAATTCCTGGGAATACGCTACTTGTGCCTGCCGATTGGACGCATAGAGGCCGAGTGCGACGCGCTCGGAGCCCTCATGCCAGGCGGAGAATTCTCCCTGCAGAGCATCCAGAACATCCCTCCCCGAATCCGCATGACGGTGCTTTATGCGGCCGCACAGTCGCTGAACGGAATGGTTGCCAACACCTGCAACCTCAGCGAGGACTACATCGGCTACGCCACCCTGTATGGCGACGCCGCAGGCTCTTTCGCCCCCCTGGGCGGAATGGTGGTACGCGAGGTTCTGGAGGTCGGACATGACCTGGGACTTCCGTCAAAATGGGTGGAAAAGACGCCTGATGACGGACTGCCTGGCTCCTGTCCCGACGAGGCCAAGTTCGGCTTTACCTATGCCGTGCTGGACCGGTACATCCGCGAGGGGATTTGCGAGGATGAAGAAATCCGTGCCAAGATAGACCGCATGCACCGCCGGAATCTCTTCAAGACGGAGATCCTGCACATTCCAGCCTTCCGTCCGGAATTATGAATAAATACTCCGACAGAATCGCCTCCCTTCGCGCCCTGATGCGCTCCCGTGACTGGGACGCCGTTATCCTTACCGGCTCCGACCCCCACGGCAGCGAGTATCCCGCCGAGCGCTACAAGCAGATACGCTGGCTCACCGGCTTCACCGGCGAGGCCGCCGACCTTGTTGTCACCGCCGATCACGCCGGTCTTTGGACCGACACCCGTTACTTCATCCAGGCCACCGAACAGCTGGAGGGTACCGGGGTGGAACTGCACAAGACGCGTGTTCCGGAGCAAGTGCTTATCCCACAGTGGCTTGCGGAGCGATTCGGCGATGAGCGGGAGCCTGTTCTGGCCGTTGACGGCGCAAGCATTTCCGATTCTTTCGTCAGAGAGATTATCAGCGCCTTCGGACCTTCGGAACCTTGCATCGTGAGCGCGCCAGACTTTATAAATTATCTATGGACCGACAGGCCGGCAGTGCCGCAGACGCCCGTTTTTACAGTTGACAGCGGCTCCGACCGGTCCTCCAAGATCGACCGCCTAAGGGTCTTCTGCTCGGAGCATGCCTGCCACGGTATCCTGCTTACAGCACTTGACCAGATTGCATGGGTCCTGGACGTGCGCGCCTCGGATATAGAGTTCAACCCGTTCGTTATCAGCTACCTGCTCGTCACCGAAGACGACGTGCGCTGGTTCGTCCTTAAGGACCAGGTGGAGGATCCCGATTCCGAGAACACATTCGCCCTGCTGTCCGACGAGGGAATCACACTCGAGCGCTACGACTCTGTTGACGAGTTCCTTTCCGAGTGCGGCGGCATGACCCTTTATACCGACCCTTCCACGCTCAACCGCCAACTCTCCGAACTCCTTGATAATTCTGGAGTTACAGTGTATCGAGGAGCAAGCCCGGTGCTGGAATGGAAAGCTGTAAAGAACCCCTTCGAAATGGAGGGTATGCGGCAGGCGCACATACGCGACGGCGTGGCCATGGTCCGCTTCCTGCACTGGCTTGAGAAATCCATGCAGGCCGAACGCCGTATAAGCGAGTGGGACGCTGCCGTCAAGCTTGGCGAATTCCGGGCTGCAGTTGCCGGGTATCAAGGAGACAGCTTCGAAACCATTTCGGCATACGGGCCGGGCGCGGCACTTCCGCATTATGTCACACCAAGGCAGGACGCTCCGGTACTGGAGTCCCGGGGGCTGTACCTCTGCGATTCAGGCGGGCAGTATCTGGACGGTACCACCGACATAACCCGCACGGTTCCGCTGGGCGACCTTACTTCTCTCGAACGTGAAGACTACACCCTGGTACTCAAAGGCCATATCGACCTGGCCATGGCGGTGTTCCCGGCCGGCACGCCCGGCTGCCGCATCGATGCACTTGCACGCGAGCCCCTGTGGCGTTTCCGCCGCAACTTCGGGCACGGTACAGGGCATGGCGTAGGCTGGTTCCTGGGCGTGCATGAAGGCCCTCAGGACATTCGCCAGAATCTTAACCCCGCACCTTTGCAGCCGGGGATGATAGTGTCCGACGAGCCTGGCATCTATCGCGAGGGACAGCACGGCGTGCGGCACGAAAACCTGCTTTTGTGCGTCGAGCAGGAAGCCAACGAATTCGGCCGATGGCTGGCATTTGAGCCGCTCACTTTATGCCCATTCGACACTTCTGCACTGGATATTGACCTGCTTGAAAAGGCCGAGCTGGAGTGGCTCGACAGCTATCATCAGAAGGTTGCAGACACCCTTTGCCCCCTCCTGCCCGACGACTTGGCGCGATGGTTGCAGCAGAAATGCCGGAAAATTGCTAAATTTGCACACTAAACAACATTGAATATGGAAAGAGAAGATCCCCTCGAGAGACTAGAACGCAAGGAGCAGGAACGCAAGGCGAACGGCGGTGCCAAAACCGTTATGTATGCCATGATTGCAGTTGCCGTGCTTCTGGCGGGAGCTCTTGCATATGTCCTTTGGCAAAAGAATTCGCTTGTAGGCGAACTTGAAAAAGACAAGGCTGCCCTTACCGAGCAGATCGTTGCCCTCCAGGGCGACTACGAGTCACTTTCTTCCGACTACGACTCCATCAATCTGCAGCTCGACTCCTCCCGCGAGGAAGTTGCCCAGCTGGTGGAGCGCATCAAGAAAACCGAGGCTACCAACCGCGTCAAGATGCGCCAGTACGAGAAAGAACTCGGCACGCTTCGATCCATCATGCGAGGCTATATCGTGCAGATAGACTCACTTAACCAACTCAACCACAAGCTTACCGTCGATGCCGCCAATGCCCGCAAGGACGCCGACGAGCACCGCCGCATGAACGAGAAACTCACCGCTCAGGTTGAGGATCTTACCGGCAAAGTGGCTACAGGCTCCGTCATCAAGGCCCGCGGCATACGCGTCGAGGCATATAACAGCTCCGGAAAGATGGTGGACCGCAGCAAAAACGTTGCACGTTTGATGGTTACCCTCAGCCTTGTTGAGAATGCCCTTGCCGAGCCCGGTCCGGTCCGAGTTTATGTGCGTGTCAAGGACCCCGACGGCAACCTTCTTTCCGACGGCCGCGGCGCCACTTTTACCTATGCCGGCGAGCTGCTGGATGCCACCGCTTCCCGCGAGGTGGACTATGAGGGCCAGGAGGTGGAACTGAGTATCTACGTCAACAATATAGCGGCGTACGAGAAAGGCATCTACTCCGCCGAGGCTTTCACCTCCCAGGCCAAGCTCGGCAGCGCAGAAATCATGTTGCGTTAATGATTTACGTGCATGTGCCTTTCTGCAGGAGTTTCTGCACTTACTGCGGCTTTTACTCCGAACGCACATGCCCTGGCCCGCAGTGGCTCGATGAGATATGCGCCGAGGCGCAATCCCGAAAGGATGAAATAGCGGCTGCTGCAGCCGTAAATACGCTCTATTTCGGAGGCGGCACCCCGTCGGTGCTGCCTCTTGATTATATAGGCCGCATTGCCGATGCCTGCGGTGGCCGGGACTATTCAGAATGGACGGTCGAAGTGAATCCGGATGACATAACGAAAGAGTATGCCTCTGGACTCAAGTCGCTGGGAGTGAACCGGGTGAGCATGGGTGTGCAGTCGCTTGACGACAGCATGCTGCGCTGGATGAACCGGCGGCACTCCGCCCGGGGCGCCGGGGAGGCGTTCCGAATACTGCGCAGCGCCGGGTTCGACAATATCAGCGTCGACATAATTTTCGGGGTGTCCGGCATGGATGAAAAGATGCTCCATGGAACGCTGCAGGAGATAATAGCATGGCATCCAGAGCACATATCTGCATATCAGCTTTCAGTCGAAGAAGACAGTTCGCTTGGACGGCTGGTAAATGAGGGACGGTACAAGGAACTGCCGGATGAGGTGTGCAGCGCGCAGTACTATCTGATTTGCCGCCTTCTGGCAGCTGCCGGCTACGAGCATTACGAGATTTCCAACTGGGCCCTTCCCGGCCGCCGCGCCGTTCACAACAGCGCCTACTGGACTCGTGCTCCTTACGTGGGCCTGGGCCCCGGCGCCCACAGCCTTCGTCGCAACCCGGATGTCAGAAGCTGGAATTCAGAACGCATCCATGGCTGGACCTCAGGGAGCGAAGTACTAACTGAAGAAGAGATCCGCGAGGAGCAGATCATGCTTGGCCTGCGTACTGCTGAGGGTGTTCCAGGCTATGGCCGGATCCCCGAGGACCGCTGGTTCATCGCAGACCAGATCATTGCCGGGCTGATATGACAGAAAGCGACCGATAATCGCTTATCAGTCGCTTCCTGTTATCTGTGCAGCAGGTGTTTACACTCTTTTTCCGCCGCCTCTGCTGAAGCCCTTGCCTCCACCTCCTGGAGCTCTGTGGCCTTGCAGCCTTCCTATCTGCTGCCTGCGGAATTTTTCGTCGCAGGAGAAGAATTTGGCCACTTTTTCCACCGGCAGGACTTTCTTGTACTCTTTTGCGTTGAGGACGTGGAGATTGACGTTTTTGGCCTTGGCGTCCAAATATGCATTCAGGAGTGCCGAAGTGTCGCCTTCGCCTTTCTCCAGGGCTTTGTTCAGAGCCATATAGGCACTGCGTTCAGCCTTCATGAGCTCTTTCTGCTCGTCCTCGATCTTGTTGTAAATGGGCCAGAATTTCTCGGCTTCCTGAGATGTCAAACCCACTTCGCTTGTGATGAATGCCACCCTTTCGGCTTTGATTTTTTCAAAATCGGGATGGCCTCCCTTGTGACCGCGGGCGTTATGCGGTTGTGCAAACGCTACTGCGGCAATGCTGACTGCCAGCAAAATCGAAATCAACTTTTTCATAACCTTAATCCTTTTAATAATTATACGACGCATCCTCCAACTGGGCGAGGGTTGTACCCGAGTCGATCAGATATTCTATGATTTCCTCATCGCTTGCCGGCTGGCTGGCCAGGGATTTGGTGAGGATGAAATTGCCCAGCATTACCAAGAGGGCGAAACTCACCGCCAGTGCAAAATAAGGTACGAAATTGAACCTGCTTTTGCTTTCCGGTATCGTGGACAGCCGCGATTTCAGGGAATCAAAATACCCGGAGGGTGTGGAGTATGGTAATTCTTTTTTCATTTCGCTTGTTTAGACGATAAATGGGTTGAAAAGTTTAATCGGGGTTGGTTAGGAATTGTTTAACTTTCTCATATGCAATATGATACGAGGCTTTTAAGGCGCCCACCGAGGTGCCTGTTATTTCGGAGATCCGCTCGTAGCTCAGGTCCTGCCAGTAACGCATGGCGAATACCAAGCGCTGTTTGTCGGGGAGTTTGAGCAGGGCTTTCCTGAGATTCCTCAGGGCGGCATCACCGTCAAAATATGGGTCGGGATCCGATATGCGCTCGGCCTGTCCTTCGAGGCTTGAAAAACTCAGGGCAGCTCGCACGCGGGCCTTGCGCAGATGGCTCAGGGCCTCGTTGGTGGCTATGCGCCAGAGCCAGGTAAACACGTCGGAATCACCCCTGAAGCCAGGCAGTGCCTTCCATACCTTGACGAAGATTTCCTGCAGGAGGTCGTCGGTGTCCTCGTGGCCTCCGACGAGCGAACGCACATGCCAGTACAGCGGTTCACTGTACTTCTGAACAAGTTCGTTGAAATATTTTTCCTGCTCCTGCATACGCCCTTTAGACGCAAAAGTCGCGCCGGAGTTTAATAGGGCGCACTTATTGGGCTCTGTCTCTCAGGGCGTTGCAGAGTCGGGTGACGTCGCGTCCTATGCCCTCGAGTTCGAAGCCGGTGGCACTGCGCGTGATGCAGATGCGGTCTTCCCACAGGCGGGTGAGGCGGTCGCCGACTGACTTTTTGCGGAAGCGGCGCTCATCTTCTTTCCTCCCTGGTTCCTCAACGTAGCCGTGGGCTTCCATTACCCTGCGCAGCACCGGTTCGACCTCTTCGTCGGAGCCGGGCACTACGGCCTCGCGCCTCAGATATCCGAAACGGGGATAGATGGCGGCAAAGACTGCCATCATCAAGGCTATCTGCCACAGCGAGTTATATCCGTTGACAAATATTTTGGATATATCGGAATCCACTACTTTGGCAAGTACGAGTACAGCTATGATGATTGCCAAAATGACCATCAACTGCAAAAAATACTTTACTGAACGTATTAGATATCGCATATAGGCATTCAGTTAAAAGTAGCTTGCTGCTGTCTGAGGACCGTCTGCGCCCACGCAGCCGTGAGTGGGAGGGGCCCATTGCAAGCAATGGGAGGGATAGGCCGAAGGCCGTAGTCCTCAGAAAGCAGCAAGCTGCTTTTTACTTACGGGCAATAGCTTTTTTGGCGGCCTCGGCAAGGTGGGCGGCGTCAAAACCCCAGGCGGCCATAAGCTCGGCGGGCTTGCCTGACTGGCCGAACTTGTCTTCGCCGTTGACAAACTCTACGGGTTTGGGACACTTGGCGGCCAGCACACTGGCAACAGCCTCTCCAAGGCCGCCGAAAGCATTGTGCTCCTCGGCCACCACGGCGCAGCCGGTCTTGCCTATGGAAGCAAGAACAGTCGCTTCGTCAAGGGGCTTGACCGTGGCGACATTCAGCACCTCTGCGCTGATTCCCTCAGCTTCAAGTGCTTCAGCAGCCTGCAGGGCCTCCCATACAAGATGCCCGCAGGTAATGATGCTCACATCCTTGCCCTCATTCATCACGTATACCTTACCTATCTCGAACGGCTCGTCAGGGTCGGTGAAATTGGGCACTGCTGGACGCCCGAAGCGCAAATATACCGGTCCGTCCCAGTCCACGGAAGCTATTGTGGCCTGTTTGGTCTGGTTGAAATCGCACGGAACCACAACGGCCATCCCCGGCAGGGCGCGCATCAGCGCCATATCCTCCATGGTCTGATGTGTTGCTCCGTCCTCGCCAAGGGTGATTCCGGCATGGGACGATGCAATCTTTACATTTGTATGTCCGTAGGCGACCTCCTGGCGGAGCTGGTCATAGACGCGTCCGGTCACGAACTCGGCGAAGGAGCCTATGAAGGGCACCTTGCCGGTGATGGCGAGGCCAGCGGCTGCGCCCACCATGTTGGCCTCGGCAATACCGCACTGGATAAACCTCTCGGGGAATTCGGCTGCAAAAGCATCCATCTTGAGCGAACCCTTGAGGTCCGCAGTCATCGCAACGACCCTGCTGTCCTTGCGTCCGGCCTCAAGGAGCCCCGCTCCGAAGCCGCTTCGGGTATCAACTTTACCCTGGTCAGTGTATTTCTTCATTTATTGATTAATAATCTCCTAAGGTTTCTTCAAGCTGGGACATTGCGGAAGCGCACTGCTCGGCGTTAGGGGCCTTTCCGTGCCACTTGTGGGTACCGGCCATGAAGTCAACGCCATGGCCCATCTCGGTATGGAAAAGTATCATCTTGGGCTTGCCGTCGGCGGCGTGAGCAAGTTCGAAGGCTTGAAGGATGGAGTCGAAATCGTGTCCATCGGCCTCGATTACATCCCAGCCGAACGCCGTCCACTTGTCGCGCAGGTCACCTACACCGCCCACGGTCTCGACGGGGCCGTCGATCTGCTGGCCGTTCCAGTCGGTAAATACGATGAGGTTGTCAAGTTTGTGATGGGCGGCCCACATGCCGGCCTCCCAAATCTGGCCTTCCTCGCTCTCACCGTCGCCCAGCAGGCAGTATACCCTCTCAGGCTCGCCGTCCAGCTTCTTGCCGAGGGCGATGCCGGCGGCGCAGGAAAGGCCCTGGCCAAGGGAGCCGGAACTCTGGAATACTCCGGGAAGGCTGTCGGTGATGCAAGGATGTCCCTGCAGGCGGGAACCGAACTTGCGCAACGTTGCAAGCTCGCTTACAGGGAAGTAACCGGCCCTTGCCAGTATTGAATAATATACAGGGGCAAGGTGGCCTGCGGAAATAATAAAGGCATCCTGCCCCTTGGCGCTGCGGGTCCAGGTAGCGGGATCGTGCTTCATTTCATTGAAATAAAGGGCTGTCATGACGTCGGTAATGCCCAGAGAGCCACCCGGATGTCCGGAACCGGCAGCTGATACCATACGCACAATGTCCCTGCGTACCTGGGAGGCGATTCTGCTTAATTCTTGAGTATTTGCCATATTATCAGTTATTATATAGTTCTAATGTACATTTTACAAAGATAACAAAAATACCTTATCTTTGCACCTGATATGGAAATGAACCGCATACGCAATTTTTGCATAATTGCTCACATAGACCACGGCAAGAGTACTCTGGCCGACCGCCTGCTGGAACTTACCAGCACCCTGTCTGCCCGGGACATGGAAAACCAGGTACTGGACGACATGGACCTGGAAAGGGAAAAAGGCATCACCATCAAGAGCCACGCCATCCAGATGAATTACAACGGCTACCGGCTCAACCTTATCGATACTCCCGGCCATGTGGACTTCAGCTATGAGGTTTCGCGCAGCATCGCCGCCTGCGAGGGTGCGCTGCTGGTAGTGGATGCCACCCAGGGAGTGCAGGCCCAGACCATATCCAACCTCTACATGGCCATCGACCATGGCCTGGAGATCATCCCCATCCTCAACAAGATAGACATGGATTCCGCCCAGCCCGACGTGGTGGCCGACGAAATATGCGACCTGCTGGGCTGCGATCCGGACGACATTTTCCGCGTCTCCGCACGAACGGGCGAGGGCGTTCCCCCGATTCTGGATGCCATCGTCGAAAAGATTCCCGCCCCTTCCGGCAATCCCGACGCCCCGTTGCAGGCCCTTATATTCGACTCGGTGTTCAATTCTTTCCGCGGCGTAATCGCCTACTTCAAAGTAGCCAACGGCAGCATCCGCAAAGGAGACAAAGTCAAGTTCGTGGCCACAGGCATGGAATACGAGGTGGAAGAAGTGGGAGCGTTAAAGATGAAACTCATTCCCGGCTCGGAAGTGGGCTGCGGCGATGTAGGATACATAATCACCGGCATCAAGAGCGCGGTGGAAGTTAAGGTGGGCGATACAATTACCCACACAGCCCGGCCTTGTGACGGTGCCATCGCCGGATTCGAAGAGGTTAAGCCTATGGTCTTCGCCGGCATGTATCCCGTTCAGGCCGACAAATTCGAGGAGCTTCGCGCCGTGCTCGAAAAGTTTCAGCTCAACGACGCATCTTTTGTGTACGAACCCGAAAGTTCGCTTGCCCTGGGCAGCGGATTCAGGTGCGGTTTCCTTGGCCTTCTGCATCTCGAAATCGTACAGGAGCGCCTGTTCCGCGAGTTTGACATGGATGTCATAACCACCGTTCCCAACGTATCTTACAAAGTTTATACGATGCAGGGTGACGTCCTCGATGTCCACAATCCTTCCGGCCTGCCGGCGCCCACTTTGATCGATCATATCGAGGAGCCGTACATCCGCGCCCAGATCATCAGCAAGACCGAATTCTTCGGTCCCATAATGAAGCTCTGCCTGGACCGCCGTGGCACGCTGGTCAGCCAGCACTACATTACCGCCGACCGCGTTGAACTCAACTACGACATGCCCCTGAGCGAGATAGTGTTCGACTTTTACGACAAGCTTAAGACTATCAGCAAGGGCTATGCTTCATTCGATTACCACATCACCCAGTATCGCCCCGCCAAGCTGGTCAAGCTGGATATCCTTCTGAACGGCGAGCCCGCCGACGCTCTTTCGACGCTCATCCATGAGGACAACGCCTATACATTCGGCAGGAAAATGTGCGAGAAGCTCAAGGACCTCATCCCGCGCCAGCAGTTCGACATCCCCATCCAGGCGGCGATCGGAGCCAAGATAATAGCCCGCGAGACGGTCAAGCAGGTACGCAAGGACGTGACAGCCAAGTGCTACGGCGGCGACGTAACCCGCAAGCGCAAACTTCTGGAAAAGCAGAAGGAAGGCAAGAAGCGTATGCGCCAGATAGGTACCGTCCAGGTGCCGCAGAGCGCCTTTATGGCCGTTCTCAAGCTGGACAGCTGACAGCCAGGCGCGTCATAGCGGAGTTTGTCCAGGGCTCCCTGCGAGAATATCTTCCATTCACGACAGAACTGTTAATACTGTTCCGTCAGTTCATCTTTTTCCTGCAAACTTGCCCGAAGAAGTTCAATAATCTTTATTAAATTTGCATGTAAGACTAAAGCCAATAAAAATGAAAAGAATCCCGTTTTTCTTTTTCCTTGCAGCCATCGCTATGGCGTCGTGTTCCGCTCCTTCGGCAAATGTAGGAAAACTTACCGCCCCGCTTGATGCATCGGCATGGGAGTGCTCACAATGGATTTCCGCCGCTGATGCACCAGTGCTCTCCGGCAAGGTGGACGACAAGAACAACTGCCGCGCCGCCGACGGCTCAAGCTGGTTCGTGTCTACGGTAACAAACGCCGGCAAGGTGGTATCCGCCCGCTGGATGACCACAGGCCTGGGCGTCTATGAACTGTACGTCAACGGTTCCGTTGTGGGCGAAGAGGTCCTCAAGCCCGGCTTTACGCATTACGGAAAAACCAAAATATCATATACTTACGATATTACTGAAGCCATCCGCAAGTCTCCCGGCGGCGAAAATATGCTTGCCGTTCAGGTAACTCCCGGCTGGTGGGCCGACAAGATAGTCACGCCTTCCGGCAACGACGGAATGATAGGTAAGAAGTGCGCATTCCGGGGTGTGCTCGAGCTTGCCTATGCCGATGGCACAAAAGAACTCTTCGGTACAGACACCGGACACTGGAAGGCCGGAACAGCCGGTCCCGTCAAGCACGCTGCGATATTGGACGGCGAGGAGTACGATGCCCGCGAACTTCCCGGCTATGCCACCCCCGAAAAGCTCGGAATCCCCGAAATCAACGAAGAGTTTCAGGGCGAGATAGTCCCTACCTGCGGCGCTGAAATCTACCTGCGCCCTGATCTTGCGCTTAAACCTGTTAGCGCATACACCTGGAGCGGAGTCGAGGGCAAAACCGCCGAGGCATACGGCAAAGTGCTCATTACCAAGGAGTACGCTCCCGGGGAGATAATCCTTCTCACCCCCGGCGATACCCTCGTCGTGGACTTTGGCCAGAATGCATCCGCTGTCCCTTCCTTTGTTTTCAAGGCGTCCGAGGGCACCGAACTCACTTGCCTTCCGGCCGAGTTGCTAAATGACGGAAACGGTGCCCTGAGCCGCGGTATGGACGGCCCCGAAGGCAGCTGCCACCGCACAAACCTGCGTATTCCCGACAAGGGCATGATACTCAAGTACACTTTCGGACCTGCCAGGGGCTTCGTGGCATACCAGCCTCGCTGCACATTCTTCGGCTACCGCTACATCTCAGTCACCGCCACGGCCCCCGTTGCCATAAAGTCTTTGGAGTCCATTCCCGTTACTTCCATCTCAAAGCAGATGGAGACAGGCCGTATAACTACCGGGGACGAATCCATCAACAAGCTGATATCCAATACCATGTGGGGCCAGCGCTCCAACTATCTGTCGGTCCCCACCGACTGCCCGCAGCGCAACGAGCGCCTTGGCTGGACCGCCGATACGCAGGTGTTCACCGAAACCGGTACCTTCTTCGCCAACACCCGGAACTTCTTCCACAAGTGGATGCGCGACATGCGCGACACCCAGCTTCCTTCCGGCTCCTATCCTGGCGTGGCTCCTCTTGCACAGTACGGCGCACTGCCCAATTCAATGTCCCGGCTTGGCTGGGCCGATGCCGGCGTAATCGTGCCCTGGACCATCTACAAGCAGTTTGCCGACACCGCCATAGTAGCCGAGAACTGGGAGTCCATGGAACGTTGGATGAAACACATCTACGAAGTCAAGTACGATCATACCGCCCTCGTCCATGAAAACGGCAATTACCAGTGGGCCGACTGGCTCAGCTACGAGCCTCTCGAATCCTGCGGCCGTGGTGTATATGGCACTGACGCCAAGGGCAAGCGTACCCTTCTTCCGGAGGCAATCGAGTATTGGAACTACCTGGGGGCCTCCTATCTGGCAATCGATGCAAAGATGATGTACGATATGGCAGGCGCAGTCGGAGGCATCGAGTCCGAATACGAAGAAATGCTGTACGACGCTTTGGATTACCTCAAGGAAAGATTCCTCAATCCCGACGGCACTTTCAAATGCGAAATCCTCAATACCATGCAGACCCCGGCCCTGTTCGCCCTCAGGAACGGGCTCGTGGAAGACGATGCCAAAGAAGCAATGTGCCAGCGGTTGCGCGAGAATTTCGCCGCTCATGACGGCTGTCTGCAGACAGGCTTCCTGGGGACTTCCATACTGATGCAGACCCTCACCGACAACGGTATGGCCGACGTAGCGTGGGACCTGCTGTTCCAGCGTAAGAATCCCAGCTGGCTGTACTCGGTAGATAACGGCGCCACTACCATCTGGGAGCGCTGGAACAGTTATATGAAAGACAAGGGAATGGGTCCCAAAGGCATGAACAG
>CACXCS010000006.1 GCA_902766255.1 uncultured Bacteroidia bacterium
CCCCGTAGTGGCCGTACTGGCCGCATTCTGCGCCGGCGAAAGCCGCATAGGAGGCCTGGGACGCCTGGCCGGCAAGGAATCCGACAGGGCAACCGCCATAATCGAAATGCTGCAGCAGATGGGCGTAGAGGCATACGCCGACGGTGATATCCTTGTGGTCCAGGGCGAGAGTCTCACGAGCAGGATACTCAACGGCAGGCTCCTGCGCGGCGGCGACTACACCTCGCGTCACGACCACCGTATGGCCATGGCCCTAGCCGTTGCCTCCCTCGGCGCCGACAGTCCCATAACGATTGACGACACCGCCTGCGTAGCCAAGAGTTTCCCCGATTTCTTTGAAGTGTTTCAGAATAAATAACGGTCAGACAAAACAGTCCCGCGGCCATCCTCGATAACTTCAGCAAAAGGGAGCGATAACTCCGCACAACTGCGCACCGCGACAAGGCCTGCACCTCCGTTGACATTGCACGGATAGACCTTGGGGCCGCCGATCTGGTCGAGAGGGTTCTCAAAACCTTCCCAGTAATTACCGGAAAGCAAGAAAGACGTCCAATAGTCCTCACGACATAGAGAGCATAATCGCAGGCGGATAGACGTCAAGTGCACGAAACGCTGCTTCACGCTCTCCTCGTAATCCCATGAGCCATAGTGCTTGTACATGTAGCTATATCGTTTGCTGGCACTGAAACTGATTTTCATTGTATTGGCAGTTCCGTCAAAACCGTGGTCGCTGAACACCTGTGCCAGCTCTCCGTGAGAGAGCGACCCGGTGATTTCGTGCAGCACCACTTCACCGCTATCTTGATTATACACTATATCATCCTCATTAATCTTTACAACATAATAATCTTCGCCGGCATCATAGTCTGCCATCTGCATTAATACATAGTAATAATCTTCAATTTCAATGGAGGCACGCACAAGCGACGGAGCGGAAGGGGCTACTGTCATGGCTTCTACCGGGGATGCAAGCGGAGCTTCCGCTGTCACCACAACCGTATCGGACGGCGCAATCAAGACTTTGAGAATCGCATCCCCAAGCGAATCGGCGACGGCAACATCTGCCAGGACGCCGTTCACAAAACAAGTAACCACCGTCCCGGGAGCAGGCTCTACTCCGGTGCGACAGCCGTAGCACGCCGATACTGTGTGCAAAGAATCGGCAGTGTAGAGCCTTGCATTCAGGCATAGTATCCTGTCGGCGCTACCAAGTTCAGGCACCATCATCTGGCTGCACGAGACCGCAACCAAAAACGTAGTAATCAGAAAGATATATCGTCTCATCAAAAATTGCGCGTATATGAAACAGTTGGAAGGAACATCAGCATGGAGTTTCTCACAACGGCCGGAGTACCGGCAGGATACGATGTACTATAGCCGGGGGCGCCGGGACTGCTGTTTTGCGTGGTTGTCAGAAAATAAATCTCGCCGTTGGGGTTTCCATAAAGATTATAAACACCGAAACTCCAGACCCTGTCGCCTCTGCGCAGGGGTTTTCGGAAATTGACGCTCACGTCGGCCCGGTGAACAGGAGGAAGCCTCCATCCACCAAGCTCCGGGGCGTACAGGACATTCCTGTATTCCTCAAAATAATTTTCGGATGGCTCGCTGAATATCCGCGCGTAGTGGGTCGGGACCGTCATCGGCGCCCCGGAGGCGAATGTCCAGGCTAAAGAAAGGTCCGTATGTTCATTGAACATATATGTAAGGCACAGATTGATACGGTGCCTCCTGTCGGTGGAAGCCGGAAAGCGCCGGCCTCCGGCGACACTTCCGTCGGGGAAGATTCTGTCGGCCCGGGAGAGTGTGTATCCAAGCCAGCCGGTAAGGCGGCCGGAAGTCTTGCGGGCCAGCAGCTCGGCGCCCCACGCACGGCCTTTCCCGGACGCTACGATGGATGACCACATAGTGTAGCTCGACCCAAGTGTGGAATAGCTGTTGCGATATTCAGTCACTCCGTTCAGGCTCTTGTAATAGGCTTCCGCCGAGAAATCCCATCCTTCAAGGCCGGAATAGTGCAGACTTGCCGACAGCTGGTCCGCGGTCATTGGCGGCAAAGATGCTGAAACGGGCCGCCAGTCATCGCCCGGCATAATTGAGAACAGCGACGGAATCCGATGCATGCACTGAGCCATGCGGGTGTAGCCGGCCTCTGCCCGCCAAGCCTCGGACGGAGTCCAGCAGAAACTGAGTCGGGGCTCCGGAATAAACCAGGTCTTTCCTAAAGCACTGAAAATACTCATACGCAAACCGGGACGCACGAAGAAACTACTGCCAATCCCAAAATTACCTTCTCCCCATACCGCGGCTTCATGTGCAATAGTTGTCTCCGGCCGCACAAGAGAGACAAGGCTGTCCGTAACACTTTTCCCGTTTCCCTCTTCGGAAATATGACGGGTGCGCCCTCCCGGGCTGAAAAAGTGAAGGGCATAACGCCCGCCAAAGTCAAATGCTCCGGCTTTCATGCCCACGGTCAAGTGGACATCGCGCAATGCGGAAGATGATTCGGTAACGACATTGCTGCTCGTCTTATCACCCTTCATTTCCGTGTCGGCAGAATCTGTCAACCAATCCCGTACTCCATAACGAGAATATGCCAGAGAAACATGCAGGGCATCAGCATGGGCCCATCGCAGCGCTGCAAGCGTATTGCCCCAGGCATACAGCCGATGATTATCGGTGTAAATATATTTGTCAATCGGGGCAGGATTCAGGTCTTTGACTTGTTCGATTTTTGTACCGTGTTTATCGTCCCGGTATAAGTCCAACCCATTATAGACAGTGAGTGACAGTTTATCAGAAGGAGACAGATCGCGGTCAAGGCGTCCGCTCAGGTCGTAGAACCAAAGGTTGGATGAAGAATCCATGCACAGAAGAACCGGCTCGGCAAGCATGGTGTGAAACACTCTTCCGCTAACAGAGAAACGTGTCAGGGAGTCAAGCGGGCCGTCAAGGTGCAGCTTGCTTGCCAGCAGTCCCGCCGTCACGTTTCCTCGCAAGGCCGTTCCATTACCCTCGGCGCTGGTTACGTCCACAACCGAAGAAGTACGGCCTCCGTAGCACGCCGGGAAGTTTCCCTTATACAAAGCCACCGCTCCCACGGACTCGGCAGGAAAAATGGAAAACAAGCCAAGGATGTGGTCGGCATTGTACACCGGAACCCCGTCAAGGAGAATCAGGTTCTCGTCGGCATATCCGCCCCTGACGCTTATGCCGCTGAACCCTTCGGCTGCGGCTTGCACACCGGGAAACATTTGGAGTGTCTTGAGCACATCTTTCTCGCCGAGCAGTACCGGCGCCTGAAGTACCGCCAGACGGTTCAGCCATATTCTTCCCGGATCGTCCACATTTACCATCTGCTCTTTCCAGTCCACAACTTTAGCCGAGTCCAGCAACTGGACTTCCGACAATGAGGCCATCTGTTCAGGAGAGATTCTCTTGGCCGATGGTGCATACTTGAGTACCACCTGCTGTTTATGAATCTCGAATTCCAGACCGGTCCTTTGCAACAGACGACTCAGATTGGTCCTGAAGCCTCTGGCATCAAGAGCCTTTCCCTTATATGCCGAATCCACGGGCAAAGTGGAATCATATACGAAATGCACTCCGTAGCGCCTTTCAAGCTGATCAAGCCCTTCCCTTATAGTGCTTTGAGCCACTGCTGTGAGCGAAAGAAGAAAGGCCGTCAATATAGCAACACACTTTCTCATTTTAGCCTGATAATAGTCACGCCCAGTGCACTTTCAATCAAGCCGATTATTTCATCTAGAGATTCATCGGCATCGAATTGAGCCGTCAAAAGTCTTCCTGGAGATTTGGTTTCAAGTGCTTCGCCGAAGAATGCGGACAATTCCTTCAAAACTTCTCCAAGCGGAGTTGCGTCATAGATAAAGGTA
>CACXCS010000007.1 GCA_902766255.1 uncultured Bacteroidia bacterium
TGTACTTCCCAAGTTGGGCAGTTGAGTTATAAGCCAACTCGCCGAAACCAATCATGGACGGATTAAGTTTCAGCGAGTTTGAGCGAGGTTGACCAAGTTTCAGCTACTTCCCGATGCAAAACCTTCCGAAAATCTCACCGAGGATCTCGTCGGAGGTGATGTGGCCGGTGATGGTGCCGAGGGTTGAGAGGGCGGAGCGGAGGTCCTCGGCGAGGAGGTCGGTGGGGAGGCCTGAGGAGAGGCCGGAACGCACGGTGGCGAGGCTGGCGGCGGTGGCGCGGAGGGCGGCAGCGTGCCGCTCATTTGTGACTAAAGTGTCGGCTGAAGAGAGCTGACCGACGCTGGAAATGAGGGAATCCTTTAGATGATCCAGCCCTAAGCCCTCTTTGGCTGAAATAGGAATCACTGACACGCCAACGCGCTGTAAATCACCCGGCAAAACAAAATTGTTTGAACTGTTAACATTTTTGTTGGCCTCAGAAATATCCACTTTGTTGGCCAAAATAATCAGCTTCTGGCTCTCGAAATCAACCAGGCGCGCAATCTCCTGAGCTGCGCTCTCAAACGACTCTCCCGTAACGTCAAAGACTCCCAAAACTACTTCCGCCCGGGAGGCTTTTTGCAGCGTCCTTTCTATGCCAAGACGCTCGATTTTATCCGAAGCCTGGCGAATGCCCGCGGTGTCGATGAAGCGGAACAGGATTCCGCCCAGAACGCAGGTTTCTTCAACTGTATCCCGCGTTGTGCCGGGGATCTCGGACACTATCGCCCTGTCGTCATTGAGCAGGGCATTCAGCAGTGTGCTTTTGCCGCTGTTTGGCGCGCCGATTATCGCCACGGGGATACCGTTGCGAAGAGCATTACCGACTTTAAAAGAGTCCGCAAGCCGGGTGCAATGGGAGAAAGCTGAATCCAGGAGCTCCTGAAGCTTGCTGCGATCGGCAAACTCCACCTCTTCTTCGCTGAAATCCAGTTCCAGTTCCATCAAAGTGGTAAGCTCCAGCAACTGCTCGCGAATCTTTGCCAATTCAGACGAAAAACCGCCCCTCAACTGATTGAACGCAAGCCTGTGCTGAGCTGAAGAAGAACTTGAGATTAGATCTGCAACGGCCTCTGCCTGAGCAAGATCAATTTTGCCGTTAAGGAAAGCACGCCGGGTAAACTCGCCTGGCTCGGCAATCCTTGCTCCCGCATCGGACAACCTCCTCAAAAACTCGGCCACAATAAACCCGGATGCGTGGCATGACACCTCGGCCATATCCTCGCCTGTGTATGAAGCCGGAGCATGGAAAATGCTCACCAGGACCTCGTCGAGCCCGGGGAGGACACCAAAGCGCAGACAAAATCCAGGAGCGGAAGAAACAGTCCCTTTGCGAAGGTGGATCAGCCCGTCCAGCATATCAAGGCACCCTGCACCGCTGATTCTGATTACGCTTATAGCCCCTCCACCGCCAGATGCCGGAGCAAAAATGATATCACTTGCGCCCATGATAATCAAAGAAAGCTTTAATCGACTCTTCGATGGGGGTTACCGGCATACCAAGTTCAGTACGTGCGCGCGAATTGTCGTACCACTCCTCCACCAGCAACTGCCGGACGTTCCGGCTGACGAACAAATTACTGCGGCCTTTAGACTCCAGCCTGTCACCCAGGCGTCCTGCCGCCAGGCATAGGGCACGGGGGAGTGCAAAACATAGCTGGGGATACTTGCATACAACGGCTTGCAGTTTATAGAACTCCTTAAGGGTAAAAGCTTTACCTGTTGTCAGATAACGTCCTTGTGCAAGTGGATTTGAAATAGCTCCCAAGATAGCTTCCGCTACATCCCTGGCATCGATGAAGCTTTTTCCTCCCGGCGGAACAGCCATAATCGGCTTTTTGTAAGCGGCAAGCAGCAACTGCCCGGACGAGGGCTTCCTGTCGTAAGGCCCAATCATAAACCCAGGCAGGATAATTACCACTCTAAATCGAGGGTGGGATGCCGCAAAATCCAGCAATGCAGTCTCGCTCTCTCGCTTGCTCCTGGCGTAGTAGGAGCCGCTGAAGGGACCTCCGAAGGGGCTGTTTTCGTCGGCGGGGGAGTCTGCAGTGCCGGGATCTACGGTATTTGCGGTGCTCACGTCCACGAACGTATGTCCCCCTGTTTCGTACATAAGTTGAGCAACCGTCAATGGCAAATCGGAATTAACCTGACGGTATGCGGCAGGACCGCCAAGTGTCATGTCGGTAATGCCGGCGCAGTTTACGGCCGTAGTGCATCCCCACATGTTTTTCATCAGGAAGGCTCTGTCGAGTATCGAGCCGGTAACTATGTCAAGCTGTCCTGGAGCGGCTGAGGAAACTACCCCGGCATCGAGCTTCGATGGGTCCCTGACTATGCAGCGAACCCTCTGCCCGCGGGATAGAAGCAGTTTTAGTAAGTTGTGGCCCAGCAGGCCGTTAGCTCCAAGCAGCAGAATCATCACTATAGGTGAAGTTCGTGAGAGGCGATATCAAATTCGAGGCTGTCTCCCATGTGCTTGCCGAAGTCGTCGGAGATCTTGATGACCTTCTCCCAGGGGTCCTTGGCGCTCATTCGGCAGCGGCTGAGTTTCATGACGATGTTGGCGGCTTTGTAGCCGGGGATGCCTGGATCGCAGGTTAGATTCGTACCGATGCCCGCACTCACCTTGATGCGCCCTTTGAAATACTCGGCAATATCGCGGTATTTCTGGAAATTAAGAGCGTTGCTGAAGACCAGCAGTTTAGTGCGTGGGTCGATGCCGAATTCTTCCAGTCGGGCGATGATCATATCGCCGATTACCCTTTCGTCACCGGAATCCTGGCGGAAGCCGTCCAGGAGCTTTGCTTGCTTGAGGGTAAGGGTGCGAAGGAACGATGCAGTTGTAAATGTGTCGATCAGTGCTGTTCCCAACGCGCCGTCATATACCTTGATCCAGTCTTCCAGGCCGAGATAATTGGCTCGTTTATAGCCGAATACTCCGCTATGGAACATCATCCATTCATGAGGGAAGGTGCCAACTGGGACGAGATTGTATTTCATGGCAAAATACACGTTGGACGTGCCGGCGCAGTATTTGGGACAGCGTTGCTTGAGCCTTGCTACCACGGCCTCGTGCAGGTCGGATGAAAAGCGGCGGCGCGTACCGAACTCCGAAAACACAAGCCCGTCGGCGTTTGCGATGTCGATTTTGGCGTCCAGGAGCCCCATCGCCGTGTCCAGATCTGCTTTAACCCCGAGCCTGCGGTTGCGAAGCTCGGCCACTGCAGCAAGTATCGGAACTTCATACAGGGTGACTTTGTATAGAAGGTCGGTGACCTCGATATGCAGGTGTCCCTCGGCGTCGAGGCTGCATTTTATCTTGCCTTTATCGAAACGGAAGCCTCTGAGCCACTCCCAGTAATTCCTTGCTACATAACGGATTTTGCGACATACATAAGTAAACTCTTCCTCGCTGAGGGCAAGGGTGGCCATCTCGGAAAAGACTTGCCCGAGCTGCTCGATAAAAGCTTCGTCGTAAACTTCAGCGCTGCGGTCGTTGAAAGTAAAGGTACCCTCGGCCAGAGGGTACAACTGGAAATAAGCGTTGGACGTGGAAAACTTGTACAAGTCGGTGTCCAGGATGCTGAGTATCATAAGATAAGATGTGATTGTTAATACTTGAAACTGCTGCCTCCCACAAACTCGCGGAGCAGGGAAGTCGGAGGTATCTCGCGGTCGCTGACCGGGGTAAAATAGCTAAGGAATTTCAGCAGGCGGTTGGCCTCGCTATACTCAGGGCAGTTGCGCGGCACGGTGGCCAGGATCTGCTCGGCATGAAGGCGGATAACGGCGAACTCCACTAGATATGCTGAGTTGAACAGCACATCGGCGGATTCCTGGAAGGGGTAGATCCACTTGACCTCGGCACGGCGTACATTGGGCCAGTTGCTGATGGTCTGCCTGGCTGTGAAAGCGCCTTTGTTGTAGTCGCGGACGATACGCCGTAGTAAACGGTTGTCGCTGGTAGGTATGCAGTTATGGTCATCCAGCGAAATGCTTACGATAGTATTTATGAAGATCCTGAATTTGGAGCTGTCGGGGATGAGGCTGGTTAGCGCCGGGTTAAGGGCGTGGATGCCCTCTACAAGCAGCACCGAGCCTGACTCGAGCTTGAGTGTCTTGCCATTGTACTCGCGAAGGCCTGTTACAAAATTGTATTCGGGCACACTGACTTCCTGGCCGTCAAGCAGTTTGACCAGATCTTCCTGCATGGCGTCATGGTCTACGGTGTCGAAGTTGTCAAAGTCGAAAGAGCCGTCTGGGAAGCGTGGTGTGTCGAGGCGGTTGACGAAATAATCGTCGGTCGAAACCGACAGCGGCCTCAGCCCGCAGGCCATCAGCTGGGTGCTCAAGCGCTTGGTAATGGTAGTTTTACCACTGCTGCTGGGGCCGGTGATCAGCACCAGGCGCAGGGCACCGCAGCGGTAGCGGCGTTCAATCTCCTCCGCTATCTGGACAACTTTCTTTTCCTGAAGGGCTTCGGCAACCTGGATAAGTTCGCCGGCGTGGCCTTTCTCGCAGGCATGGTTGACGTCACCTACATTATCAAGGTTCATTATTGCGTTCCAACGCAAGCTTTCGCGGAAGACCTCGAAGGTTTTGGGCTGGGGCTCGAACACCGTGAGCTTTTCGGGAGCATGGCGGTCTGGTACCCGCAGGAGCATACCGTCCTCGTAAACCGAAAGCTCCCACACTTTAAGATAGCCGGCCGATGGCACAAGAGCGTCATAATAGTAGTCTGGCGTGCCCTCGAGGGTGTGGTAGCGTATGTAGGTCTGCCCGCTGGTTTCCAGAAGCTTGACTTTGTCCTCATAACCCATTGAGCGGAAGAGTTCTATTGCATCCTCTGTCCTGACTTCCACCCGCTTGAAGGGAGCGTCGCCATCGACGATTTCGCGCATGCGGGCCTTGATCTGGTCGACATCCTCGGAGGTGACTGGCGAGCCTTTCTGAAGGTCGCAGAAATAACCTTTTGAGATGGGACGGCGCATCTTTAGCTTGCTGTCAGGGTAGAGGTCCCTGGTGGCCTTGCTCAGCAGGAAGCAGAGCGAACGGCAGTATGCGCTTCGGCCGGTGTAGGTACGATAGTCCAGGAATTCAACGTCGCGGTTGTTGAAAGCGCGGTACTTCAGACCCTGTGAAACATTGTTCACTTTGGCGCAGAGTATGTCGTAGGGGGCGTCGAACTGGAAGTGCGGAAGCATCTCCGCAAGGGTGGTACCCTCCTGGAATTCCTTGGAGGTACCGGTGTTCTTGCAATATATCTTGAGCATACCTCACAAAAATAGCAAATTTTGATTAAATTTGCACAAATATACCAAAGCAATGAGTCAAGTACATTTGATCGATCACCCAATGATCCAGCACAAGCTGAGCATCATGCGTGAAAAAGAAACCGGTTCCAAAGATTTTCGTCAGCTTCTCAAAGAAATTTCCCTCCTGATGGGCTACGAAATCACCCGTGACCTTCCCCTCGCCTCCCTCGAAATTGAAACCCCCATCAGCAAGATGACCGCCAGCCGCGTGCTGGGCCGCAAGCTTGCAATCGTGCCCATTCTGCGTGCGGGACTTGGAATGGTCGACGGCCTTCTGGACCTTGTTCCGGTGGCCAAGGTTGGCCACATCGGCTTATACCGTAACGAAAAGACTCACAAGCCCGTTGTCTACTACTGCAAGCTCCCTGAGGATGTGCAGGAGCGCCTGGTTATCGTAACCGACCCTATGCTGGCCACCGGCGGCAGTTCATGCGACGCCATCGTCATGCTGAAGGAAAGGGGATGCACCAACATCCGCCTGATGTGCCTGGTTGCGGCTCCCGAGGGCATACAAAAAGTCCAGGCTGAACACCCGGACGTTGATATTTATGTGGCTGCCATAGACGAGCGTCTGAACGACGACGCCTACATCGTTCCTGGCCTTGGCGACGCCGGCGACCGCATCTTCGGAACGAAGTGACCGTTTCTCACTCAGCAGAAGAATAGAGTACTCTCTTTCTGAAACTGTGCCACCCTCGGCAACATAAGAGGGAGGGGCCCACGAAGTGGGAGGGGTCGCGTAGCGACGTTTCAGAAGAGAGTACTCTATTCTTCTGCTGAATGCAGTTGCTTATCGGATATCCCGTGCCGACACCTTGGACATATTGTCCAGGAGGTCGGCATTTGTTTTGAACTCGTCCATCAGCTGGAGCATGAAGTTCATGGCCTCCAGCGAATTCATGTCGGCCAGGAGCTTGCGCAGGATCCATATCCTGTTGGCGCTGGCACGGTCGAGAAGCAGGTCGTCGCGGCGGGTGCCAGACAGAACAATATTGACCGAAGGGAAGATACGGCGGTTCGAAAGGTTGCGGTCCAGCTGGAGCTCCATGTTGCCTGTACCCTTGAATTCCTCGAAGATGACGTCGTCCATCTTGGAACCTGTTTCGGTAAGAGCCGTGGCCAGGATGGTGAGAGAGCCGCCTCCTTCGATGTTGCGGGCAGCGCCGAAGAAACGCTTGGGCTTCTGGAGGGCGTTGGCGTCCACACCGCCGGTAAGCACCTTTCCGGATGCCGGCTGAACGGTGTTGTATGCGCGTGCCAGACGGGTGATGGAGTCGAGCAGTATCACTACATCGTGTCCGCACTCTACGAGCCTGCGGGCCTTTTCAAGTACCATGTTGGCCACTTTTACGTGATGCTCGGCGGGCTCGTCAAAGGTGGAGGCGACAACCTCGGCCTTGACGCTGCGCTCCATGTCGGTAACTTCCTCGGGGCGCTCGTCTATAAGCAGGACTATTTCATAAACCTCGGGGTGGTTGTCCGCGATGGCGTTGGCTATGCTTTTGAGCAGCATGGTCTTACCAGTCTTGGGCTGGGCCACGATGAGGCCTCGCTGACCCTTGCCGATAGGGGAGAACATGTCCACTATGCGGCAGCTCGGGTCGGTGGCGTGGCCACGGCCGAGGAGGTTGAACTTCTGGTCGGGGAAAAGGGGAGTGAGGAAGTCGAACGGGACCCTGTCGCGGATGAACTCGGGGGTGCGGCCGTTGACGTATTTGATTTTGACCAGAGGGAAATACTTGTCGCCCTCGCGGGGAGGACGGATTTCGCCAGTAACGGTGTCGCCCGGCTTGAGGGCGTTGTATTTTATCTGCTGCTGCGAAACGTAGATATCGTCGGGGGAGTTGAGGTAATTATAGTCCGAAGAGCGCAGGAAGCCGTAGCCGTCGGGCATGATTTCCAGTACTCCGCTGGCCTCGACAGTGCCCTCGAATTCAGGGACGCGGGGTTTTGAGTGCTGCTGGCCGTTTTGCTGCTGCTTGGGCTGTGCCTGCTGTGCCTGCTGGGGCTGCTGCTGAGGCTGTGCAGGTTGTTGCGGCTTGGGCTGCTGGGGCTGAGCCTGAGGCTGCTGCTTGGGCTGCTGGGGCTGAGCCTGTTGCTGCTTAGGCTGCTGGGGCTTGTGGGCTTCTTTTTTCTCGGGCTCGGCTTTGGCTGGAGCCTGGGCTTCGGCCTCCTTTACCTTGCGGGGACGGCCTCGCTTGGGTTTGGGTGCATCAGCGGGCTTTTCGGCCTCGGCAGGTGCAGGTGCCGGAGCGGGAGCCTCGGCTTTGGGTGCAGCTTCCGCTGCCGCTTTTGCGGGAGCCTCGGCTTTAACTTTGCGGGGGCGGCCACGTTTGGGCTTTTCGGGTATGGGTTTCTGGGACTCGGCCTTGGCCTCGGCGTCCAGAATTGCAAAAATCAGGTCTTCGTCACCGGTTTTCTTGGTGAACTTAATTTGATTGTCCTTTGAAAGGTTTTCGAGCTGCTCGCGATTCATGCTTTTGAGCTCGGCAAAGCTGTGGGTCATAAAAAAAAGATTAGGCGCTGCCGCGGAATAGCGGACTGTGCGGATTTTGACAACGCAAATATACGAAATAATCTTAAATTTCCGATATTTGCAGCATGAAAAAAATTCTGTTGTTTACTGTTCGCGGGCTGTTGATTCTTTTTCTGGTTCTGGCAATCATAATTTGCCTTTTTTCTTTCTCTCCGATATATACATTCAGCACTCCCGCTCCTTTCAGCGGACCGGACATTTATAATCCATACTCTTCCCTGGATACTTCAGCCCGCTGGTTGCGCGCCAACTTTCACACCCACACACGCGTAGACAATATATTGAATGAATGCCCCGAGTATCCCGATGTGGTATACAATGATTACAAGAAGCTTGGGTACGACATCCTTACTTTCTCCAACCATAATCAACTGACTGTTCATCCCTGTGACAGCACGCTCCAGGTTAATGTCTACGAGCATGGCTACAGCATATTCAAGTTCCACAAGCTGGTATTCAATCCCGGCAGGATGATTCTGTACGACCATATTCTCCCTCTTTTCGTATCTCAGAAGCAGTGGCAGTATGACTATCTTGGACGTAATGCCGACTTTCTGGTAATGAATCATCCCGACCGGACCCTCCATACTACCCGCCGCTCGATGCAACTGCTTACGGGATACCGTTTTATGGAGGCCGACGCCGGGGCGTCAACCGAACTTCGCCATTGGGATGAAGCCCTCAGCGCTGGCCATTATTCACACTGTCTGATAAACGACGACTGCCACGATTCAGGCAATCACCGCAAGATCGCACGCCGCTGCAACTGGATTCAGGCCCCTTCCGCCCGATACGAGGACTTCAAGCCGGTGCTGCTCGAGGGCTGTTTCTACTCCATGCGCATCCCCGATTTCGGTGACGGTGACTGGGAGGTCAAATACAGTGAGAATGCCAATCTCCCAAGGATTATTAATATTGGCCTTCGCGCCGATACCACATTCATTAGTCTTTCGGCGCCGGCACGCATCGAGGCCTGGGGTCAGGATCACACGCTTCTGGCTAGTACTCAAGGCTCGCAGATGGAATATGTCATGGCTCCAGGCGACAACTACGTCCATTATACCGCCTATTTCGACAACGGGGTAGTTTTATACTCCAATGCTTTTGCACGGTATGATGCACAAAAAACGGCGACCCCATACGTGGAATCGCCGCACAGTGTCAATTATTTCCTGACGGTTTTATTCAATCTGGCCCTGCTGTGCATCATCTGGTGCTGCATCCGCCTCATCGGCCGGGCCTTTACGTACAAAGAACTGAAATCCTGAGCGCCGGTAAAGGAATTCTGCATCAGGCACGTCGGCACGCAGCCGTTCCACATCGGAAGGAATGTCCTTCACCACAAAATAGCAGGGCTTGTCGATGGGCCCGCGGCTCAGCCATTCAAAGTCGTCGCAGCGGTTCTGAGGCTGACGCTGCGTATAAAAGTACTGGGCGTAACTCTTGAAATAGGCAGGCTGTACATAACAGTCCTCACCTTGTCTTTCGACATAGAAGTCGACGGCCGAAGCCTGGCTGTACTTTTCCACCTCGGGCACCGCACAAAGAATTGCGGTCATAGCGAATAGCAGGTTGCCAGCAGCGAGCGGCAGCCAGCTCCCCAGGCTTTTGCGGCGGGTGAAACTCACGCAGAACCAGATAGTTGCCCCAATCAGCAGAGCACCCACGAAAGGTTCGAAGCCCTTCCATTCCGAGCTCGCCTCCATGCAGCTCACGGCGAACGGGTCATCCACCATAGGTGCTATCCTGTCCTTGAACTTGTCGAACAGGGTAATCCCGGTCAGCACCAGGCCGTAAAAAGCTGACGTGGCTATGAGCAGTGCCTTGTGCCACCATCTGAAGCGCAGTCTGCCGTCCATGATCTCCGACACCGCCCAGGCGCCAAGGAAGGTGATGGGGAAGTAGCAGAACGATGAATAATGGACGATCTTGGTGCGGACAATCGTAAACAGGATGAGAACCACCCACAAAGACACCATCATCCAGCGGAAAAGTCCGGCGGTACGGCTTTCGACCTCATGCTGTAAAGCCTTGAACCTGAAGGAAGAAAGCGCAAAGAACGATGCCGGGGTAACTCCGAACAGCAGGATGACGAAATGGTACAGCAGGAATCCGCCGTGCCCTGCATCCTTGGTCTCGAACAGGCGTATCTGATAATCGATGAAGTCCTTGATGACCTCGCCGTGCCCGCTTGCCGCGAGTGCAAGGAACCACGCGCCGCCGGCAAATGCCAGCATGAGCAGGTACGCTCCTACATCTTTCCAGCGGAATGCCAGGCGGAACTTCCTGAAGCACAGCCACACAAAGAAAGTCAAGGCGAAGATCAGGAAGGCTACGGGCCCCTTTGTAAGCACGCCGAGACCAGTGAAAAGCCCGCTCAGGGCTGCGTGCCTGAGCCTCATACCTGCAGCCGGAGGATCGGAGTAGCGGGAAAAGAAGTAGATTCCCAGGAAGATGAACAGGTTGAACCACGGATCGATAATGCCCGACTTGAAGTAGAAGAAGGGCAGGAACGATATGGCGTACAACCCGGCCCACAGTATGCCGAAGCGGGTGTCCTTTGTGCTTTTACCTATGTGGAACAACACCAGCAGCGTAATGATTCCCATTATAGCATTGGGAAAGCGTGCGGCGAATTCGTTCACCCCGAAGAGTTTCATGCTCAGGGCCTGCATCCAGATGAAAAGGGGAGGCTTCTCCCAGAAAGATTCGAAGTTGATCTGGACGTTGAACCAATCGCCTGTGAGAACCATCTCACGGGCCGATTCGGCAAAGTTGATCTCGTCCCAATCGAAAAGCCTTACGCCACCTATGCCTGTGATGAAGAACAATCCGCCAAGGACGATGATGAATAAATCTATAAGTAGGGTGCCCCGTTTCATCTGCTTCTGAAAAGAATAGTTTTTTTTGCCAGGAAGTTCCATGCGAATACCAGCACCGTGGTGAATATCTTGGCTATCATGTAATGCAGCCCGGCCTTTTGGGCGAACAGCCACATCAGCAGTTCGGTAAGTCCCAGGCCGAATACCCCTATTAGTATGAAAATCAGCACCTCGGCCGTACGGCTCTTGAGGCTGCGATTGTCGAATACCCAGAAGATGCTGAACAGATATGTGGTCAGAAGACCTGCCGCAAATGCGATTGCCGTCCAGAGCAGCAGGCGCTCGCGACCGAAACTCTCGGTAAGAAGGGCAAGGATGCCGGCATCGATAAGAAATGCAGTACCGCCAGAAACGAGATAGCGGAATACCTGTATCCTTATGTCACTTGTCTTGCCTTTGAACAACAGCCCGGGCAGTTCTTTCAACTTCATTTGGCCGGGAACAGTTTAGAACGCATGAGGTGCCATTTGCACAGTCTGTACTGAAGCGACACCCTGAGCACTCCGAATCCATAGACAGTGCTCCTGCGCAGATTTATAGAAGATGCGTCGTCGAAATACTTGGTAGGGCAGGTTACTTCGCCTATCTCATATCCGGCCCAGAAAATCTGTGCAGCCATCTCGTTGTCCAGGATGAAGTCGTCCGAGCAGAGCTTGTAATCTACGTTGCGGAGAACATCTGCGCTGAAAGCCCTGTAGCCGGTATGGTATTCCGAGAGCTTCTGGTTCAGGAGAACATTCTGCGTGAAAGTGAGGAAGCGGTTGGCGATATACTTGATGAGTGGCATGCCTCCTTTGAGGGCGCCCTTGCCCAGGATGCGTGAGCCGAATACAACAGGATACACGTCGTTGGCGATGATGTACGCCATGGCCTCGATGAGCTTTGGGGTGTACTGGTAGTCGGGGTGCAGCATGATCACGATGTCGGCGCCCAGTTCCAGGGCCCTGTCGTAGCAGGTCTTCTGGTTGCCGCCGTAGCCTCTGTTCCTGGGATGGACCAGCACCTCTCGTATGCCCAGTTCGCGGGCTTTTTCGACCGTGCCGTCGCGGCTGCAGTCGTCTGTAAGTATAACTTCGTCAACTATGTCGCGGGGAATCTCGGCATAGGTTTGTTCGAGCGTTTTTTCTGCGTTGTACGCAGGCATTACCACTATTACTTTTTTGCCGTGTATCATCTGTGCATTAGAAATTATCCCAGTAGCTGCTGCTCTTCTTCAGCTGAAGCAGGTCGGCGAGGGCTGAGGCGTTGGCGGCTATCCTGAACTGGTAGGACGCCCAGTTTCCGGTAGGCACCCACGACACCGAGATGTTGAAGCAGTGCAGGTCGTAGGTAAAGCTGAACTGGGTTGTGGTGATCTTCATTGCCTGAAGGTCGAAGCCCGTGCTGGCATTGATGTTGAGCCGGGGTGTCAAGCGTATGTTGCCGTTGGCCTGAAGGGTCTGGGTTATGTTGTTCTTGGGTGTAAGGACTCCCTCTTCCATCTTGTACTGGCGGTTCAGGCTGAAAGAGTAGCTCAGGCTCAGCGACCATGGTACGTTCGGATTGGTATAGTATAGCCATCCGCCGGGGATGAACTCGCCTGTAACGGGATGGTAGAAATAGCGCTGGTAGTAGCTTGCAGCACCGTTGATAACAGATCCGCCCTCATTGCTGCGGTTGTTGGGGTCCTTGGCACCGTCGTTGCCCTTTATGGTACCGTCGCCGGAAATGGAGTAGGACGCCGATGCGGAAACGTTGTTGAGGCGCAGCAGGCCCTGCCCCCTGGTGATGGCGAACTTGCTGATCCTGCTGCCGGTAGGGCCGATTGCGTAAGGGTCGAAACTGGCGCTGCTGCTTATGGAGATTTTATTGAACAGCGATGTGGACATCGACAGGTTGACGGTATTCATGTTCAGGCTGTCGGCCAGGAAGTTATATCCTGTGCTGATATTCAGCTGGTCAATCAGTTTGACCTTTTTGGTGCCTGTGCCCGTAGTGTCGGCGAAGTCGCGTATCTTGGCCTCGATGTTGTTGCCTATCGACAAGTTGGCTGTGGCCGAGCGCCCTTTGCCAGGAGGACCGTATACCTGCCCCTGGTAGATGTTGTAGTCGTATTTCTGCTCCTTGCCATGTTTGTCGGTGTAGTTGATGGTACGGTAACCGTTGGCATAAGTGGCCAGGTCTGGGCTGAAACTCATGCTCAAAGACGGCGAAATAATGTGCCTGATGGCCTGGATGCGATGGAAGTTTCCGAAGTTGAACGTGCCGTACAAGCGTGTGGTCATGGCCACAGATCCGGAATAGTTCTGGGTTACTCCGAAAGTATTGAACTGGGTGCTGGGGAGTTCTTCTACCTTGTCGGTTTCGGGGTTGTAGTCGTACTCTCGTTTGCGGAACATCCAGTTCATGCCGTAACTTACCGAAGGATTGATATTCAAGTACTTGAATAACTGGAAGTTAGGCAGGCCTATACTGAAGTTGTGCGTCATTCCGTTCTGGAACTTGTCCAGGAAGCCCTCCTGCCCGAACTCGGAAGCCTTGAAGTTGATCTTGTTCTGAAGGGTAGTGTTGTAGCCAAGCGAGAATTTTTCGTAAAAGCGCTCTTTACCGACCCTGGTCTTGCGTTTGAACGGATAGAAGGTGCTTACCGAGAAAGTGACGTTAGGCAGGGTGAAAGCATACGAGGAGTCCCTGGAACTCTGCGAATGCAACGCGTTGAAACTCAGATTAAAGCGGCCGTTCCAGTTCTTGGAATAAGAAATGGAAGAAGATATCTGGTTCTGGAGCGCCTCGTTGACCGACCGGGAATTGAACCGGCTGTTGGACGGCGAGGAGAAGTTGACTGAAGCGTTGAATGAAGTTCCGGGGTGGGCTTTTGAATCCTGCGAATGGCTCCACTTAACTGCGAAGTTGCTGAATTCGTTGAAGTCCGGGGTATCGGGCTCGCCGGTCTGGTCGTGAGAATAGGTGAATCCGAAATTGCCGTTGAACTTGTATTTGACCATGTAGCGGGAATTGATGTTCACCGCCCAGGAACCCAGGGTGAAGTAGTCTCCGGTTACAGACAGGTCAAGGTAATCACCGAACACGAAGTACATGCCGGCGTCCTTCATGTAGAAACCTCGTGCGTTTTCTTCGCCGAAGTTGGGCATCAGCAGGCCGGTGGCCCTCTCCGGACGCTTGGGGATGAAGCCGAAGGGGAGACCAACGAAGGGGAGCTTGACGTCTTCTACCACCAGGTATGCGGGACCGAATACGGTCTTCTGGCTTGGCTCCGTCATGACCTTGGCGGAAGTCAGCGCAAGGTAATAGTGAGGGTGGTCGAGGTCGCAAACAGTGTACTTGCCGTCAGTGAGGTTGATGCTGCGGTCGGGCATCATCTTGACCTTGCCTCCGTGCATTATCGCGCTCTCCTCTGTGGTTATGATGTTCTTGATGGATGATTTTTTGGTCTCAAAATTGTACTTGACCTCATCCATGTTATATGTCTTTCCGCCCTGCGTCATTATCGGACGCCCTTTCCACTCGCCGGCAAGGGAGTCGTATATGCCTTTGGCAAACACAGTACCGGTGTTCATGTTGTACTGCATGTATGCGGCGGTAAGTTTCATGTCCTGGTACTCGACGGATACATCTCCGTAGTAATATATCATGCGCTGGCCGTCAGTGAAGACCTCTACGATGGAATCTTTGGCCTGGGAGAATGCGGGAACTTCGAGCGAACTCTTGCTCCTGAGGGCGGCGGAATCAACCCTGTAGAGCGAATCGGCCACGCGGATGGAGTCCCTGCGGGCCAGGGCGGCTGAATCCAGCACTGTCTCCTTCTGCGTTTTTGGTACCGCATTGCTGAACACCCTGCGGGCACCGCGCCTGCCGGCATTCTGGGCCGGAAGCAGGGCAGCCGTCAAAGTGAGCAGCATCAGTGTGGCAACAATTCGCTTGAATATTCTCAAATTACAATAATTTTATTAAATTTGCCAATCGACAAAAATAGCATTATTTTTTGAAACGTACAATTTACTTGCTTGCAA
>CACXCS010000008.1 GCA_902766255.1 uncultured Bacteroidia bacterium
CGGAGGCGGAGGGATTCGAACCCCCGGAACGTTGCCGTTCAACAGTTTTCAAGACTGCCGCCATCGACCACTCGGCCACACCTCCAAAGGGATTGCAAAGATAGATATTTTCCTTGGTTATCCAAAAATAATTGTTTGTTCAAGAGCTGCACGTGCTTCGTCGAGTATGGGACTGCAATAGTCGACGAAGTCGCTCCAGCGGTAAAAGTGGCCTCCCAGGTCTTCCAATGGCAGTTCCAGGGGTTCCTCATTGAGTAAAACTAAGAATAACGGGTCACGGCCGGCGGCACGGCCACCCTTGTCAAACAACACTATCTGTAGGTTGGCAGCCATGGGGATACGGGAAACGTCCCAGACTTTCCAGGCCCGGGATGGATCCTCCAGCTCGGCATTCCATCCTTCCAACTTGAGCATGGCCAGAAGGGCCATTATGCATCCGTCGTGCCCGAAACGCAGGCGCACGCTGACACCCGAAGCAATATCTTCCTGAGTCCTGTCAATAATGTCCCCGAGAACTGACTCGGACAAGAAGCAGCCGCGCCGGTTGCCCCCGGGATAACGGCTCTTCTCGACGTAGAATGAATAGTTGTCCATCTGCCCGAGCATTTCCAGTTCGCCGGCAGTAAAAAGATCAAGAAAACCACGGCTTTGAGGAAACGCCCCCGGGGTAGTAAGTGCGATGGAGTATAGTTTGTACATGAAGCCGAAAGAACTGCCGACCGAAGCAGGATAGGCTGGGTCGGAGAACAGTCGGCTGCAGAACGGCTCAGCATCTATCAGTGACTCAAAATACTCCCAGAAGGCCGGCCGCCAGGGAGCGTCGGGGCTCTTCCACCGCACATCGGCAGGCGTAACCATTGGATTTTCAGGCGAATGCTGGTTTATGAAGCCCATGTAGGCGCGGGATGCATCTGCTGAGATTTCAAGACTTGGCCGTATGGATTTAAGCTCCATGGTGAAGTTCTGCATGGATAGCATGGTCCTCTCCAGATTGGTAGAATTGGCCACTATGCGGGATCTGCGCTCAAAAAGGCAGGGGAAATTATGCACCATCCTGCGGGCGATTCCCCTGTGCTGCTGCGCACCTAGTGCAGTAAGTTCCCCATGGCGGCAACGGGCATCGGGATAAATGGAATCCAGACGCGCCAGAACAGTCTGTCCCAAAGGCGTAAGAGCCCCCTCTCCGGCAGCACTCTCGAGTACCTGGTGTACAATGTCAAAGTAGGAACGCTCTGTGTGATACCTCGATCCATGCCTGCCGTAGTGGGTCAGATACACAGGCTTATAGCCAGCCGGAGGCGAAGGAAGTCCGGGAAATCCAGCTTCAGGATACAGGCGGTTGACCCCCATCATCCAGTCCGTAACCGGCTGCCCGTCAAGGGTAACAAGAGTTTGCTGCACCGGAGCCTGACGCCTGCTGCAAGCACAGAGCGCGAGCAGCAGGACGGCCAAGCACAGGCTAAGCTTTATCGTCCAGCTTCTTCTTGTCATCGGAAGCGAAGAATTTCCACTGGAACAAAATCAGGTAGAAAGCTCCCACCGTGACGCAAGAATCGGCAAAATTGAACACCGGGCTGAAGAAAATCACCTCTCCGGCGGCATTGTGGATGAGCGGGAAATAGAACATATCCACCACTTTGCCGAACATGAACGGGGCATAATCCCAGATTATACCGTAAAACAGGCAGTCGATTATATTGCCGAAAGCTCCGGCGGTGATAAGAGTAAGGCCTACGAGCACACCCACGGGTGCCTTTCCTTTGCGGTTAAGGGAACTAATCCACCAGATGAGCGCTCCGCAAAGCAGGATGCGGAAAAGCGACAGCAGGAACTTGCCAACAGCTCCGCCGAACTTCATTCCGAAGGCCATGCCCTCATTCTCGACGAAGCAGATACGGAACCACTCCCCTATTACATAAATCTGCTGGCCCAGGGTCATGTTGGTCTTGACCAAGTACTTGATTACTTGATCGATGATGACCAACACCACTCCCAGCGCCACCAGTTTGGCGCCCCTGGAAATTTTCATTTCCTGCCGGATTTTGCCAGTTTCTCCTTGGCTTCTACGGTAAGGGTGGCGTGGGGGACCAGACGAAGCCTCTCCTTGGGTATCAGCTTGCCGGTTTCACGGCAGATACCATAGGTTTTGTTCTCTATGCGCACTAGGGCGGCCTCAAGATTCTGGATAAACTTGTACTGGCGCTGGGCCAACTGGCTGGCCTCCTCCTTGGAGAGCTGGTTGGCACCGTCGTCCTCGACGGTTTTGAACGAGGGGGACGTATCCTCGATATCGTTCGAGCCGTTGTGCATTATCACTTGGCGGAGCGTGTTGTACTCAGCCCTGGCCTTGGCCAGCATTTCGTCGATAATTGCCTTGAATTCGGCCAGTTCCTCGTCGGAATAGCGGGTTTTAGTTTCTTCTGCCATATTCTGGTTGCGATTAAGGTTTATTTTTATGGATTCATCATCCCACGCCACGGTAGCGGCGCTTGCAGGAGCCTCTGACAGGGGCTTCAGCTCCAGGGATGTTGACAGGGTCTGTGATGCGACGTAATCGCCGAAGGCATCAAGCGCCTTTGAGATGGTTTCGCGGGCGGCGCCGTCGGCAAAGATCTCCGTGCTGATACGGTCTGTGAGTTCAAAACCGCTTTCCTTGCGGAGATTCTGTATGGGATGGATGAGCTCGCGGGCAGTACCTTCGAGCACAAGTTCCGGTGTCTGGACGATATCCAGGGCCACGGTCAGGCTGCCTTCGGTAGCCACGAGCCAGCCCGGCATATCCTCGGAGCTTATTTCATAGTCGCCGGGATGGAGGGACACCGGACCTGAGGGCAGATCCAGCACGTAATCGCCTGAGCGCTCGATCGAGCCGATAACCTCCTGGTCAAGGCTGGCGAAAGCTGCGGCGATTTCCTTCATCTGCTTGCCATAGATCTTGCCGAGGGTCTTGAAGTTGGGCTTGATCTTTTTGGTGATTATGCCGGTAGTGTCATGCAGGAACTCCAACTGCTTGACATTAACCTCGGTAAGGAAGATGTCCTGCACCTTCTCAATGTGCGAGCGCACCTCGTCGTCTAGAACGGGCACGAGCACTTTGGCCAGGGGTTTACGGACGTTGATACCCACCTTCTTGCGGAGGGCGAGCACCATTGACGATGCCTTCTGCGCAAAGGACATGCTTTCCTCCAGGGCCTCGTCGACCAGGGTCTGGTTGCTCTGGGGCATGCTCTCGAAATGGACCGAGTCGCTGCCTGGCACCAGGTCCAGCCACAGCCTCTCCATGAAGAATGGAGCAATGGGCGCTGCAATCAGGGCCACTCCCTTAAGTACCTCATAGAGTGTCTGATAGCACGCCAGTTTGTCCTTGCCCATGCCGGAGCCCCACATGCGTTTCTTGTTGAGACGGATGTACCAATTGCTTAGGTCGTCGCACACGAAATCCTGTATCAAGCGGCCTGCAGAGGTGATATCATAGTCTTCGTATGACTCTTTGACCTTGCGCTCCAGAGTATTGAGCTTGCTGATTATCCAGCGGTCAAACATGGGACGGAAGGCGTAGGGCACATGTGCCTCGGAAGGATCGAAGCCGTCGATGTTGGCGTACAGGGCAAACACCGAGTAGGAATTGTACAAGGTACCGAAAAACTTGCGGCGGACCTCCTCGACTCCTGCCTCGTCGAACTTGAGATTGTCCCAGGGCTGGGCGTTGGTGAGCATATACCAGCGGAGGGCGTCGGGGCCGTATGTATCCATGGCCTTGAAGGGATCGACGGCATTGCCGAGACGCTTGCTCATCTTCTCGCCTTTCTTGTCCAGCACCAGACCGTTGGAAATCACGCGTCTGAAAGCGGGAGTGCCGCTGACCATGGTGTGGATGGCATGCAGGGTATAGAACCACCCGCGTGTCTGGTCCACGCCCTCGGCAATGAAATCGGCGGTACAGCCGAAGTCTGGGGTATCAATGCCGCGAAGGCCAGTCTGGGCGTAAGGCATGGCGCCGGAATCGAACCATACGTCGATAAGGTCTGTCTCGCGGGTCATTTTACGGCCGCTTTCCGACACCAGGAATATATTGTCGACGTAGGGCCTGTGAAGGTCGATCTTGTCGTAGTTCTGCTTGCTCATGTCGGCGGGGTCGAAACCGGCGTCCTTCAAAGGATTGGACGCCATGAACCCGGCCTTGACCGACTCTTCTATGCGCTCGTACAGCTCACGGACGCTGCCTATGCAAATTTCTTCCCTGCCGTCTTCGGTACGCCACACAGGAAGGGGCGTGCCCCAGTAGCGGCTGCGGCTGAGGTTCCAGTCCTGGATGTTCTCGAGCCACTTTCCGAAGCGACCGGTACCGGTTGATTCGGGTTTCCAGGTGATGGTGTCGTTGAGCTCCATCATCTTTTCCTTCACTGCAGAGGCACGGATGAACCAGCTGTTCAGAGGATAGTAAAGGACAGGCTTGTCGGTACGCCAGCAATGAGGATATGTATGGACGTGCTTTTCGATGCGGAAGGCTTTGTTTGCGGCCTTGAGCATGACGCAGATGTCAACGTCCAGAGTGGGGGCATCGGGGGCCAATGTGCTGTCGTATGCGTTTTTGACATAACGGCCAGCCCACTCCCGGTAAGAATCATCGACGCGGTCGGCTACGTACGCGGGATCGAGGTCTTCAAGACGGTAGAACCGTCCCTTGGGGTCCACCTGGGCCTGTGGATTGCCGTCACGATCGGTTACGAAGAGGCCGGGCACGCCAGCCAGGCGGGCAACCTTGGCATCATCGGCGCCAAAGGTAGGGGCGATGTGAACTATGCCGGTACCATCTTCGGTGGTGACATAATCACCGGGGATTACGCGGAAGGCGCCCTCGTCGGGACGGAACCAGGGGATGAGCTGCTCATAGCGCATACCCACCAGGTCACGGCCTTTAACGGTGCCGGGGAGCACCTCGAAGGGGACCTTGTCGTTGAACCAAGCCCCTACAAGTGCCTGAGCGAGTATATACGTGGCAGGAGCTCCCGTATAAGGGTTGGTGCTGCGGACCTTGACGTAATCGATATCTGGGCCAACGCACAGAGCCGTATTGGACGGAAGGGTCCAGGGTGTGGTGGTCCATGCAAGGAAATACAGATCATCTTCGCCTTTCACCTTGAACTGGGCGCAGACGGTGGTGTCTTTGACGTCGCGGTAGCAACCGGGCTGATTGAGCTCATGCGTGCTCAGGCCCGTGCCGGCAGCGGGGCTGTATGGCTGTATGGACTTGCCCTTGTACAGCAGGCCCTTGCCATAGATGTCCTTAAGGAGATACCATAGAGTCTCGATGTAGCGGTTGTCGTAGGTGATATACGGGTCGTCCATGTCCACCCAGTAACCGATGCGCTCGGTAAGGGTGCGCCACTCGGCAGTGTATTTCATGACCTCCTGGCGGCAGGCGGCATTGTAGTCGGCGACGCTGATCTTGTTGCCTATGTCTTCCTTGGTGATGCCGAGCTTCTTTTCCACCCCCAGCTCGACGGGGAGTCCGTGGGTGTCCCAGCCTGCCCTGCGGCGCACCAGGAAGCCGTTCTGGGTTTTGTAACGGCAGATGGCGTCCTTGATGCTGCGGGCCATGACGTGGTGTATACCGGGCATGCCGTTGGCGCTGGGAGGACCTTCAAAGAAAATGAATTCAGGGGCGCCTTGACGTAACTGCAGGGATTTCTCGAATGCGTGCCTCTCTTTCCACCGCTCCAGTATCTCATTCCCGGCGGCTACAAGGTCCAAGCCTTTATATTCTTTGAATGTCATATTTTTTCGTTACTTTTGCACTCGCAGCGCTGCCTGCACGGGGCCAAGGGCCCATAGAACCAAGCAGAAAGGGCCCTTGGCCCCGTGCAGGCAGCGCTGACATTTTTAAAACTTGCAAATATAAGAATTTAATAGCTTTTTAACAATGGCAACCTTTGATATCATCTTGCTGGCGCTTTTCATTCCCGGGATTATCCTGGGCCTCGCCAAAGGAGTTGTGAGTCAAATAGTTTCGCTGGTAGCGGTAATTGTGGGCATCATTCTGGCCAGCCGTTTTTCGCCGGATCTTACCCAAGTAGCCATGCTTCAGTTCGGCACCGAGGAGCCGGTAACGCACATCGTATGCTTTATCCTTATCTTCCTTACGTCTGCCCTGGTCATGGCCCTGGTAGGTAAATTGATTACCAAACTCATCAAGGTTGCTACCCTGGGATGGCTCAACCGCCTGCTTGGGATGATATTCTCGATTTTTACTACAGCTCTCATGCTGGGGCTGCTGATTTCGCTGTTCGAGGGACTCAACGCCAACTGGGGTCTCGTTGATCCCGAGAAACTGGCCGACCTGAAAGTCTACCCCGTGCTGAGGGATTTTGCAGCAGGTATAGTTCCGCAGTTGAAAGTATTTATCGATCAGTGTTTTAACGGGGCGTCCACAGTGCCCGCCGAGCAATGCCAGTCCGTATAATCCTGCTTGAAACTTCCACCTCGCTGTGCTCCGTTGCGCTCCTCGAGGATGACAGAATAACCGCAGTCCGCAAGAGTGACACTCCCCGTGCCCATGCGTCCATGACGGCTCCTTACGTCAAAGAGATTCTGGACGAGAGGGGGCTTAGGGTGAGCGACTGCGATGCGGTGTGTCTGAGCATGGGGCCGGGATCTTACACCGGCCTGCGCGTAGGGTCTTCTACTGCTAAGGGCCTGTGTTTCGGAGGGGGTATTCCCCTGCTTGCCGTAGGCACTCTTGACGTGCTTGTTGCACAAGCGCTCGAGGCCGGCCTGCCCGAAGGATGTACGCACATAGTGCCGATGATCGACGCCCGCCGAATGGAAGTATATACAACCCTCTATTCTGCTGATAGCCAACGGCTTACAGACGTTTCCCCACAAATCGTTGACGACGCTTTCGCGAAGAGGCTGGCCGAAGTTGCAGGAGGCATTGTCTCCAAAAACTGTAGCCGCCCTCGGCTCCATAAGAGGGAGGGACACGCAAGCGAAGCGCAATGGGAGGGGTCGCGTAGCGACGTTTTTGGAGACAATGCCTCCTGCAACGAAGGAATCCTTTTCATCGGTGACGGGGTGCAGAAGTGCGAGGAGGTGCTGGGAGGCAAAGGCCGGTGGTTCCGCCAGGAATGCCCGACGGCCGAAGCCATGAAAAATCCGGCCCTCGCTGAGCTGAGAGCCGGAAATTTCAGGGATATCGCTTACTTTGAGCCTTTCTATCTCAAGGACTTCGTAGCCACCGTAGGCAAGAAACTCTTCTAACCCAGATAAGCGCCGTTCTCCAGAAGGTCAGTCCGGACTTTCTTCACGTCGACCTGCGAAGGCAGCACGCCGTCCTCCAGAGCAATGCGCGCGGCCGAGCCGGCGGCCTCACCAAGCGCCATGCAGGTGGACATTACGCGGGTTCCGGCCATGGCCTCGTGGTTCATCGATGAGCAGCGGCCCGCTACCAGCAGGGACTCCACCTTCTCGGGAACAAGCACGCGGTAAGGGATATCGTAAGCGTCTTCAGTAAATATCATGGTGCAGTCCCCGCCCGTAGAGTGGTGTATATCTACTGGATAGCCCGCAACCACCACGGCATCGTCGAACTTGCGCATGGACACGATATCCTCGGCCGTAAGCACATACTTGCCAACTATAACTCGGCTCTCGCGTATGCCAGTAAAAGGAGAAACTATCTCCATGTGAGCATTTTCGAATCCAGGCACAAAGCGGCGCAGATACTCGTTGAGCACCTTGATCTGCTTGTGTGCTGTAAGCTCGCAACGGGTATAGCTTGAAGGCTCTGTGCTGTCGGTTCCGCTTACACGCACCATGTTCACCCATATCTCGTCGGGCTTCAGTCCTGTAATAAGGATCGTACGTGACACCGGAATATCTAGCCCGGCCTCCCGGGCCTTGAGTATCTGGCCACGAAGGCCCACGGTTATGAAATGGCGCCGCGTAAACTGCGAGTGCGGCATATTGTCCATGTCATAAATGTCAGGATGCTGCACAATGGCATCCCGGAGGGCCTGCACGTCAACACCCCGCATCTGGTACATCAGAGTAGGAGGCTGCATTCCGCCGTCGGCGTCGCCCTTGTGGCATTCTACGCCGGCACGGAAAGCAACATCGCCGTCGCCGGTACAGTCGATGACAGTCTTGGCTAGGATGGCCTCGCGGCCGCACTTGCTCTCTATGATAACGCCCTGTACTTTGTCTCCGTCTTTCAGGACCCCGCAGCAAAATACATACATAAGTACTTCAACTCCAGCCTCCTCCATCATTTCGGCACAGACGTTCTTTACCTCTTCGCCGTCGACCATGGTAAAGGACTTGTGCAGCTTGCACGGGAAGTGGTCGGTAGCAGCGCCGCGGGCCTTGAGGCGGTCGATGAACTTCTGGGGCTCGCCCTTGATAATCTGGTTGCCCTTGGGGCCCAGGAAGGCCAGGATAGGCAGGCCGATTGTCAGGTTACCGCCGAGGAATCCCCTGCTTTCGAGCAACATAACTTTGTGGTTTCCCTTGCGCGCAGCAGCATAGGCCGCCATCACGCCGGAAGGACCGCCGCCTACCACGAGGATGTCGACCTCGGCGCGGACCTTTATATCCCTTGCGGGTTCGTGAATCGTCATAATTCGAATTGAGCTAATTCTTGATATCTTAGGTAACGGCGCATATAGAACTCATGGCGCTGAGAGTCAGGAATATAAGTCGCACAAGCACCGGGACACATGGCGTCCTCGGCCTCCAGTACAGAAGGATACAGACCAGCCGCCACGGCACCGTGGATTGCGGCACCCATAGCGCATGCATCGCTGCATTCGGATACCTCTACAGGGGCGCCCAGAACATCGCAGAGAGTTTGCATCACAAAAGGACTCTTCTTGGCAATTCCGCCCACGGCAATCATCTTGTCGATGCGGATGCCTCCGTCCAGATACTGGTCGATGCAGGCCTTCGAACCGAATGCGGCAGCCTCCACCAAGGCCCTGTAAATCTCTGCCGGGCCGGTAGTTATGCGCAGTCCGGCGATATTGGCCGTGACGGTATTACTGGGGTTGGGGGCGCGACGTCCGTTGAAAAAGTCGGTAGCCAGGGGCAGGTCCTCGCGAAGTGCGATACGCTCCGCCTCGGAGGCAAGTTCGTCCAGCGGACGTCCGCTCAGGCGCTTGAACCACGCAAATATATCTCCGAAAGCCGAAAGTCCGGTTTCGTATCCCATGAAGCCCTCGAGTATGGTACCCTCGCTCTGGCCGAAGAGCCCCTCGATAAAGTGACCCTTCATCTCCCCAACGGGCATGACAGCCATGTAACACGCTGATGTCCCAAGGTTAAGGACGGCCACGCCGGGGCGCACGCCGGCTCCCACCGCACCGGAATGGGCATCGCAGTTGCCCACTCCAACAACCACATCAGTACTCAGACCGAGCCTTGCAGCCCACTCGGGGCAGAGATGTCCTGCAGCACGGGAACTTGCGTAGTTGACTTGAGGGATACGGCGAAGCACAGGAAGCAGCAGAGGGTCGATTTCCTCGAAGAACCACTCGGGGGGATAACCGCCCCAATCGCTGTTCCACAGCTGCTTGGCTCCGGGGATGCAATGGCCCCACTTCATACCCTCGAAACTGCGGCATCCGGTCAGGAGGTTGGTGATGAAATCGCACTCGTCCACAAAGGCATAAGCCTTTTCACGCACGGCGGAGTTGGTGCGCAGCACGTGCAGCACCTTTGCCCAAGTGCACTCGGCGGAATAGTGGTTACCGCTCTGGCAGATGTAGTTGGGGGTATGGCGGGCACCGGCGGCAGTGAATTCTTCAGCCTCTACCGTGCCTGTATGGTCCTTCCATAGGATGAACATGGCATCCGGATCCTCCGCGAACTCCGGCTGGAGCGACAGGGGAAGGCCCTTATCGTCGGTAAAGCAAACTGTGCTTCCGGTGGTATCCACCGCGACGGCCTTGATGCACGGCGGGTCGGGGCAAGCGGCCACAACTTCCTTGAGCACACCCTCCAGGCACTCTATGTAGTCCAGAGGATGCTGGCGGAACTGCTGCGACAAAGGGTCGCACCAACTGCCCTCGGCCCAACGGGGATAAGCCCTTACAGCAGAAGCGATTATGCCTCCGCTGGCAGCATCGACGAGCACGGCCCTGGCCGAATCGGTTCCGTAATCGATGCCTATTGTGAACTGTTTCATTTCAACAGGCGCTGAAGTTCTTTGTCGAGGGCGTCCTTCCCGCTGAGGTCGGTAGTGGTCATGGAACCGTCAGCCAGAAGGAAACTCGTGGGGGTGGAGGTCACGTTGAACAGCATGACCGCAGATGAAGCCCAGCCACGTCCGTCGTTGACGTTGATCCAGGGCAGGTCCTGGGCCTTTACGACCGATGCCCAGGCAGACTTGTCCGGGTTGAGGTCGATGGCGTAGATCTCGAAACCCTTGGCGTGCCAGCGCTCCCAGTGGGACTTGAGCACGTCGATGTTGAACATCTTGTGCGTGGCGTCGGAAGAATCCCAGAAGTGCAGCATCACCACCTTGGCGTCAAGCCCAGAAAGAGCCTGGCGCTGACCGTTGATGTCGGGGAGGCTCAGATCGGGATATCCACGCTCCTCGGCGCTGTCTATCAAGCTTTTGACCTGCATGGCATTCTCGCGGCGGACGGTTTCTTTTTCAAGTGCCTTGACGTAGCGGGAATCGGGATAGACAGTTTTCAACGTGTCGGTCAGCTTGCGGAAAAGGATGGCGTCGGTGTACTGATTGAACACCGGAGTATACTGGTCAAGCTGCTCGAACAGAACGGGCATCACGGTAAGGGAAGTAGGATTGGACATCACGTACTTCACATCGTCGCGGTAATGTGCGATGAAGATGCGCGAAAGCTCCTTGGGGTCCATTGTGGAATCCATGTCTTTCTGGAATCGGGCATAGGCGAGCTCGCGTGACTGAAGTTTCTGCGACTCCGGGGAGCCCTGAACCTCGTAATTACCAAGTGTATCGGCCTTTACGCTCACTTTTGAGCCTGCTTCCAGCAAGAGGGATGCAATCTTAGTATCTTTGTAAAAGAGGTATACGAACTCGGGATTCCCGGGCTGCACGGACATGGTGTAGCGGGCACTGCCGGAAGCGTCGGCAGCAATGGTGTCGAGCACTTTGTATGTGTTTATTTCCAGCTGGCGCACGACGATTCCGGCGCCGGGAGCCTGTGCTACTGTGCAGTCGATACGGGCTTTCGGGGTGCAGGCGGCAAGCACAAGCGCCGCAGCGGCAATGAGTTTAAAGTTTCTCATACTCAGCCAGAATGGATGCGGCGATGCCGGCCTGCTGATCCGGGGTCAGAACCGGACGCTCCTTGCGGAAATTCAGGTCGCCCTCGGTCTGGAGGGGAACCAGATGAATGTGGGTGTGGGGAACCTCCATGCCAAGCACGGCTACACCAACCCTTTTGCAGGGCACTGCTGCCTTTATGGCCAGGGCGACCTTGCGGGCAAATGCCCAGAGGCCGGCGTATGTAGCTTCGTCGAGGTGGAAGATATAATCGTCCTCGACGTTCTTGGGGATTACCAGGGTGTGGCCCGGAGCCAGGGGGTTAATGTCCAAAAAGGCGTAGAACTCATCGCTCTCCGCCACTTTCCATGAAGGGATTTCGCCCTTCGCAATTTTGGTAAAGATTGTCATAACGAAATATCGAGAATCTTGAATTTCATGACACCCGAGGGCACTTTGGCCTCAACCGTCTCGCCTTTGGCGTGCCCCATGAGGGCGCGGGCGATAGGGGTGGTAGCGGCAAGTTTGCCCTGCGAGAAATCGGCCTCGTTCTCCCCTACTATCGTAAATTCCATATCCCTGCCGGCGGTAAGGTTCTTGACCTTGACGCGCGTGAGCATCTGGACGGTATCGGCGGTAAGCATGGACTCGTCGATGACCTTGGCATTGGCTATGGTATTCTGGAGGTTTGCTATCTTCAGTTCAAGCAGGCCTTGTGCCTCGCGGGCGGATTCGTATTCTGCATTTTCGGACAGGTCTCCCTTCTCCCTGGCTTCGGCTATGGCCGCTGAAATAACGGGCCTGCGGGCAAGAGCCTCCGCCAAATCTTTCTTGAGTTTGTCGAGCCCTTCCTGGCTCAAATAATGTACATCTGGCATAATTGTGGTCACTAAAAAGGAGTCCTGCCTGAAGACAGAACTCATTACTTTGCAAATATAAAAAATATTTTTGATTTTCTTATCTTTGTAGTTATAACACAAAGATGAAAAGAATACCTCTCATTGCCTTTGCACTGCTCATCTGCGGTTCTTTGTCCGCCCAGGGGCTGGCTCCTTCCGACGTCAAGGCTGACGTGCGCAAAGCGGCCAGCTGGTTCCGCGGTTATTCCTACGAAAAACCGGCTGCGCCTGCCAAGGCGCCCGCAGGATTCAAGCCATTCAACATAAGCACTTATGCCCGTCATGGCGCGCGCCTGTACAGCAAAGATACACTCTACGACCAGATGCACACCCTTATGACCGGAGCCTCAGCCCAGGGAAAGCTTACACCCCTCGGCACAGAACTTCTCGAAAGGAGTGAAGCCGTATATCACCGTGTAAAAGGACGTGCTTACGACCTCACGGAATACGGCCAGCAGCAGCACAAACAGGTAGCAGCCCGTATATACAAGGCATGGAAACCCGTTTTCAGGGGCCGCCGGAGCATAGCGGCCCGCTCCACCCAGACCAACCGCACCATCCTTTCGATGGCTGCCGCCCTGGACGAATACCGCCGCCTGGACCCCGGACTGAGCATCAGCTTCGACGCTTCTGCTGCCGACATGGGCATACTCAATCCCACCAGCAAATACAATCCCAAGGCCCAGGAACGTGACTGGAGCCGTTCCTTCGAGGCCGACACCGCCCGCTGGAACCCCGCATTCAAAGCCCTGTGGGCCAGGAACATGAGCGATCCGGAGCGCTTTTTCGGCCGTTTCTTCACCGATCCTTCTTGCGTACTCAAGGTCTTCAAGGACTACATTACCGCGGCCCGCATGTTCTACTTCTACCTATGCTTCTCCGAGACCCTCGGGCCGGAAGAGTCGCTAATGTACCTTTTGGATCCGGAGGATGCATGGAAGATGTGGGAATGCGAGAATTTCCGGATGTACAGCTGCTGCGGGGCCACTCCACTGTACCACGGCCGCAACTGGGCGCTCGAAGAGGCGCTGCTGGGCGACATACTCGAATACCTCGAAAGGGACAAGGACGGCGGAGATGTAGCCGCCCGCCTGCGCTTCGGCCACGACTACAAGATTTCAGGCACCCTGGTCCTGCTGCAGGCAGAAGGATGGGACCGCTGCGAGAGCGCACCTGAAAAAGTATGGCAGATTTACGATTTCGGACACATGCCCATGGCGTCCACGCTGCTGTTCGCCCTGTACCGCAACTCACGGGGCGAGGTGCTCGTGCGCTGCACGCTTGACGAGGTGCCCCAGCACTTCCCCATCCCCATCTACACCGACCGCCGCGGCCGTCCCTGGCCTGATTTTTACCGCTGGGACGACTTCCGCACCCATTGCGACGCCCGCCTGGCCCTTGCAAACAAAATATTAGAAACAACATAGGTACATGTTACGAAAAATCAGAATCGCATTAGCATTGTTGTGCTTTGCCGGCATCACCCTGCTGTTCGTAGGAATAGGGCACGACTGGTGGGGCTGGCTGCCAAAACTACAGATGATGCCGGCCACCCTGCGTCTCATAGCCGGAGCTGCTCTCGGCAACATCCTGGTAGTGCTGGGCATCCTGCTCATCACCCTGCTGCTGGGACGTATATACTGCTCGGTGCTGTGTCCTCTCGGCGTTTTCCAGGATCTGGTCCTGTGGTTCAGAAGAACCCTCGCCCGCAGGTTCAAGCCGCTGCGCAAGCGCTTCAAATTCAATAAGGAACGCAAGGTCCTGCGCTATGCCTCACTGGGTGTTTTCATTGCCTGCATCATTGCCGGGGTCCAGTTTATCGTGGCCCTGCTTGAGCCTTACAGCGCATATGGCCGCATGATTACCAGCATCGTGGGCAAGGGCCCGGCGCCGGTTATAATTACCGCGGCAATCACTGCCATTGTGGTAATAATCTGCTCCGCCCTGTGGGGCAGGGCCTGGTGCAACACCATCTGTCCTGTGGGTACCTTGCTGGGCACAATAAGCCGCTGGTCCATAATGGGAATAAGGGTGGACGAGGACAAATGCATCAAATGCGGTTCCTGCGCCAAGCAATGCAAGGCATCATGCCTGGATTCCGAGACCCGCACGGTCGACAGGTCACGCTGCGTAGATTGCTTCGACTGTATAGATTCATGCAAAGTGAAAGCCATAAGCTTCGGGCCGGTCAAGGCCAACGGGTCTCCGGCACCCTCAAAAGGGCGCAGGGCTTTTATAGGCAGCACTGCCCTGCTGGTTTCCGCCGCAGCGTCAGGCCCGGTTGCCCGCGCCCAGGTCAAAAAACTGGACGGAGGTCTTGCCGAAGTTCTGCCCAAAGAGCCCCTGGAGCGCAATCCAAGGCTGGTTCCTCCGGGCTCCGAAGGGTATAAAGCCTTTTACAACAGCTGCACCGCGTGCCAGTTGTGCGTTACTGCATGTCCCAACGGCGTGCTGCGTCCCTCCACCGATCTGGAGCACCTTCTGCAGCCGCAAATGGGATATGAAAAGGGCTTCTGCCGCCCGGAGTGCACGGCCTGCTCGGAAGTATGCCCTGCCGGAGCCATCCAAAAGGTAACCAGGGATCAGAAAACCCTTATACGCATAGGTACGGCAGTGGTCAATCCCAGCCTGTGCTTTGCCGCCCAAGGCAAGGAAACATGCGGAAATTGCGCACACCACTGCCCCACCGGAGCTATTTCCATGATGGAGATTGACGGCTCACTCCGTCCGGTTGTTGCCGAGGAGCAGTGTATAGGATGCGGAAAATGCGAGTACCTTTGCCCCTCAAGGCCGGTCAGCGCCATTACAGTCAAAGGCTTGGAAATCCATATAAACAAGTAGTTATGGACAGAAGATCATTTTTAAAGAAAAGCGGTGCGGCGGCGGCCTTGGCCGGACTTGCCGCCTGCGGCAGTCCAAAAGCAGAAAAGAAAGCCGCCTCCGCACAGGAAATCAAAATGGACGGCCCCATGCTGCAGCATTTCGACGGGGTGGGCGTCCTGGGATATGGTTGCATGCGCTGGCCCATGACCAAGGATGACGATGGCAAGGAAGTCATTGACCAGGAGATGGTTAACCGCCTGGTCGACGAAGCCCTTGAGCACGGCGTCAACTACTTTGACACTTCGCCGGTGTACTTGCGCGGGGACTCGGAGAGGGCTACCGCCGAGGCTCTTAACCGCCACCCCAGGGAGCAATGGCTGCTCGCCACCAAACTCTCCAACTTTGCCGACGCGAGTTATGAAAACTCGATACGCATGTACCAGCATTCACTTGAGATTTTCGATACCGACCACATCGACTACTACCTGTTGCACTCCATAGGCAGCGCCGAGGATTTCAAGCGCCGCTTCGAGGACACCGGCATCATGGAATTCCTTCTCAGTGAAAGGGAAAGCGGACGAATCCGCCATCTTGGCTTCTCCATTCACAGTCACAAGGAAGGCTTCGATTCCATGATGGAACTGCATCCCAAGTATCATTGGGACTTCGTGCAGATACAAATGAATTATATCGACTGGACCCACGCCGGTGGCCGCAACACCAATGCCGACCACATGTACGAAGAGCTAACGGCCCGTGGTATTCCAGTCGTTATCATGGAGCCGCTTCGCGGAGGCGCCCTGGCCAGCCTGACCAAATCACAGACCGAAAGGCTCAAGGCAATCGAGCCCGACAGGAGCATTGCCTCATGGGCATTCCGCTTTGTGGGCAGCTACCCCAATGTCCTTACTGCCCTCAGCGGTATGACTTACCCCGAGCATCTGGAAGACAACCTCAAGACTTTCAGCAATTTCAAACCACTGAAGGAAGAAGAGTTCGCACTGCTGGAGGAGATAGCCGACGAGCAGTCGCGCTTCCCCCTGGTTGGCTGTACCGGCTGCCAGTACTGCATGCCCTGCCCCTACGGCATCAATATTCCCGGTATATTCCGCTTCTACGACAACAGCGTTATCGAGGGCACCTTTGTAAAGGGTCCCGAGCAAGAGCATTACGCACGAGCCCGCAAGCGCTACCTCCTGGAGTACGACAAAGCTGTCGAATCCATCAGGCAGGCCGACCACTGCATCTCATGCGGCAAATGCGCACCTTCCTGCCCCCAGCACATACGAATACCGAGGGAACTGAAAAGAATCGACGAGTATATCGAGAATATACGTCAGGACAAGCTTTAGAAGCAGTAGCCCAGACCTACACCCAGGGTGCCGCCTATCGCAGTTGAACCAAGCAGATAGGTGGCATCCAGTTTAAATCCCGAGAACTTCACCCCAAGACCGGCCGAGAAATAGCTGGGGAAGGCACTTTTGCCCCCGTAGCTGTAGCCAAGGCGCAGGAACGCCAGATCCTTGAAGCCATACTCTGCACCCACACCGGCCCTTATGCCCCCTTTGAAGAACAGGTCAAACTGAGCACATGCGCTCAAGGCATGCATCTCTCCAAGTGCCAGCCTGTAATCGCCGGCCACGCTGGCCGCGGTGGGAAGGCCGAATGCCGTACCGTCAGCAGCCTTGACGGAGCCGCCCAGATTGGTAACTCCGGCAAAAACCCTGGCACCTGCAAACTGCATGGAGGCGGTGATGTCTGCAGCTACAGCCGAGTACGACACCTTGGCGGCAAGCTGGTTGTAAAGGTAGCGGAATGACGCACCGGCGCTGATACTCGGTGTAATGCGATACGCCGCACCCAGCTTGAAGATCATATCCTTGGGGGAGAAAAAGCCGCTCTTTGAGCCCTGGCTGTCGTAAATATCATAACGGGCGCCGGAATCGAGACCGAACTGCGCACCAAGGGCAAAACGCCGTCCTATGCGGGCGAACGCATCAAGATTGATGTCATTGGATTTGACACCCTTGGGTGCCCAGGAAAACCAGGACGCCGACAGGTCCAGCGATTCGGAGCCAAGACAACGGAAGGCCGCATCATCGGCGGCAGTGACACCACCAAGGCTCAGAGTGCGCACATTACGGGGCAGCGGACTGAAAGGCATGGCTACGCTTGCTGCATCCTGGGCATAGAGCCCTGCAGCGGCAAGCAGTACGTATATTATAGCACAGAATCTCTTCATCGTTTACAGCTTTACTACATTGGTCCTCATTGTCTTACTGCCCGACACTACGCGCACGGCGTAGATTCCGGGCGCCCAGCCGCTCATATCAACTATAGCAGGCTCAAAAGCGTCACAGGTTACAGTCTGCTCATACAAGAGCGCTCCGGCAGAATTGGAGATGCTGATACTCAATGATTTCTCCTCGCCGTCGGAAACTTTCAGGACGTCGGTGACATGGGTAGGATACACGTCAGGAGCCGATTCGGGATCACGAATCAGGACCTTCAGGTCAACGGATGCGGTGAGCCCCTTGGTATCGGTACCGGTTATGGTAACGTGCGCCAGACCATAATCCATTGTAGTAAGGTTCAACGCATCTTCTACCTGATTCAGATGCACAAGCCCCTTGGGAGAAGCATCGATGGTGTAGATCAGCTGCTCGCCGTCAGGGTCGAAGATATAGTCGCCCATGTGGATGGACTTCTTCTCGGCGGGAGAGGTAAATATCAGATTTTCAATATTTCCCTTTGCCTGAGGAGCGTGGTTTTCGAGTATCTCGTAATGCAGGGTCCAGGTGGATACGGCACCGAAATCGTCGGTCACCGCCACCACGGCCTCATACTTGCCGGGTTCCACCGCCGGGGCATAGACCTGGATCCTGTACTCAGTTATGTTGTTGAGGACCTCGGTCACGGCTGCAGAGCCGGGAGTAAGCGATATGGTGTATCCATGAGCGTCTGGATCGCTGATCTGGAAATTAATGAAAACTGACTCGTGAGCTTTAAGAGTAAGCGTCTCGCTCTGGGTCGTAGTGATAACAGGAGGGGTATTAGGCCCCGTTTCTACAAACTTTACTGCTGAAACAGGAGAATAATTCTTGCTGTAGTCAAAAGCTGCGATGGCAACATTGTAGGCCGTATTGAATCCGGGGACTACAAGGGTACCGTTAAGCTTTGCTCCTATCTTGGCGTCACCGCCGGGGACAACGGTGTAATACACACCCTGGGGCGGGTTGCGGAAGTCGATATTGTCCAGAAGGGAGCGGTCTTCACTTGCCATAAGCAAGTAGCCATAAGCCACTTTTTCGTCCGGATCCCTGGCCACCTTCCACTCAAAGTCGATGAAGTTGGAATGGACATTCACGCTATAGTCGCTGACCGCATCGGGGGCCTTGGTACTGCCGTACGAGAAAGATCCGAGTACATCTGTAAGCGGGCCGATCTGGGCTGATTTCGACATAACATTAGGATTGGCGCCGCCAAGCAGACGTTCCTTCAGCATATCACAGGTAAAGCCTGGACCGCCGAACTGGGAAACTATCAAAGCTGCTATTCCGGATATATGGGGGCAAGCCATGGATGTACCCTGATATCCTTCGTACCTGTTGCCCGGTACAGTGCTCCAGATAGTGCCTCCGCTATACTGCTGCGAGCCACCAGGAGCCGCAATGTCCACCCAGTCGCCATAGTTGGAATAATATGCCCGGGTGAAATCGGGAGCCACGGCGCCCACGGCTACCACGGCCTCATATGCTGCCGGCCAGCCCATGCGCCACCCTTCATTGCCGGCGGCAAAAACCACCAGACCGCCCTTCATCGGGCCAACCTGCTCGCCGTTTATATCCAGTCCGGCGTATTTGATGAAGTAGTCAATCGCACCCTTCATTCCGCCGACTCCGCCATTAAGGGCATCCTTCTCGGTATCATAGACGTTACCCCAGCTGTTATTGGCGATAACGGCGCCATGATCAGCCGCCCACACCAGGGCTTCGTAGAATCCGCCTGACTTTTCATGGTCGGGGTCGGATGGATTCGGTTCGAAAACCTGGCAGGACAAAATCCTTACGCCACCTTTACCGTCGAGACCGCCGGCAATACCGCAAAGACCGATACCGTTATTGTTGACGGCGCCTATCGTACCTGCCACATGGGTACCGTGCCCGTTGGGAACGATCTGATATCCGCCACTCACGAAATTCCGGCTTCCGTTGGGGCCGCCGGGGATTACGACAGATGCAAGATCCTCGTGGGAAGCATCCACGCCACCGTCAATCACGGCGACGATCACGTCGCTGCTGCCACCAGTAAAATGGACCCACACGGGCTCCACATTGATATCGCAGCCGGCCTTGTGCTGCGATCCACAGGAGCCGTCATTAATATAGTGCCACTGCCTTGGCAGGAGCGGATCGTTGAAAATCGACGTTGGCTGTATACGGGGCGAACGGCCTGCATACTCCAGGCCGGGAATACCGGACATATCCCTGACTGCCTTGGTCTGAGGCATGTCGGGATCGAACTTGACCCTGTACCACTTGTGAAGACCGGCCTCGCGATGACGGGGTTCCCATTCACCGGCATCGGGATACAGGCGTTCCACGGCTGTCACACCCATGCCGGCGAAGACCGAATTCACGGATTCGGAGCGGGTCTGAAGGAAACTGCCGCCCTGAAGGTCTTTTTCCAGCTGGGCGATAAGGTCGTCGGAAAATTCAACTATAATTTCACCAGGCACGTAGGAAGTGGTGTTGACCACATCCTCGGACTCGGGTGCAGGTACGGACTCGCGGGGCTCCAATTCCATACTGCAAGCACACACAAGGAGCCCGGCCGCCGCCAGAAGCAGATAATTTTTCATTTGTTTTCGGCTAAATAATCGACCACCGACAGAAGGCTCTGGGGGTCGTTCCATTTTACTTTGTTGGCTTTGAGGAAAGCTTTGAAGCCAGCAGGTTCCACCACCTCAAGCACATCGCGCTTGGTGGCATAAATGCACATTCTATTTACAAATATGTACTTTTTGGTGATGAGGGGCAGGGTCTTTCCGTTCTCCTTGCTGTTCTTGAGCTCCATGTGGTTGATGTTTGTGCTCGAGTTGGTGGCACCAATGCCCTCGAGGGAGCTCAGAGACATGGTTCCCAGGGTGGTGGACGAAGAACCGTAAGCGGCATCGGTGGAGTTAAGCTTTACAATGTCCACCTCGCTGCATTCTGCCACGTAACCGTTGTCGTTGCGGGCAAGAACCTTCATCATACGGCCTCCGGCATTGATATATGTATCGCCGCCGATGCTCGCCGAGAAGATAGTGCCGGGAGCAAGTTCCTTGATGAAGTCTCCATCGATATAATGCAATGTCGCCCTGAGAACATGCACATTAAGCTCGGTCTTTATTGACTTTCCGTCCTGGGTGAGCAACTCTCCCTGGGTAAAATCAGGATAGAGATAAGGCCAGGTGGTAGTAGGGGCGTAATGCTGTGCTGATGCCTGAAGTGCAGCAAGCATGACAATGCATGCAACAATAAAACGTTTCATATCACTTATTCTTTAATGCAACGGACAGAATAACCATCAGCCCTGGATCCATTGGACACGGGCGAAATGGTAATCTGGTAGTTCAAGTTATAATCTTTTAGACTGAAAGCCAGCGCCGAAGCGCCTCCGGTTATAGTATCGTCCGAGGCGGTGTTGGTCCAGTAATTCCCCCAAAGGCCAACCATGCTTCCCATAAGCATGGCATAGCCGCCGTCATAGCGCGTAGCCGAAGGGAAATAAGACTTTACTCCTGCCGATTTGTCAAGCCAGAGCCACCAGCCGCTCAGATAATCATCAAGGGTGTACTTGCCGTCGGAGTTATAGTCCACAACCGCGACGTTGGCAGGGCCGCCCAGATCGGAGAACTGGAGTCCCGTTGCGGTATCTCCCGTGGCCCAGGTATAGCCGCCGCTCTGAGTAAAGTGTACGAATTCCTTCATGGAGGGCACGCGCCAGCCGGGAGGACAGGGGTCGTAGAACGACTTGGCCCCGGCATTGACATATGCACCGCCGGTGCTTCTGGCATTGCCGTCGGGATTGCCCCACAAGGCCACGCTGGACTCGGCCGGCAGCAGCCAGTCGCGGGTGGTGGACGCGTGGTTGTTGTTGGACATGCACACATCAGGATTGGCTATGCTGAATGCCAGATTGTTGTCTTTGCTGGAAAAACGGTCGGTGGAACGGATGGACACCTGCGAACCGTATATATCGTACACAGTTATGGGCAGAGTGTAGATGCTTCCGTCATGTGCTACCGGCGAGTACGGGAACGGGTCTTTACGGCCCCACTGATACAGCATGCCATGAGAGGATATCTTGTCTTCCGTGCAGTCAAGGGCACCCAGATTCATATTCATCATCATGCTGCCGGTGGCGTTGCGGAGCTCCTCTATGGGGGCGGAAGGATGCCATATATGCCAGCTCCAGATAATCTGTCCGTCGGCTCCGGTGGCAGCAATCACTGCGCTACCCGGCGCCCTGGAGGCCTCGAAACTGATTTTGCCATCAGCGTAACGGAGATTGGATACCATGCCCTTTACTGTCTGCCATACCAGGCGGGCGCCGGATGGAGCCAGAGGTGCAGGTGCAGACAAACCCTTGGTAGCCAGGCCGTTACCCCTGACTGTAGCGTCGAAGCTATATTCTCCCCTGTGGGTGATGATGTAGCAATTGGAAGTGACCGTTTCACTCAAATACACGGGGTCGTATTCTATGACCCTCGCCTGCTGGACTGCCACTAAATCTTTGAACACGATGGCGGCCTCCTTGGAAGGGGCATAAATCCGAATACGGGCAGTACGGTCGATCTCGGTAGGATTCGCATCTGCAGTGAGCACCAGCTTCCCGGGCGCGGAAGAACAGCTGAGCCAGTCAGATCCTTCAATTACTTCAGCCTCCCATGAAGCGAGGTTCGAAGTAACTTCAACCTCGACGGTAGAAGCCTCTACTCCAAGATCGACACTTGCAGGCACAGTTATAAAAGGATCCACATCCGCGCCCTTCTGATGCACGGACACAGTGGTAAAGACCGAACTGCCTGCAGGCCCTGCATAAAGGGTTATGGTTGCATCACGCGGAGACTCGGACTCGTTGGCCGCCACATTGACACGCAGACGGTCAGTATCAGTTCCCGCCTCGGTGAGCCATCCGGCCCCGCCGAGGTCGTAGGACCATTGGTTGCCGGGAGCTGTAGATACTACTTTTATGGAAAGCATTACCTTGGAGGCAGAAAGCTCATACTGTGCCTGGCCGTCAACGGATATAGTGACTTCCTTTGTACAGGACAGCAAAAAAGAGGCAATAACAGCCAGAAATACATAACGTTTCATAAAAGTATAACAATGCGTAAGATGCAAATATAAAAAAAGTATTTTATATACTGTCGGTTATGCAAAAAAAGCGCCGTCTTTACAGGCGGCGCTTCAAAGAATGTCTATCCGAAAACTATCGGGATGTCTTTACATGCTTGCCAGTCTGAGTGAAAATGGGAGCGAACTTCATCGAAGAACTGCCTTTCACTGAGCCTGCTGCAGCTGCAGGAGAGATGGTGGTACCATCTGCACAGTAAGCGGCTGTACCAAGGTACTTCCCGGATTGCGCATCGCTTACGCCGTACTCGCAGTAGCTGATAGTGGTAAGATTGCCTTCATCGTCATAGTTGATGACGATAGGATCAGTACCGTAGTCGCCACCTCCCCAGAAAGTAAGAACCATAGTTCCGGCCTCATCATAATAATAGAAACCAGAACCCCAAAGTTCTTCAGTAACCGCGCCCTTCAATATAAACTGATCGTCACATGTAAGGGTCCTGGCCGGTTCATCCAAAGTGAGGTACAAGACAGGATTGCCAAAGCCACCGCCAAAGAAACCGAACCAGTCGGCAGCGAAACTATAATGCTCGTCATCGAGTTTTGTCAACTTGACTGCAAAAGGAGCCGGCTGGCCTTCAACCACATTGTTGACAATGTAGTTTCCTTCCTTGGGATAAACTGCAGTATAAGCATAGACGAAAGGTCCGAGCACTATATCTTCCTCGTTGGTGTTGCCATAGATATCCTCACAAGCCTCGGCAGGGATGGTGATGGTTATTTCATCCTTGGGAGAGGGAGTTCCGGCAGGGCGCACAAGAATGTTGTAAAGTTCGCCACCGAAATGGGTAATGGGCTCCATGGGATAAGTGGTTGTCGTTACCGATGAAACGCCGTCTTTCGTCGACTCAACATGCTTGATGACGGTAGTAAACTTGGCCTTGGGATCAATTGAGTTAACCATAGTGGGGACACCGACCTTGATCCACTGGGAAAGATCATCTATCGCGGTTGTCTCGGGAAGGGTAACCTCAAGATTGGCATTCTCAAGATAGCCGTAGATACCTTCGACATTTACATCCTCGCCATCCTGGAAGAAGCGAGAACTCACAGCAGGAGTGGGCTGGCCCAGGGCATCGACAAAGGCTCCCTCGGGAATGTTGACGACATAGAAGGAACCAGGGGTCTCAATCTTCTCAAAGGTGAGCAAAGCCTCATTGCCTTCAACCTCAACCGTAGCCGGGGTATCCGTCATAACAGGTGATCCGGTGAGATAGTAATAAGCAAAAACATTGGCGGTTATCTTCTTGCTTTCGACATAGGATACGGGCTCAGAGAAGGTAAGGAGAACCGTGTTCTCTTCGAATTCATAATCAATATCACCGTCAGCATCGACCACAATTGAAGGGGCGACGGTATCGGTGGTAAGGACTACGGCCGAGGCCACCTCTCCAAGATTACCTTCGGGATTGGCGGCAACCGCGTACACATAGTAGTTGGTGTTGAAATCAAGACCGCTTACAGCACCTGTAAAGCTGTTGTTATCAGCGTAAACCAGGCGCTTTGCCATAATGTTTTTGTATTTCAACGAATACACTTGATCGGCAGCTGGGCTGTCAATCTTGGAGTCGGACACAAAGCAGGTATAAAAACCAACATTGCCGGAAGGAGTGACCTTGAAGGAAAAACCGTCGTCGGTCTTGCTCACAATGTTCACTGCTATGGTCGGTACTGCACCGGGAGTGGTGCTGGGCTCAGCAGGAGCCAGAGCCTCGCTTGTGCAGGACCACGCAGCAAACGCCATAATAGCAACAGCTATGGATTGAAATACTCTTTTCATGTTCAATTAGTCTATTTTAGTCCATACGACTTTATAACCGGCCTGGGTCCTCTCTCCGAGAAGGAATCCATTGTACCACAAATAATTGTTGACAAAGCCGACACCCTGGACAGATTCGAAACCAGTGGCAGTCTGGTCGTAGATAATATTGACGCCAGAGTCAATCATATAATCACCTTCTATATAGCATTCAACGAGTGTCAGCTGTCCCTCACCTTGGTACTCACCTATCTGCTGACCACCAGGGAATGAAAGCTGATACATTCCGGTAGCCTCATCCTTGGTAACATTGGCATAGACAGGAAGGAGATCAGAATTGGCACCTTGCAGAGGGCAGATGGCGTCGCACCATACGATGGTAACATCAGTAGCATCCTTTGTAAGATGTAATTCCCAGGTAACCTCACCGCCGACATCCACCGCAGCTCCGGTATATGTACCGAGAATCGCAGACAGAGGATGGTCAAGGTCGTAGATAGTTACCGCGCAAGAATTCTCGGCGCTGATCTTAAGGCCGGTAGCGGACTCAAGGTTGACGGAGAATTTAAGGTCACCTGTATATTCACCGGCCAGATTGATAATGTCGATGACAATATTCTGGGAGCGGGCAGTGCCATCGAAAGTAAGCACAGCGTCGGCGTTGGTGTCTTTAAAGTTGACACCGGCCTTGGCGGAGCCATCGATGATCTTATAAGATACAGTTGTCTTGACAGGAGCCAGAGAAGCAATTTCTACCGGTATGATAAGCTGGCCTTTGTTCTCATTAAGTCCAAACGAGGTCTTGGGAAAAGACGCGAAAGCCTCCGACTCCTCAAACTTAGGAAGGGTATTCAGCCCCTGGCAAGATGCAAGCACCGCAAGGGACGCGAACCCAAGTAAAAGTGAATAAAATCTTTTCATGATAATCTCGTAATTACTCTTCAGGGTAACCATCATTCTGAGGCTTGAGGTTAGGATTTACTGTAAACTCACGCCTGGGAAGGGGCTTTGCCCAGCGATAATCACCGGCTTCGATTCTGGTAGGAACCTCTCCTGAGATATCGGTGCGGGTCATAGGACGGCCGGTACGTGCAAGATCAAACCACAGGTGGGCTTCCCAACCGAACTCTTTCTGGTTCTCTGTGAACACACCGTCTTTGGTAGCGTTCTGAGGGGTTGCTCCACGGCTGTTGGCAATAGCGTTGAGATCTTCAACTGCAGAATAACCGCTTGCGCCGTTGATAACAGCCTCTGCGCGGATAAGATACATTTCGGAGAGTCTGAGCACGATGACGTTAGTAGCATCAAGTGCACCAAGTCCCTTACCGAAGTACTTGAGAGTGAACATGGCGTTGCCATCCTCGTCGGGGGAATAGAGAGTCTTGCGGACATCAGCATCTTCATAGAGGTTGACAAGGTCCATACCTACGCCGCAGTCACCGTAACCCACGTATGAAGTCATGCCCCATACGGTTTCATTGCCGGTACCATAGGTCTGGGAAAGACCATTGTAGATCTGGAAGATAACCTCTCCATCCTTGGGTACATCCTGCTTATAGACGGCTGCATCCTTGATCTCGTCGGAAGTCCAGAGCTTATAATCTTTGTTGCCGATGACCTTGGCAGCGTAGTCGGCAGCATTCTGCCACTGTTCGCTGTACAGATATGCACGGGCAAGGAGAGCCTGGATGGCGGGAAGGGTAACGGTTGCCTTAGGATCCTTGACACCCTGACGGACATAGTCCTTATCGATGAGTTTCTCGGCATCGAGGAGGTCAGTAATAATGTTCTCGTAAACTTTGCCTACGGTCTCACGGGCAGGCTTGGCCTCGGAATCGCTCTTGTAAATGTAAGGAACTCCGTAGTGGCTGTGGTCTGCGGTGTAGTTGTAAGGCATGGCATAAACGCGCACCAGGTCGAAGTGGGAGAGGGCACGGATGAACAAGCACTCTGCCTTGAGATTCTTGAGGTCCTGCTCGGAAGCGTCAAATTCGGCACCCTCAGCATCAATGGCGTTGATGACATTGTTGGCTGCGGAAATTGCATAGTAAGCAGCACTCCAAAGAGGGCTGGTAGAACCAGGGGTATAGAGCACGGAGTACTCGTCTTTGTAACGTCCGGACTCATACTTGTCGTAGATGATACCCCAACGCTTGCCGTTGCCGGTGGCCATCTCGTTGTCGAGGATGAAGTGTGCTCCGTACCAGCTTGTTGAAGACAGGGGAGCGTAAGCACCTGCAGTCGAGAGATTCAGGCCGTCGTAAGTAGACAAGGTCAGAACATCACTCTGCGCCAGTTTGGGAGCTCTCTCAAGGAAGTCCTTGCCGCAACTGGAAAGAACGAGAACCGCTGCTATGATTGCAAAAAATATCTTTTTCATATTCGTTCTCTTTTAGAAGGTTATCTCGACACCGCCGACAACACTCTTGGTAATAGGATAGGCACCGGATGTGATACCGGAAATACCCTGCTCAGGATCCCAGAAGTTGACGTCGTTGAAGCAATAAAGGTTGAGACCGCTCACATAAACGCGAAGGTTGTTGATATGGATCTTCTTTAGGAGCGTCTGGGGAAGATTGTAGGAGAGGGTTACGTCCTTGACACGGAGATAACTTGCATCTTCGAGCCAACGGTCGATTGCCCAGTCGTTGGAGTTGGAAGTGTTACCTGCAACGGGCTTGGGATTGACACCGGTATCGCCGGGCTTCTTCCAGTAGTTGAGGCCGCTTGCGAACTGGTTCATAGCCATCTGCTGACCGTCGGACTGCAGGTAGTGGTTCTCGTTCCAGACGAGGATCCTGTGTCCGGCCTTGCCCTCGAAGAAGGCGCTCAGAGAGAGACCCTTCCACTGAAGTACAGTATTGAAACCGCCGACGTACCTGGGTTCAGGAGAACCGGCATAATAACGGCGTGCCTTGGCATAGTCGCTGGTAAGGATCCTTGAACCGTTGTTGTCATAAGCCTGTACCCACAGAGCCTGACCGTTGGTAGGGTTGACTCCGTAGTAATCAGCCAGGTAGAAGGAGTACATCGAACGTCCGACAGTGTAGCGGATATCTCCGTCGGCGTTGGCGTTGATGAACTCGTCGCCGCCGAGGTCGAGGATACGGGTCTTGTTGTAGGCGATGTTACCGCCGACGGACCACACGAAGTCGGGCTTCTGTATGATGTTGTAGTCGAGCTGGATCTCAACACCGCCGTTGACCATCGAACCCACGTTGGAGAAGATGGAGGAGAAACCGGAAGTCTGGGGGATCTGCTTGGTAAGGAGCAGGTCTTTGGTCAGACGGTTGTAAACGTCGATGCTACCGGTAAGACGGTTGTTGAAGAAGCCGAAATCGAAACCGAAGTTGGTGGTAAGGTTGCGCTCCCATGAGAGAACCCTGTTCTCGAGCTGGGTGGGGCGGTAACCGGTCACACCATTATAAATAGAAGTTTCATACAGACCGTATGCATTGTAAGCGCTGATACCGTTATTACCGTTGACACCGTAGCTGGCACGGAACTTCAGAAGGTTTACATTACGGAGGTTACGCATGAAGGCCTCGTTGGTGATGTTCCAGGAAGCGGAAACCGCCCAGAACAGACCCCATTTCTTATCGGCACCGAACAGTGAAGAACCGTCGGTACGGACATTGGCCTGGAGGAAGTAACGATTGTCGTAGTTGTAATCGAAGATTCCGAAGAAAGACAGCATCGTTTCTTCTCCGATACTTTCAGCAATCTCTGTCTGGCTCTGGTCTGCCGAGTTGTGATAAGGCATGGCGTTATCAACCTCGGGAGAGTACTGCAGATTATTGTAGGAGTTGTAAGACATGGCCTCCTGACCGACCAGGGCGCGGACACTGTGATATCCGCCGAAAATGTTCTGGTAGGTAATGGTATTGGAGGTGGTGAGCTGAAGTATCTGTGAATTCTGGGTCTCCAGCTGGTTGCAATAAGGAACCTGGTGAGCCAGAGGGGAGTAGAAGATACGGGACAGCACGAAGAAACTCTCCATGGAGTTGCGGGTCTCGAGGTCGAGATGAGGAATAGGAGACCACTTGAGGTTGACCGTTCCGTTAAGGTGGAATGTGCGGTCGTACTTATCATCGTTCTCTGCGGTGGCACGGGGGTTTTCTCCGGAGTTCACTGCAGGGTTTGCGTAATGCTTGCCGTTCTCGTCGGTAAGAGGAGCCCAGGGGAGGATGGTCTCACCAGCAAAGATAGGATTGGTGTAGGCCAGGGAGCCCATGGGAACGTCTTTCTGGTCGGTGTAGGCGAGGTTGAAACGGACGCCGGTCTCGAGGTTTTCGAGAAGCTTGTAGGAAGCGTTGATACGGCCCTGGAGCCTTTGAAAATCTACTCCGTAGAAGACACCCTCATCTTTCTGATATGAGAAAGAGGAATAATACCTGGCACGGTTGTTACCACCGTTGGCACCGATTTCATACTCCTGGGTGTTTCCAATACGGGTAAACTCATGCAGGGGGTTGTAGAGCTTGTTCTGAAGCAGGGACAGAGGCCTGTAATAACCGCCGGCAGAAGCATCGTCGGGATCACCGCCGGCGTTCCTGATGGCATCTCTCTGCCATCCGAGGAGCTCGGAAGCGGTCATCATGCGGAAACCGTTGTCGGGCTGGAGCCAGTTGACACCGTACTTTGCGCGAACTGAGAACTGGGTCCTGCCTTCCTTACCGCTCTTGGTGGTAACCAGGATAACGCCATTGGCAGCACGGGAACCGTAGGCTGCGGCTGCGGCTGCGTCCTTCAGAACAGTGATGTTCTCAATATCGTTGGGATTGAGACCAGTCATTGCACTGTTCACGTTGGATTCGTTGCTGACGTTTCCGGTGAGAACGGGAATACCATCAATAACCCACAGAGGGGCATTGTTGGCGTTGATGGAACCGTTACCACGGATACGGATCTGGGTAAGGGCACCAGGCTGGCCGGAAGCGGCGGCAACGGATACACCGGCGAGCTTACCGGCAAGAGCCTTGTCGACGGATGTCACGGGAGCGGCAGTAAGGGTTTCACCTTTGACGGACGAAACCGAACCGGTAACCGCTTCACGCTTGACAGTTCCGTAGGCCACGACGATGGTCTCTTCAAGGAGCTGGGAATCAGACTCGAGGACCAGGTCGATCACTTGCCTTCCACCAACGGGTACTTCCACCGTCTTGTAGCCAAGGCAGCTGACGACAAGTGTACCGTCAGAAGGGACGGAAATCTTGTAGCTGCCCAATGCATCGGTCATAGCATACACAGTGGTACTGCCTTTGAGCTGCACCGCAACCCCGGAGACAGGTTCACCGCTTGACTCCTTGATGGTACCGCTCACCTGCGTCTGTGCAAAAGCAGCGGCTCCGGTAAGGAGCAATGCAACAACCGCGAAAAATGATTTAATTTTTCTCATTGGTTGAATTTTAATTAAACAATAATTATACTAACTGTACTTAAGCTTCGAATTGGAAAGCGAACAATTCGGCGCAAGTTACGGAACATTTTTTTAATAAACAAATTATTAAAATAGCCACCTGCATGGCTGCAACCAAGAAAACGGCAAAAAAGGCAAAAAAATCAAAAGAAATATGGGGCTTAGTGCTTAAATTCATTAAGCAAACAGCCCCAAAATCTTATGATTGTTTATAAAAATTTTTTTAAAACTATTGGGCGGAACCGCCCACGAGATCCAGAATCTCAGATGTAATCTTTTGCTGACGTCCCTTGTTATACTCAAGGGTAAGCTCGGCCAGAAGCTGCTGGCCATTGTCGGTTGCGGCCTGCATGGCCACCATGCGTGCAGCATGTTCAGCAGCCGCTGAATCCAGCAATGCAGTGTAAAGCACAAGATTGTTCACCAGCGGGAGCAACGAATCCAGCAGCACTTTGCGGGACGGCTCCAGAATGAAGTCAAGTGAAGCTTGACAGGTTTCAATACCAGTATGAATATCAACTATTTGGATATTGTCGTCACCGATATAGTCCTCTGCCACCACTTGCTGGCGTCCGGCGCTGACAAAGTGATTGTACACAAGCTTTGCCCCGGCAATTCTACCTGACGCCCTGAGTTCCCGAAGCTCGCCGGAAACAGCAGCCAAAGCCGTATAATCAGGGCGGGCCACCAGACTGGAGTAGTCGCGTGCAGCAGGAGTTCCGCTCTTGCGGAGAGCCTCGGTCATCTTCTTGCCGAAACTCCACACCTCCACGTTCCGGCCTTTTCCTCCGGCGTTCTTAACAATGTCCAAAACCTTTTTGATAACATTGGAATTGAAAGCTCCGCACATCGAACTGTTGCTGCTGAACGCCAGAATCACCTCCGGCTGGAGGCACTGATGTCCGGCCTCCTTGATGTCTTTCGGCAGTGGATGGTTCCCGGAAGCCCTCTCCAACACATTCCCGGGCTTCGGGGAACCATCCTCTGCCGAAAGACCAGCCTTGGACGGATCCACTCCTGACTGCAGCACCGACTCCAGAATATCCTCGAGGGTCTCCTGATAGGGACGCAGAGCCTCGATGGTACGCTGAGCCTTGCGCAGCTTGGAAGAAGCCACGAGTTTCATGGCCGAAGTAATCTTCAACGTACTCCGGACAGAATCAATGCGGTCTTTTACTTCCCTAAGTGATGACATACATCGGAAGCAACTCTGGATAAAATCTTTTCGGCCTGCGCCGACACCACGCCAGACTCGAGCTCCTGCAGAATATCGGCATGGGAATTACGCATACGGTCCAGGAAAAGGCCCTGGAACTCAATGACTTGCGACACCTGAATATCAGCCATCAGGCCCCGCGTGCCGCAGAACAGTACCGCCACCTGCTCCCCTACCGGCATGGGAGAATACTGCGGCTGTATAAGCAGCTGGTTGTTCTTGCGCCCCTTGTCAAGGGCCATGGCAGTAACCTTGTCCAGGTCGGACGAGAACTTGGAGAACGACTCCAGCTCGCTGAACTGGGCCTGGTCAATCTTCAGCGTGCCGGCCACCTTCTTCATGCTCTTGACCTGCGCCGCACCGCCCACTCGGGATACCGAGATACCCACGTTGACGGCAGGCCGGAATCCGGCATTGAACAGCGAACTCTCGAGATATATCTGACCGTCGGTGATGGAAATAACGTTGGTAGGGATGTACGCAGATACGTCACCGGCCTGGGTTTCGATGATGGGCAGCGCCGTCAGCGAGCCGCCGGCCTTGACTTTGCCGCGCAGCGACTCGGGCAGGTCGTTCATCTGCTCGGCCACCTCCTGCTGGGAGATGATTTTGGCGGCACGCTCAAGCAGACGCGAATGCAGATAGAACACATCGCCGGGATAAGCCTCGCGGCCCGAAGGACGGCGGAGAATCAGCGACACCTCGCGATACGCCACCGCCTGCTTGCTAAGGTCGTCGTAGATGACCAGGGCGTGACGGCCGGTATCGCGGAAGTATTCACCTATGGCGGCACCGGCAAAAGGCGCATAGTACTGCAGAGCGGCCGGATCGGCGGCGGTAGCGGCAACGACGATGGTATAGTCCATGGCCCCTTTCTCGCGAAGCGTCTGCACGATGGAGGCAACAGTCGAGCCCTTCTGGCCCACAGCCACGTAGATGCAGTAAACCGGGTCGCCGGCCAGCCAGCCAGCCCGTTGGTTGATGATAGTGTCGATGGCGATGGCGGTCTTTCCCGTCTGGCGGTCGCCGATGATCAGCTCGCGCTGGCCACGGCCGATGGGGATCATCGAGTCAATTGCCTTGAGGCCGGTCTGAAGGGGCTCATGCACGGGCTCGCGGAAAATAACGCCGGGGGCCTTGCGTTCCAGAGGCATTCGTACGGTTTCGCCCTGCACCTTGCCCAGACCGTCCAGAGGTGTGCCGATAGGGTCGACTACGCGCCCCACCAGGCCCTCGCCTACGTCTATTCCCGCAATGCGTCCGAGGCGTCTCACCCTCATGTCCTCTTTGACCTGGTCGGTAGGACCCAGCAGGACGGCTCCCACATTATCCTCTTCGAGATTCATCACCACGGCTTTGACTCCGCAGTCAAACTCCAGCAGTTCGCCGGCCTCGGCCTTGGACAGGCCGTAAATGCGGGCAACGCCGTCGCTGACAGTAAGCACACTGCCTACCTCTTCGTACTTCAGGGACGTATCTATGCCCTTCAGCTGCCGGAAGAGTATCTCGGAAATTTCGCTGGCCTTAATTGTATTCTGTGCCATCTGTTACACTATTCTGTTGTTCTTTTCTACAAACTGCCGCTGCAGCAAATCCAGCTGGCGGCGGATGCTGGCATCCAGCATAATGCCGTTGTATTCAACCCTGTAGCCGCCTATAAGCGAGGGATCCACGTCGGATTCAAGCAGCACCTTGCGTGAGGTCCGCTCCTCCAGCTCGGCCTTAACGCGCTGCTCGAGCTCCGGCGAAGGGACCGCCGAGGTCAGCTGCACATGGGCAAGGCCCGCTGCCTGGCAGTACAAATCCACATAAGTACGCAGGATAAGCCGCAGGTGCTCGGTGCGCCCGTTCTTGACAAGCAGGGTTATGAACCGTTTAAGGTCCGGTTCCAGGGGAGAAGGGATGGATGACGGATCCTTGAGGATGCGGATGACCTGGGAGCATACAGCTTCCCCGCTGCCGTTGTCCAGGGTAAGACGCAGCAGCGCGGTGGCATAACGCTTTGAAATGGCTCCGCTGTTCATTCCGTCAATTCATTTGCGCCTGCGATGCCTCGTCGGCAAAACGCTCCAGCAGGGATATTTGCTCTTTGTCCGATTCAAGGTCCTTGCGCATCACCTTTTCGGCCACAGCCAGGGAAAGGGCGGATACACGGGCACGGAGGTCGCGCTCGGCGTCTTCCTTTTCGGAGGCTATTTCGGCACGGGCGCTTCGAAGTATCTCAGCAGCCTCCTCACGGGCCTTGCGCTGGCCGTCGGCAATGATGGCGTCGCGCTCGCGGGAAGCCTCCTGGAGGATCCGGCCCTGCTCGGTGCGGGTCTCGTCCAGCATCTGCTGACGCTGCAAAGCGGCCTCCTCAACGCTCAGGCGGGCCTTCTCTGCCTGGGCAAGGGACTCGCGGATGTGGTTGCTGCGCTTCTCCACCGAACGGGTGATTATGGGAAAGCCGAACTTAGCGAGGATAAAAAACACCACGCCGAAGATGACGACCATCCAGAAAACCAGCCCGATATCAGGAGTAATGAGGGACATAGCCTACTTGAGCAATACGGCCAGCAGACAAACTATGATGCCAAACAAGCACACGCCCTCGATAAGAGCGCCGATAATGATGGCAGTGGTACGCAGGCCTCCGGAGATCTCGGGCTGGCGGGCCGAAGCCTCCATTGTGCTCTGGGCAAGTTTGCCGATACCTATTGCCGCTCCGATGGCTACGATTCCGGCGCCGATTGCGCCGCCTACCTTGGCAAGGACTGCCGCTTGAAGAATTGTTCCTAACATATTGATAAATATTTAATTGGTTTCTTTTTCAGAATGTTGGTGAGCCAGGCCGATGAAAACCGACGAGAGCATGGTGAACACATAGGCCTGGATGAATGCCACAAGCAGTTCCAGGCAGTCAAGGAAGATACCGAACAGCACCGACACGAAACTCAGGGATCCGTTGAGCACCGGGCCCATCTTGGCCGTGAGGAATATCACGGCTATGGTACTGAGAAGCATGATGTGGCCGGCAAGCATGTTCGCAAACAACCTTATCATCAGCGAGAAAGGCTTGGTGAACATGCCGATGATTTCGATTACCGGCATTATTGGGATTGCCTTGAGGAACAGCGGCACGTCGGGCCAGAGTATGTCTTTCCAGTAATGCTTGTTGCCGAAAAGGTTCACCATAAAGAAGGTAAAGAGCGCCAGCACCAGCGTCACCGCGATATTGCCGGTGATATTGGCCCCGCCCGGGAAAAACGGGAAGATTCCCATCAGGTTGTTGATGAGTATGAAGAAGAAGGCGGTGAGAAGATAGGGCGAATACTTGCGGTACTCCGGTCCCACGGCATCTTTGATCACATCCTGCTCGATCATTACGATTACCGGCTCAAGCAGGCCGGCAATGCCGCCGGGAGCCTCCTTGAGCACATCGTGCCTGCGGTACCATCGGGAGCACAGCAGGATAAGCACTATCAGCAGGATACTGTCGAATATGAGGCCCAGGACATTCTTGGTGATGGAAATATCGAAGGGACGGGAGCCGTCGGACACCCGCACTATCTTGCCCTCGTGAGCCTCCCCCCTGGGGGCTATGCGAAGGCCTTCATAGGTAGCCCCGTGCTCCAGCTTGCTGCTGCTGAACACTTTAACACCATCGGAGAAGACTATGCAGGGTAGCGGAATGAGTATCTCCTCCCCCTTCCAGGTGGCGATGTGCCACTCGTATGCATCGGAGATATGGCCGAAGAGGTACTCCTCCATGTTGATGTCGGACTCCTCCTGGGCCGCCGCGGAGAAACCCCACGGCAGCAGCATAAGGACCGCAAGTATATACGGCACTATTCTCCCAATTCCGCGCATACTGTCAGAATATCATCTTTAAGCCTCAAGGCCCCCGTAAGCACTTTAACCGACTCCTCCCCTGCCTGCGAACGCCAGCGGAGCTCGCCCGCCACCAAGGTGGTTATGATGGCGGCGTGGCCGGGCAGCACTTCGAAGCGGCCTGCGGATCCCGGGATATAGACGGCATCCACGGCGCCTTCGAAGGCAGTTCCCAACGGAGTCAGGATACGGAGTGTCAAGGGAGCGGCTGTCATTTGGCTTGCTCAAGTATCTTTTCGCCTTTGGCGATTGCTTCTTCTATGGTTCCGACATTCAGGAAGGCCTGCTCGGGGAGGTAATCGCACTCGCCGTCAAGTATCATGTTGAAGCCTTTGATGGTATCGGCAATGTCCACCATAACGCCCTTGACGCCGGTAAACTGTTCTGCCACTGCGAAAGGCTGCGAGAGGAAACGCTGCACACGGCGGGCACGGTTGACGGTAAGTTTATCCTCGTCGGACAGTTCGTCCATACCGAGGATGGCGATAATATCCTGAAGCTCTTTGTTTCGCTGAAGTATCTGCTTGACTCTCTGCGCAGTGTTGTAATGCTCCTCTCCCACAATGTTGGGATCGAGGATGCGGGAAGTGGAGTCGAGAGGGTCGACGGCCGGGTAGATACCCAGGGCGGTGATTTTACGGCTCAGGACGGTGGTGGCATCCAAGTGCGAGAAGGTGGTGGCGGGAGCAGGGTCGGTAAGGTCGTCGGCAGGGACGTAGACGGCCTGTACCGAGGTGATTGAACCGTTCTTGGTAGAGGTGATGCGCTCCTGCATGGCGCCCATTTCAGTAGCCAGGGTGGGCTGGTAGCCTACGGCCGAGGGCATGCGCCCAAGAAGGGCGGACACCTCGGAGCCGGCCTGGGTGAAACGGAAGATATTGTCGATGAAGAACAATATGTCGTGAGGGGCGTCAGGCTCGCGGCTGTCGCGGAACGACTCGGCCAGGGTAAGGCCGCTGAGGGCCACGCTGCTACGGGCTCCGGGGGGTTCGTTCATCTGGCCGAACACCATGGCTACCTGGGACTTGCGAAGTTCCTCCGGGTCAACCAGGCTGAGGTCCCAGTTGCCTTCTTCCATGGATTTTTTAAATTCGGCGCCATAGCGGATGACGTCCGATTCTATCATCTCGCGAAGAAGGTCGTTACCCTCGCGGGTGCGCTCGCCAACGCCTGCGAACACCGAAAAGCCGTTGTGCTTCTTGGCTATGTTGTTGATAAGCTCCTTGATAAGTACGGTCTTTCCAACTCCCGCGCCGCCGAACAAGCCGATTTTGCCGCCCTTGAGGTAGGGTTCAAGCAGGTCGATAACCTTGATGCCGGTGAAGAGCACTTCCTGAGAGGTGGCAAGGTCCTCGAAGCGGGGGGGCTCGCGGTGGATGGGCAGGGCTCCCTCATGATCCAATGGCGCCAGGCCGTCGATGTGGCCTCCGGTGACGTTCATCACCCGGCCCCTGATCTGAGCACCGACCGGCATGGCTATGGACTTATGGGTGCGGGACACTGGAAGGCCGCGGCTCAGGCCGTCGGTAGACTCCATGGCGACGCAACGCACAGTCTCCTCGCCTATGTGCTGCTGCACCTCGACCACCAGCCTGCGCCCGGATGGGACCAGGATCTCAAGCGCCTCGTGTATGCCGGGCAGTTGACTTGTAGAGCCGGATTTGCCTCCGCCCTCGAAATGAACGTCGACCACGGGGCCGATGATCTGGGAAATGGTTCCGTTTACATTTTCCATATTAAACCTCCTGATTCTGGGCCTGCGCTGCAGCCAGGCGAGCATTGTGTTCTTCCTGTGCCCTTATTACCGAAACGGACCGCTTAAGCACGAAGCCGCTGCCGAGATACTTGGTACGCACATCATCGTCGGCGGCAAGCGATTCCGGAGTGCCCTGCTGGAGGATGGAGCCCTCATACAGCAGGTAGGCACGGTCGGTGATGGCAAGGGTTTCGCCGACGTTATGGTCGGTGATGATAACGCCTATGTTCTTGTATTTCAGTTTGGCAATGATGAACTGGATATCCTCGACGGCGATAGGGTCGACTCCGGCGAAGGGCTCGTCGAGCAGGATGAACTTGGGGTCGATGGCCAGGGCGCGGGCAATTTCGCAGCGGCGGCGCTCACCTCCCGAGAGTTGGATTCCCAGGGACTTGCGCACCTTGGAGAGGTTGAACTCATCAATCAGTGCCTCAAGCCTCTCCTTGCGTTCTTTGCGGGGAACGCCCTTTATTTCCATCACGCTCATGATGTTATCCTCAACGGACATCTTGCGGAAAACCGACGCGTCCTGAGGCAGATAGCCTATGCCCTTCTGGGCCCGCTTGTACATGGGCAGTTTTGTTATTTCCTCGTCATCCAGGAAAACCCGGCCGCCATTGGGTACTATCTGGCCGGTAATCATATAGAAGCTGGTGGTCTTGCCTGCACCGTTAGGGCCAAGGAAGCCGACGATCTCGCCCTGTTCCACCTCCATCGAGACACCTTTTACGACAGTACGAAGACCGTATTTCTTTACCAGATTCTCACAGTATAGTTTCATCGTATATCAAGTGCTAAATCTTTTACCAATTCACCCACCTCGGAATTTTTGGACATCAGGTCCATTGCCTTCTCCTGTGGCAGGTATACTTTTTCGTCGTGCTCTTCCTCCGGAAGGACCGTGGGCTCAAGACGCAGCGAAGGGCAGTCGGTGAGCTTGCGGAAACGCTCTTCAAGCTCGCGGAGTTTCTTTTCGGCGATCCAGTTTTGCTGGGCCTCGTTGACTACGGCGAAGGAAATGACCGGCCTGCCGTCATCCTCGGAGGATTCCAACTTGGCGCCGGCAAGGGCATTTGCAAGGCGGGGCTGGGACGAGAAGGAAGCCGCCAGCTCCTGCCACTTGGCAGCGAGAGTGTCGGCATCGGGGAGTTTGGCCGCAGCAGCTTGCTCTGAAGCCTCCGTTGCCGGCTCCACGCTGATTTCCTCTCCTCCCATCAGCGAGGAGAGCGACAAGCCAGAGGCCTTGCGGCGTGGAGCGGGAGAATTATCGGCGGTTTTGCTCCCGGAAGGGGCCTTTTGGGCCTGAACTGGAGGATTTTCGGCCGATTTGCTCCCGGAAGGGGCGGAAACAGCTGGGGCGACGGGCGCGGCAGGGGCAGCAGGGGTGACAGCCGCGGCGGGGACGGACTCGGGCACTCCGCCGAGGAAGGCGAGACGCATGAGTGCGAACTCGATGTGGAGCCGTTGGTTGGTGGCGGCGCGGTAACCGGCCTCGCACTGGGCAATCACGCCAAGGGCGTCAAAAAGGAACTTGACGCTGCATCGGGCTGCCTGGTCGGCATAGCGGGCCCTCAGGGAATCGGGCAGATCGAGGAGGGCCTCAAGGCCTCCGGTACGGCTTACCAGAAGATCCCGCAGGTGAGATCCCAGCGCAGATATGAAGTGCAGGGCGTTGAAGCCCTTGGACAGGATTTCGTCAAAGATAAGCAGCGCTGTGGCGTAGTCTTTGGCCAGGAATGCATCCACGAGGCGGAAACTGTACTCATAGTCGAGTACGTTGAGATTGCGGATAACATCCTCATACTGAATATGTGTACCGCAGAAGGCAACCGTCTGGTCGAAGATGGTGAGGGCGTCGCGCATGGCGCCGTCAGCCTTGTGAGCGATTACGTGAAGCGACTCGTCATCGACCGAAATCCCCTCCTTCCCGGCTATGTCGCGCAGGTTCCGCACTATGTCAGGCACACTGATGCGGTTGAAGTCGTAGGTCTGGCAGCGGCTGAGGATCGTGGGGATTATCTTGTGTTTTTCGGTGGTGGCGAGGATGAATATGGCGTGTGCAGGAGGCTCCTCGAGGGTTTTGAGGAAAGCGTTGAAGGCCGACTGGGTAAGCATGTGCACCTCGTCGATGATATATACGCTGTAACGGCCTACCTGCGGAGGTATCTGGACTTGCTCCATCAAAGCTTTTATGTCCTCGACACCGTTGTTTGAGGCAGCATCAAGTTCGTGAATGCAGTAGGAGCGGCCCTCCCGGAAAGAAACGCAGGATTCACATTCGCCGCAGGGCTCCATATCGGGGCCAGGATGAGAGCAGTTGATGGTTTTGGCAAAAATGCGCGCGGCACTGGTTTTGCCTACACCTCTGGGGCCGCAGAACAAATAGGCGTGAGCCAGCTGGCCGCGAAGGATTGAATTCTTGAGGGTACGGGCTATATTGTCCTGACCGATCAGGCTTTCGAACGAATCCGGGCGGTATTTGCGGGCTGATACTATATACTGGGCCATAATCTACATCTTAATTTTACAAATGTAGTGAAATATTTTATAACTTTGCTGATATGAAACGCCCGACAGGGAAAATATTAATAGTGTTTGCGCTGCTCATGCTCCCCATTCTCGCCTGGGGTCAGAAACGCATCTACACCAAGAGTTTCAGGTTACAGGACTTCAAAAGCAAAACCACCAGGGTGGTGCTTTCAGGCTCTCCCGAATTCAACCAGGCCCTGAGGGAAAACATTACTTCTTTATGGACCATTTCTCCCTATGAGTTTTGCTCCCAGGCCGAATTTGAAAAGCAAAAGAACAATCCTGACATGTGCTTCCTTTACCCCGAGTCCAAACGGGGGATAATATTCCTTACCCTGGCCAAAGGCGGCAAAAAAAACGACACCAATCCACTCAAGAGGCCGCTCGAAGTCATCTCCGTACCTGTTTCCGGAGAGACTGACACTTCAGGACAGGCACTTGTTTACATGCCCGTGTTCATCAGCATCGTCCAGGACTATACCGAGGCGGCCATGGAATCCGAGCCCGCCGCGTATTCCGGCATAGGGGCCATTACCCATGGCACTCCCAATGGAATAACTATATATACCGATCCTGCCGAGGCAGTAGAGGCTTTCAAGAACCGCAGGCCCGCATCTGCGGTAAGAATCGTTATAAGCCCTGATGGCAATCCCAAGTCCAAGCCACATTACAGAATGACCTTCAGCACTGCCGACTACAGGTTGTTCTCTTTCAGATAAATATGGTATTCGCCATCACCAACCATGAGAGCTTAGACTCCGTGCTCAACTCTCACCCGGACGCAGAGTTCTTCGATCTGGGAGAATACATCGAACATAAAATCGGCATGAGTATCCCGGAGATAGTGAAAGACTCCCCAGAGCGATTCCGCGTAATAGAGGAAGAAGCGCTTCGCGACTTGGCGGTTATGAGCGAAATATCAGGCAGAGACTGCATAATCCGTCTGCTGCCTGATACTCTTTCAAACTCTGAATGCGCCCGGCTTATTTCCAAACAGGGCGAATAGCTGTGCCGTAACACCGCGGACAATTACCGATTCTGAGCCCGGAACTGTCAAAGTAAAAATAAACAGCCTTGGACTCATCTTCTCCGGAGAGTGTTGCAGACCAATAAGCACCGCCTCCCATAGCAGTGGATCCAGCAATCAAATACACCCCGGGAAAGTAAATGTAATTCCCTTCATACCCTTTGATTTTGCTGGTTACACGATAACCAAACATACCAATGTCCGTACAGTAGGTCCATTCAAATTTGTTACTATCCATCAGAGTCCGCCATTCCGCTTCTGTAGGCATACGCCATGAACCGCCCCACGCTTGTCGGGCTGTATCGTCCTCCGGCTCAAGCACAGTCTTCTTTCCTATGCTATACTTATTGAAGCCTTCCTGGGGGTTGCCGTCGAAGTATTCATCCCAGTTAAAATATCTCCCGCGTACTGTAGATCCCCATGCATACTCGTCGGGCGCGAGGTCATAAATACTATCGCTGCCGACGTTGTCGGTTGCCCATTTGAGTCCGTCACCCATCTCCACATATGCATGCCCATCCTTCGAATCCAACACTGTAACATAAGCCACCAAGGTCTTACCGTTCACATCAGTTACTTTGATGGTTGTTTTGCCCACCTTCTTGCCACTTACTTCGGCGCAATAATAAGAACCGCCTTGACCTTCCTCTGCTTCAACAGAGGCGACTGAAGGATCTGAAGAGCTCCAGTTAAACTTAACATCAAGACTATAATAGCTGCTTCCGGAGCCATCAGAAACATATATCTTTTTCTTACCACCTTTAGGGATTATTAATGGCTCAGCTTCAGAGCAACGAACGCCTCCGTCTAAACGCAAGAAACTACCTTCATCAAGATATCCTTGGAGAACATTAAATAAAACCATTAGGTAGTTAGTGTTTCCTTTATAGTCGAAGTAGTCATACATAACAGAGGACCAACCTATCTTATTGAAGGTCACCTCCGGGTACGGAACCCCGGTACTGGATACTTTGTCTGTTATAGAAATATTCTGGGAGTAGCTTTCCCATTCATAGGAAGCCATATCGCCTGTATCCATGACCGTAGCGGGACCGGCACACTTGAATTTAGGGAATATCTCGAAAACTGGCTTATCATTCGCAGATCTTGCGAGGTATTCATAACTCACAGAATATGACCCGGTTCCTTCGAGAGTTTTGGACCCAGTGGCTGTAACCAAATTCGCGTAGACGCTATACTCAAAAGCAGAAGAAGCCGCTGCCGGAGCTATACACAGGCGTGTTGACTGGGTGATGGTTTTACCGTCGGTACCTGTGTAGGTAAATGAAAGGTCGCTGTAAGTACCGTTGTCACCTTTGAGCACTTTAACAAGGAAAGCATTATAAGCATCTACCTTTGTGACCGATACGCCGATGCTGCCAGGAATAGAGGACTTTGCACTGTAGTGAGAGGCGGTAGCGTCTTTAACAGGTTCTCCGGTCGTCAAGTCGCAAGGCATAACAAGGAACTGGTTGGCAGTACCCATGTAATTGGTGCCATACTTGTAGTGGATTACTTTACCTACAGTTGCCAGCGAGGACGGATCCTCGAGATACTGCGCGCGGAATTCACTATTGCCGGAAGGAGTCGGCGGTGCCGAGTTAACTACAGTCACGTCGCATGTCGCTTTGAAACCGCCGTCTTTGGTAGTGACGGTGATGGTGGCGGAGCCAGGGATGATACCGGATACCCTGCCGTCATCGTCAACTATAGCAACCGACGATTTGTTGGACTTCCATTCCACGGTCTTGTCTGTAGCATCGGCCGGCTCGACTGTAGCGACAAGAGTAGCATAAGTACCCACGCCGATGGTCAGCTCGGTCTTGTCCAGGGTAACTCCGGTAACCTTTATGGTATCGTCGCCGGGCTTATCTTCGGTCACAGTTACTTTACATTCGTCGGTAAACTTACCGTCAGTGGTGGTGACTGTAATAGTTGCCGTACCGGCTGCCACCGCAACGACCTCGCCGCCGTCGACAGTTGCCACCGCTGTAGCGCTGCTTTTCCAGGAGACTGACTTGTCAGAGGCGTTTGAAGGTTCCACCGTAGCGGTTAAAGCTGCCTTTTCATCTTTTTTCAATGACAGTTCGTGCTTGTCCAGTTTTACGCCGGTAACTTTAACGGTTTCATCGCCAGGCTTATCCTCAGCCACAGTCAATTTACACTCGTCGGTAAACTCTCCGTCAGTGGTGGTGACTGTAATTGTTGCCGTACCGGCTGCCACCGCAACGACCTCGCCGTCTTCGACAGTTGCCACCGCAGTATCGCTGCTTTTCCAGGAAACCGACTTGTCAGCGGCGTCGGACGGCTCGACAGTGGCAGTCAGAGTAAACTTTTCATCTTTTTTCAACGACAGTTCGTGCTTGTCCAGTTTCACGCCGGAGACGTTCACGACTGCAGGGGCCTTAGCTTTGACCGTAACGGTTACAGTAGCCTTGAAACCACCGTCTTTTGTGGTGATCGTTATAGTGGCAGTACCCGGGCCAACGGCCGTCACTCTGCCTTTTTCATCAACCGTAACAACATCGGTGTCGCTCGAAGAGAAAGATACATCCTTGACGGACGCGTCGGCAGGTTCTACGGTGAAACTGATAACCGAGGTTTCACCCTCCGTTATTGTAATGGAAGGAGTGCTCACAGTTATGCCGGTCACGGAAATCTCGGTTTCATTGGGCTGGCAGGAGCTTACCGACAGCGCTGCAGCGCCCAGCACCACTGCAGCGGCAGCGGTCAGGATAATGGAAACAAAACGGTTGTGAATCATGGCCAGAATAGTATTGAACTTTCAAATATAATCAAACATAAAAAAAACACTATTAAAGGTGAAGACTTTTCAATAAATCCACACCAAACCGGCTTGCCATCAGTCCTTTATCAACGGATACGGACCGATTTGGCGAGGCCGCGGGCAGCAGCGCTGCGGGCAGCAATCAAGCGGTAACGGCCGCGCTCCAGGGCCCATCCGCCAGCCTGTTCATCCCAAGATGCAAGCGACTCCAGCGGAACAGTCATAGTTACGGTACAACTCTCGCCTGCTTGCAGCAGAGGCGTCTTGGCAAAGGCTTTAAGCTCGCGGGCCGGCTTGTCCATGCTCTTTCCAGGGGCCTTGACATACAGTTCCACTACATCTTTTCCCGCAAGCTTGCCCGTATTGGAAACTTCGACCGTTACAATGTATCCTGCTATTTTGCCGTCAGCCGCAATGGCTCCGTCACTCTCGGTGTAATAAGGAACAACTTTCATCTTTTCCCAGCGGAAGGAAGTGTAGCTGAGGCCATAGCCGAACGGGTAGGCAACAGCTCCCGGAGCTTTGGTACCGAAGTAGCGGTAACCCACATAAATATCTTCAGCATAATCGGTATAGTCAATATCTTTGACCGTATAGTCCTTCTTGTTGCCCTCCAGACGGCGGTAGAATGAATAATTGAAGGGCTTGTCTTCGAAGATACGGGGGAAGTTGGGAGCTGACGGTTCATCGCCGTAACTGCGGGATATCGTCATGGGAAGGCGTCCCGAAGGGTTTACCTCGCCGCTCAGGACAGAGGCAACCGTATGCCCTCCCTCCTCGCCTGGCTGCCAGCACACGATGACAGCATCGGCCAGGTCCTGCCAGCTTGACATTTCCACTACTCCGCCGATGTTCAGGATCACAGTAACCTTTTTGCCCTGGGAATGGAAGGCCTCCGAAGTGCGCCGCAGCAGCTCCAACTCATTATCCTGCAGCATGTAGCTGTAATGCAGATCACGGTCTTTGCCCTCGCCGAATACGCGGCCGAAGGTTATGAAGGCGCGGTCGGCTTTGAGTGCAGCCTGCCGGATAAGGGAGTCAGGAGCCACTTCGATGGGGCGCTCGCGGTCTATCACCCAGGAATTGTTGCCGTCTATCATCTTGCAGCGCCAGCGCTCATCCTGCATGTAAGCAGAGTAGAAAGCATCGAGTCCATCCTCCAAGGTAAATCCCCCGTCGGCAAGACCCTGCTGAAGGTCAACCACATACGGGCGGTGAACGTCGCCCGAACCGGTGCCTCCGGCTATGAACGCATATGATGTCACACCCAGAAGGGCGGTCACGCCGTCAGGACCTGCCGGAAGCGCTCCATTGTTCTTGAGCAGCACCACTCCCTCGTCGGCGGCCGTACGGCACACCTGTGCATGAGCTTGCAGATCGGGCGTATCGGAATATTTGTATCCCCTGAACGAAGGGCACTTGACTATCAGCTCGAGGGCGCGGGTAACGCAGGCATCGACGTCGTCCATGGACAGACTGCCATCCTTAACCGCCTGGATAAGAGCGTTGTAGCGCGCATCGGAACCGGACTGGATAAGATCGTTTCCGGCATGGATCTGGGCCGCAGTATCATAGCCGCCGCCCCAGTCGGTAACTACAGCCCCTTTGAATCCCCACTCTCCCCTGAGAATCTCGGCAAGCAGCCAGTAATTCTCGGAAGCATGAACGCCATTGATATAATTGTACGATGTCATGAGCGTCCATGGCTGAGCCTTGCGGACGGCGATTTCGAACGCCCGCAGGTAAATTTCGCGCATGGCCCTCATACTCACCCGGGCGTCGTTATGCAGGCGGTTGAGTTCCTGATTGTTAAGGGCGAAATGCTTGACCGAAGTACCGACACCGTTGGACTGAACGCCGCTCACGAAAGCCGCGGCAATCTCGCCGGCCAGCAAAGGATCCTCGGAATAGTACTCGAAGTTCCTGCCGCACAGCGGGTTGCGGTGAATGTTGAGCCCGGGGGCCAGCAGCACGTCCACACCGTATTCCAGCACCTCGTTTCCCATGGCCTCGCCAACACTGCGCACCAAATCGGGATTCCACGTGGATGCGAGCATAGTACCTATAGGGAAGCCGGTGCAGTAGAATGTTTTGTCCGTTCCGGGGCGGTTGGGGTCGATACGGAGGCCGGCCGGCCCGTCTGCGAACACTATCGATGGAATGCCCATGCGAGGGACAGCATGGGTCGCACCCGCACTGCCCTTCACTCCCACGTCGTTGCGGCCTATGCCGTCGAAAGCCTTTGATCCGCATCCAACCAGAATGGCGGCCTTCTCTTCAAGCGTGAGGAGCGAAACAATTTCGGGGATATTGTCTTCCCTGAGTACTGGTGTTGCGGCCGAAACAGCCGCGGCAAGAATGAATGTCAGCATGGTACAAATATACAAAAAAACGCACCAGCTTTGTTAAGCCGGTGCGTTAGGGACAAAAGATTAAGGAATTATTTTTTCTCTTCCTCAACGGGTGCGGGAACGAACTTGCCCACCTTCTCGAGTTTTACGTCGAAGATGAGGGTGGAGTTGGGATCGATGCCGGGACGGCCCTGCTCGCCGTAAGCCAGGTTGGCGGGAACATAGAGTTCGATCTCGCCGCCCTCGCCGATGAGCTGAAGACCCTCGGTCCAGCCAGCTACGACGCTGTTAAGAGTAAAGCGAACTGCATCGGCATCCTCGGCGGTCTCGTCGAATACGGTGCCGTCGATATGGGTACCCTTGTACTTGACCCACACAGTATCGGTGGGAGCGGGCTTGACGTCATTGCCGGCCTCGATGATCTTGTACTGAAGGCCGCTCTCGGTCTCCTGTACGCCCTCTTTCTTGAGGTTGGCGGCAAGGAACTTCTCGCCCTTCTCCTTGTTGTCAAGAAGGATATAGTTGTGACGCTTCTCGAGGTAGGCGTTGAAGACATCGTTGATAAGCTCAGGGCTGATCTTGAACTGGGAGTTGAAGTCAGGATCGCGGAAATTGCCCTTGGCCTTGACATAGTCCTTCATACCGGCTACAACCTTGGCGTAGTTGACGTCGCCGAAGTTGTATCCCTTAAGGAAGCTTCCGAAGTTGACACCAAGCAGGTAGCTGACGGAGTCGATTTCGGCCTTGCTGGCAGTATAATCCTTGAGTGTCTTGGCTGTCTGTTCTACATCTGCTTTAGCCTCATCGCCATCAATGGCGGGCTCTGCGGGCTTGGGTGTGCAAGCCACGATGGATGCACTCAGTGCGAGTGCGAAGAAGAATTTTACGGTTTTCATTCTAAATAGTTAAATATTAATAAATTATAAATCCCATGCGAGTGCGGATGCGCCAAGTATGGCAGCGTCCGATTCCGACAGGCTGGAGAACAGGAGCTTGACCTTGTCCTTCCAGAGAGGGAGTACGTTTTCGTTCATAGCGTGGAGTATGGGCTCATAGAGGAATTCTTTGGCCCTGGCAAGACCGCCGAACAGCACTATGGCCTCAGGGGCAGAGAAGGCTATGAAGTCGGCGAAACTGCGGCCCAGAAGAGTTCCCGTAAAATCAAATATCTCTTTTGCAGCCTTGTCCCCTGCTTTTGCAGCCTCATATACATCTTTGGAAGTAATATTCTCCCTGAGGCGAAGCAGAGAGGACTCGTCGGGATGCTGCTCAAGCCAGTCCACAGCAGAACGCGCAACACCGATAGCCGAGCAGTAAGCCTCAAGGCATCCCTGCCTGCCGCAACCGCACAGGCGGCCGCCGCGTACCGCGCAGGTATGTCCCAGCTCGCCTGCAAAACCATCGTGCCCGTACAGCACTTTGCCGTCGATGACGATGCCGCTGCCGACACCGGTACCAAGGGTAATCATGATGAAATCCTTGAGGCCCTTGGCCGCGCCGTAAGTCATTTCGCCCACGGCGGCAGCATTGGCGTCGTTGGTAAGGGCAACAGGCAAACCGTCCATCTGCTCGGAGAGCATTTTGGCGAAGGGGACGTTCTTTTCGTGTGCCCAGGAAAGATTGGGGGCGTCTTTAATCTCGCCGGTGTAATAATTGCCGTTGGGAGCGCCGACGCCAATTCCACGTACCTGACCCTCGATAGCAGCGTCGGAGACGAGCTTTTTGAGGGTTGATGCAAGAGCAGACACAAAACTCTCGGCGTCCTGGTGCTTGTTGGACACCATTATAGTCTGGGCAAGAACCTCGCCGCGGGCGTTAACAACTCCGCTCTTGGCGGTCTGTCCGCCGATGTCGATTCCTAAAACAAAAGGCATATCTTCCATGGCTACTCAACCGGTATGTCTTTGTTAACGTTCTTGCTGCCCCAGACTGCATAAAATACAAGGAACAGGAGGCAGGCGATAAGCAGCCAGTAGCTTTGGATGGAACCGATCTTGTCGGCCAGGGCATTCTGGAGGAAGGGAATGATTCCACCGCCGCAAACCAGCGTCATGAAGATGCCGGAAGCAGGGGCGGTATATTTGCCAAGGCCCTCAGCGGCAAGGTTGAAGATGGATCCCCACATAACTGAGGTGCAGAGGCCGCAGAGTATGATGAAGATAAGCGATACGGGCACCTGGGACTCGCCGAACTTGATTGCGGCAGACTCGGGCACGAAAATAGCGCCGATAAGCAGCACGATTGCGGCTACAGATGTCCAGAGCAGCATATTGCGGCTGCTGACCTTTCCGGCCACGGGAGCACCGATAAGACGGCCGATGAGCATGCAGAACCAATATCCGCCTATCATTGTACCGGTAAGAGCGGGACCTACCCAGTCAAGACCAGAGAAATATACATTTGCGGTATTGGGAATACCGACCTCTATACCCACGTAGAAGAAAATTGCAATGGCTCCAAGCACAAAATGACGGAAAGACAGCGGGCTGTACGGATCTTTTACGGACTTGCCGGCAAGACGTGCGGCCTTCTGCTCTGCTGTTTCCATATGAGGCTCGGGAATGTTGGTAAGCAGGATCACCACGAAAGCGATGGCGAAGATAGCCATTGCGGTAATCATGACCGGTGCAGCCTTGGCCACGCTGGCGTCGGCTATGCTGCCACCGACCAGCCAGCCCACGAATACGGGAGCTATGGTGCCGCCGATGGAATTGCATGAGCCGCCCCACTGGATGAGCTGGTTGCCCCTGTTGCCGCCGCCGCCAAGGGTGTTGAGCATGGGGTTCACAACGATGTTGAGCATGCACATTGAGAATCCGGCCACGAAAGCACCTGCCACATACACGGCGAAGCTCTCGACATATCCGGAGAGGAACTGGATACCCACACCTACCAGGCCGACGATAACCGCGGCAAGGGAGGTAAACTTGTAACCCTTGCGTTTGAGGATGATGCCGGCAGGTATACCCATGCAGGCATAAGCGATGAAATTAGCAAGGGAGCCAAGCTGGGAAAGGGCCTTGGAAGCACCGAACTGATTGGTCACGATGACTCCCATCGATCCTGCCAGGTTGGTGACGAACGCAATCATAAAGAAGAGCGCGAACATCACGATGATGGCCGGAGTGTAGCTCTTGGGGTTGGAGGTTCTAGTCATAAATTGTTGTTATTTAAGTGATTCGATATTCTTGGGGTTGTACAGGTCCTTGCCCTCGGGAGTGAAGGAGTACTCGATGCGGTCGGCGTAGAACTTCTCTACTTTGCCACGAACCATCTTTGAAGTGGTGTTGAGCATTCCGTTCTGCTCGGTGAAAGGAGTCTCGCCCACTATGATGGCGGCGGGGAGCCACTTCTCGGGGAAGAGACCTGCATGACGTCCGCCGGGACGGTAGGAATCCACCTCGCCTTTGATTATGTCGAGCTGGGCGCGCAGGCCGGCGTCGGACGCAGGGTCGATACCCTTGTCCTTGACTGCCTCGGCCAGGGCCGCCTTGTTGGGGATAACGAGCACTACGGTGTAGGGGCTCTGGTTATTGTGAAGCACGGAAGCATCGATAAAGCGGGAACCGTCGGCCAGGCTGTCCTCGTAGCCCTCGGGCGAATACTTTTCGCCGTCGGAGGAGATAAGCAGGCTCTTGAAACGGCCGGTGACGTACAGGTAGCGGGGATCTTCGGCGCAGATGTAGCCGCGGTCGCCGGTATGGAGCCAGCCGTCGACGATAGTCTCGGCGGTGGCTTCGGGGTTTTTCCAGTAGCCCGCCATGACGTTTCCGCCGCGGATTACTATCTCGCCGGTGACGCCGTGGGGAACTTCCTTGCCTTCCTCGTCGCAGATCTTGATGTCCATTGGCTGGACGGTGCGGCCGGAGGAGCCGAAACGGGCGTGGCCTTCGGAGTTGGCGCAGATCACGGGAGTAGCCTCGGTAAGGCCATAGCCCTGGAAGATAGGCATGCCCACTGCGCAGAAGTAGCGCTGCAGTTCGATGTCAAGCAGGGCGCCTCCGCCGATGAAGAACTTCAGGCGGCCGCCGAAGCTCTCGCGTACGCTCTTGAATATCAGCCTGTCCATGAGGTCCTTGATGGGCTTGCGCCACCAGAGTTTCCAGAAGGGCTTGCCCATGTTGTAATACTCGCGGTTGTACTTGATGGCGTTGTCCAGGGCGAACTCGTAAAGTTTCTGCACCTTGGGACCTTTCTTTTTGATGCCGGCCTCGATGTTCTTGCGGAAGTTGCGGGAGATGGCCGGAACCGAAAGCATGACGTGGGGACGCACCTCGCGTATGGCCATTGGGATATTGCGCAGCATGGTGATGGCGTTCTTTCCGCCGGGCACGGTGGCGATGCTTCCTCCGTTGTTCATCATGAAGTAGAAGCCTGCAACGTGGGCAAAGCAATGGTCAAGAGGAGTGATGATGAGCATCACATCGCCCTCGTCGATACGGACCACCGAGTTGCACTGCACTATGTTGGAAGTATAGTTGTTGTGTGTCAGCAGGATACCCTTGGGGTCGGCGGTAGTGCCGGACGTGTAGGAGATATTGGCGTAATCGCCTGGCTGGATGGAGGCGATGCGGGCGTCCAGCAGGTCTTTGTGCTCTTTGAGGAACTCCTGACCCATCTTGCGAAGGTCTTCGACATAGATTTCTCTCTCCTGCAGGGGCAGGTCGTCAAGAACTATGACTTTCTCGAGCGCAGGGCACTTTGGCAGCACGCGGCGCACCTTGTCAATCTGGCTTTCGGATGCGATTATGAAACGGGAATCGGAATGGTTGATACGGAAGCAAAGGTCGAAGTCGGATTCGAGCTTGAAGGACATAGGGACGTCGGTACCACCAGCGTAAAGGACGCCGAGTTCGCTGAACATCCACTTGTTGCGGCCTTCGGATATAAGAGCCACCTTCTCGCCTTTCTTCAGACCCAGGGCCATGAATCCGGCGGCATAGAGGATACCCTCCTCGCGTGTTTGCTTAAAAGATGTTTCAGTCCAGGTGTCGCCGATTTTCTCACGGAGGAAAGTTGCGTCACCGTACTTTCCGGTATAATAATCGACAAAATCAATAATAGTTTTAATTTCTTTTTCCATTTAATCTTCAATTATTTGCCCTCTTCGGGGAAAAGCCCGTAGAGCTTTGCATCTATCATATTGGTTATCAGTTCAAAATCCTCGGGGCGGTTGCCGAACTTGATATTGTCGGCGTCAACTATCAGAAGGTTGCCCTTGTAGCTTCCGATCCAATCCTCATATTTGTCGTTAAGGCCGGTGAGGTAGTCGATACGGATGCTCTTCTCGTACTCGCGGCCGCGCTTCTGGATCTGCGCTATGAGGTTGGGAATGGAGGAACGCAGGTAGATAAGCAGGTCCGGGAGGCCCACCAGGGACATCATCAGGTCGAAAAGGTCGGTGTAGTTCTCGAAGTCCCGGGTGCTCATGAGGCCCATGTCGTGCAGGTTGCGTGCAAAGATGCGGGCGTCCTCGTAGATGGTGCGGTCCTGGATGATTACTTTGTCGGATTTGGAGATTTCGAGGATATCCTTAAAGCGCTTGTTCAGGAAATAAATCTGGAGGTTGAATGACCAACGCTCCATATCCTCGTAATAATCAGCGAGATAAGGATTGAAATCAACAGGTTCGAACCTGGGAGTCCAGCCATAGTGGGCTGCGAGCATCTTGGTGAGCGTAGTTTTACCGCTTCCTATGTTGCCTGCTATTGCTACGTGCATAATTTTCTATATTACAATCTACAAAGGTAACAATATTATTTGAATAGGCCGTAGAGTTCGGCGTCGATTTTATCGGTTATGGACGAGAAATCCTCGGGATTGTGCTCAAAATCCAGAGAGTCGGCGTCAATTACCAGCAAACGGCCCTTGTACCCGGCTATCCATTCCTCATAATGACGGTTGAGACCCGAAAGATATTCCAGGCTGATGGTCTGCTCGTAGTCGCGGCCGCGCTTCTGGATCTGTGCAACAAGGTGGGGCACGGAGGACTTGAGGTAAATCAGCAGGTCCGGCGGATTGACCATGGACATCATGAGGGTATAGAGTTGCATGTACGTGTCATAATCGCGTTCCGAGAGGTTGCCCTGCTCCCGGTTGTTGGCCACGAAAATGTGCACGCCCTCCTGCAGGGTGCGGTCCTGGATGATTACATCTTTGGACGAGGCTATCTCGAGCACATCCCTGAAACGCTGGGCCAGAAAGTAGGTTTCCAGGTTGTATGACCAGCGCGGAATGTCCTTGTAGTAGTCCTCAAGATAGGGGTTGTAGGTAACGGCTTCATATTTTGGAGTCCAGCCGTAGTGCTCTGCAAGCAGGCGCGTAAGCGTCGTTTTGCCGCAGCCGATGTTGCCAGCTATACCGATATGCATTGAACTTTGGTTTAATGTTTACAAAAATAAGCAGAATTTCGTATTTTTGCCAGAGTTAACCAAAAGGTTTTTTTGATATGTTTGTTCAAGCATAGGGATACCCCTTCCGGGGCCCATCAAACATGGGAAAAGGGCCCCGGAAGGGGTATCCCTATGCTTTAGAAGTATCGCCAGAATCGTTTATGCACATATACAGACTTGTATTCAACAGGCTCGAAGAGAACACATACATAGCTTCAGGCGCTCCCGGGCGCTGCGTGATAGTGGATCCGGGATGCGAAGAAGGAGCGGAGCAGGAGAGATTGCTGGGACGCCTCAACGAGCTTGGGCTGCGCCCCGAGGCCATCCTTCTAACCCACGGCCACATGGACCACACCTACGGAGTGGCGGCCCTTCAAAGGGAATTTGAAATCCCCGTATACATGTCCCCGGCAGAACAGCCCGTCATAGATTATTTCCAGCGTGTAGCCAGATTCGGCATCCCCGTAGCCGACGCCTCCTTTACTACCACCGACATAAACGACGGCTCAGTCATAAGCGCAGGCGGCCTTACATTCAAGGTGATAAGCACTCCCGGGCACTCCCCCGGCTGCGTATGTTTCCATGAAGAGCACGGGGGCGTACTGTTTTCCGGCGACACCCTGTTTGCAGGAGCAATAGGCCGCTCCGACCTGTTCGGAGGGGACTACGACCAGGAAATCAAAGCCATCATGGATAAACTCATGTGGCTGCCGGGGCCTACCGTAATCTATCCGGGCCACGGTCCCTCCAGCACAATCAGCGACGAGCGCACCGGCAATCCTTTCCTGGAGCCGTTCAACGAGCGCGAAGAAATCCCCGAATTAAATCAAGCACAATATGACTAAGATCGAAGCAGCAAGGCAGGAGTACAAAGACTGGTGCTCCGCAATAGGAATAGACACCATAGAGAAAGTCAACGAAGTGGTCCAGGCGGGTGACGCCATTCCCCTCATCAACCTGTGCGAGGCCCGGCAGGAACGCAAGTACGCCGAGGCCGCCGACCAGATTTTCTGGCGCCGCCAGCACTCAAGCATAGTCATGATTTCCGGTCCCAGTTCCAGCGGCAAGACCAGCAGTTCGCTGCGCATTGCCCAGCAGTGCAAGGTGCTCGGTATCTCGCCGAAAGTCATAGAGTTGGACAATTACTTCAAGCCCCGCGAGCAGACCCCCATAGACGAAAACGGCGAGTACGACTTCGAGGCTCTCGGCGCCATGAACATCGAGCTCCTGAACGACAACCTCAACGACCTGCTGTCCGGCAAGGAAGTCATTATCCCCAAGTTCGATTTCAAGGAAGGCCGCACCATAATGGATCCGTCAAGGGCCCTCAAGCTCGAGAAGCATGACATCCTGTTCATGGAGGGTATCCACGCCCTGAATCCCGCACTCACCTACGCAGTGGACCAGGGCCGCATCTTCCGCATCTACATTTCGGCGCTCAGTTCCCTTCCCGGAGGCGAGAAGGTGCACAACAGCACCACAGACAAGCGCCTGCTGCGCCGCATTGTGCGCGACAACCGCGTCCGCGGCATCAGCCCCGAGGACAACATCCTCCGCTGGCCCTCGGTGCGAAGGGGCGAAACTCTCAACATCTTCCCCTTCGAGGAGAATGCGGACGTGGTGTTCAACTCCTCCACCCTCTACGACGTACCCCTTTTGAAGTATTACGCCGAGCCTCTGCTGTACGGCATTGCCGAGTCGTCGCCTGCACATGAAAAGGCTCAAGTGCTTCTGGAATTCCTGAAGAGGGTTGTAGCTCTCAAGCCTTCGGAGATAGCGGCCATCCCGCCCACCTCCATCATGCGCGAATTCATTGGAGGACAGACACTTTAGGAGATGACGCACGCCTGCGGGTTCATTGTCCTGGCCGTCACCAAGGTGGGCGATTCTTCGCTGGTGCTGCACACCCTCAGCGCCGAGTGGGGCCGGCGCAGTTTCATCGTGGGCGTTTCCCGGAAGATACCCGGAGGGGCGCTGCAGCCCCTGTCGCTTCTGGAGGCCGAAGTGGTTGAGAATCCAAAGTCCGAACTCTGGCGCCTGAACTCAGTATCGGTGCCGGAGCCCCTTGCCGGGATACGTTCCAGCATATACAAAAATTCCATGACCATGTTCATGAGCGAGGTGCTTTACCGAGCCATCCGGGACGGCGAAGGCGCAGGGGATTTCTACGAATGGTGCCGCAGGAGCATCCTCACTCTGGATGCCCTGCAGAGCGATTTTTCCAACTACCACCTGCGCTTCCTTCTGGAGCTTGCGGTAGAACTGGGGTTCAGCCCGACCATCGGCGACCTTGCTCCCTTCGCTGGAGAGAATTATGCCCTTCTGTCCAGATTCCTTGAGAGCAACGCCGCCGAGTCGCTTCTCATCCCCATGAGCGGCGCCCAGCGCTCGGACGTAGCATCGCTCCTCCTTGACTACATCAGTTTCCACACCGAATCCCGCCTCGAAATCCGCTCGCTGAGCGTCCTGCGGGAGTTGTACAAATAAACTCCCGGCAGGTGGTGAACACTCTTACCGCGGCAAGCCTCCCGACATACCCTGCGGACAGAAAAACGATCAAATCCTGTCAAATTGAGAGGACAAATCGGTCCCCCGACAGAAAAACGTGAAAATCCTGTCAGACGAGGGACGGGTGGAGCCTCGGTGGTCGGTGGTGAAGTAATGCATCTGAGGTCCTCCGAAGCGACGTTACCGTTGCGGTCGGCCACCCAGGAGCCGCTGGCCCTGCGTATCATGCCCCCGGCAAACGGGGTGCTGTCAAATAGCCACTCTCCCTCACGGAGCGCGAACACCATCGAACCCAGATAGGCATAACCGTCTTCATTCTGCTCGCCAAGCACTTGCGCTTTCGTGCCGTCCGCAAGGTATGTATAGTCGGCCTCGTCGGAGGTGGTGCTGACGGAGCTGGGCTGGTTGAGGATATTATAGCTGAAGGTCTGAGACCAGAATATTCTTACACGATGAATCATATTTGTACCAGAAAAAATTCAATCGAGTTCTTCAATCATGAAAGGATCCAAATGTATTATATACCAATTTTTCATTCCAGAGTTTTTAATGTCTTCTTTTGTTATTTGGGATTCTATTAGTTGTAAATCTTCGCACTTCTTAAACAAAACACAACTGCTATCTTCGGAGCAATATAAGTAATAAGGATATTGTGGATTATAGAAGAAACAAGGAAAATTGCGGTTCTTTCCACACACTATCCAGTTATCGCGAAGATGAAGAGTAATTGCTCCGTGATTTATCACATGTATATTGGCGTCATCAATTGTCTCTGACAGAAAATCTTCAGGAAGAAGATCCAAAGGTGAATAATCACCACCGCAAGTTTTACTATTTGCCGGTATTTTTTTTATGGCTTCTTTGTCGATAAGCTCTGCTTTATGACATGAGCCATCCGAAAGACGATAATAGAAATAGGCACTAGTTTTTGGCAGAATAATCTCTACGCTTTTTGGAAGAACTAAACCGGTTTGTTTTTCGGATATCCATACAACACTCTCAGTATTCCGTAAGAGTCTAAGACAATTATGCGGATCACTTATAAATACCAGTTTTTTACTTTGCTCTAAAGGATAAAAAATGGTTGAAGGATATTGTTTGTTCATCAATTGAAGGTCCGTGCTATTTCCTTGATTTGACTTTAAAGCTTTTAGATCCCTTGAAATTCTCAAAGTGGAACCTTCAATCTTGAAATATAACTCTGCTTCAGGTATATAACAATATACTTCTTCTTTTTCGCCGCATGGAAGATCCGCCTCAAACTCATAAAACCAGGTTATGGCAGACCATAAAACCAGCCATAAAAAAGGTATTAATACTATTATCAGCAATATAACAAGTATTATTCTTTTCATGTTTATAATGATAATAGTTAAATGAGGCTGACGCCTCCATGATACAGATCAGATACGTGATCGCCATAGCGTGTGATGGCCAGAGCCTCGGGACTTTGGGGAGCAAACATTCCGCCCCATACCGTCGAATGGACGTCGAAAGGAATTGCGGCTTCCTGGCCTGGAGCGGAGACACTGATGAACATGGACGTCATAAGTGCCATAAAATTAGTAAAAATCTTTTTCATAATAGTGAATCTGTTAAAAAGTATGTTCTCTCCATCGGGGCGGAGAAGCAACCCCCGGGGCGGCATTTGTTTTTCTGCGGCAGATTCACTACTTTTGCGAATCAATGAAATAATGCAGGGTCCTAATCTTCATTCTTTCATTACACTCGGACGCTGGCTGCCTCGGTGGTCGGCGTCTTCTGTGCTTGCCTGGGTCTTGATAACTATGTCATGGTTGCTCTATCGTTTTTGCAAATATAGGTAGAACTTTATAAAATCACAAGTATTTTTTATCTTTTTTTGAGTATTTTTTCAACAAATATGTTGCTCGGTAACTGCACTCCTAGGTAATTTGTTTGATTGATTAGATTTATTTGTTACCTTTGTCGTTGATTATGAAACACATCGCAAAAACAGACTCGCCGATAAGCAACTCTACGGATCTAATATGCCGTGCCGTCGCCTCGGATTTCAAGCTCAGGGGCATTACCCATCAGCAAGCCGCCGATATGCTGGGTGTCGAAAAAAGAACGGTCTCCAACCAGATCTCAGGCAAACGCCCCTTCGGGAAAAAGAGCGCCCAAAAGTACTCACAGGTGTTCGGATATGAGGAACCATTCCTCCTGTATGGGATAGGAGAGCTCAAAAAAAGACAAGTTTCCAAGAGCGTCCCCGTAATCCTACATCAACCGGAAGACAATCTCTCCGCCCTATCCGCCCGAATTGATATTCTCGAAAGAATGGTGGCAATGCAAAACAAAGAAATAGCACGCCTCAAGACAAAAAAAAAGCTGATCCAGTCAGTTGTAAAGAACATAAAATCAAAAGAATACACCACAAAAGCGCTCGACCTGGAGAAAGCACCGGCCGGGAGAAAATAAGCACACCTCATGGCCGAAGATATTATCAAGATACGAGGAGCGCGGGCACATAACCTGAAGGGCGTAGATGTAGACATTCCGCGCGGCAAGTACGTGGTTATCACTGGATTGAGCGGCAGCGGCAAGAGTTCGCTGGCATTCGACACCATATATGCCGAAGGGCAGCGCCGCTATATGAACACCCTCTCGCCGTACGCCAAGCACTTCATGGGAGTGCTGGAAAAGCCGGATGTGGAAAGCATTGACGGACTCAGCCCCATCATTGCCATCGAGCAGAAGACCACTTCGGCCAATCCTCGCTCAACCGTAGGGACAATTACCGAGATTTACGACTTCCTGCGCCTCCTGTACGCCAAAGCATCTACCGCATATTCCCCCGTCAGCGGCAAGGAGATGGTACGTTATACCGACTCCCAGATTGTCGACCTCATAATGCAAGAGTACGCCGGGCGCAAATGCATACTCCTGGCTCCCCTGGTACGCGGCCGTAAAGGCCACTACCGCGAGCTTTTCGACCAGATGCGCAGGCGCGGCTACACCCAGGTCCGCATTGACGGCGAAATAATGGAACTCGCCGAGGTTGATGCACTTGACCGCTACAAGAACCACTTCATCGAGTTGGTCGTGGACAAGCTCAAGCCGGGTAACGGCGACCTGTCCAGGATACGCAGCTCGGTAGCCGGGGCGATTGGCATAGGAAAGGGATCCGTGGCCGTACTGGACCCCGAGACCGGTGTCCTGAGGCATTTCTCCAAGCATCTGGTGGATCCGGAATCGGGCCTTTCGCTGCAGGAACCGGCGCCTCACAGCTTCTCGTTCAACTCCCCCGAGGGCTGCTGTCCCTACTGCAAGGGTCTGGGCACCGTGGCCGATATTAGCATGGAAACGCTGATTCCCGACCCGCACGAGACTATCGCCGGCGGCGGCATCGTCCCCCTGGGAAAGATGCGGGACAACCGCAAATTCGAGATCGTACGGGCCATGGCCCGCAAGCATGACTTCTCGCTGTATGTCCCTATAGAAGAGGTGCCGCAGGAGTATATCTCGCTGATTATCAACGGGTCGGAAGACCTTTACCGCATAGGCGACGGCAGCCTTGCACAGATGTGCCTGTGGGAAGGTGTCGTCGGCGACGTCGAGGACCGCGTCGTCTGCCCTGAGTGCGGCGGCACTCGCCTGAAGGAAGAGACCAAATACTTCCGCATAGACGGGAAAACCATTTCCGAGGTGTCGGCGATGGAGATTTCGGAGATGCTGCAGTGGATTCGTTCCCTGGAAGGCAAACTGAGCGGCCGCGGCCGGGCCGTAGCACGCGATGTGCTGCGCGAGCTTGGCGACAGACTGGAATTCCTTGTAGATGTGGGGCTTGAATATCTGTCGCTTGACAGGGCCACCGCCTCGCTCTCCGGCGGAGAAAGCCAGCGCATCAGGCTGGCAACGCAAATAGGTTCCAAGCTTGTGGGGGTAATCTACATACTTGACGAGCCGTCAATAGGCCTGCACCAGCGCGACAACCGCAAGCTCATAGCGTCGCTCAAAAAGCTGCGCGACGAGGGCAACACCGTCATTGTGGTGGAGCATGACGAGGAGACGATGCGCAGTGCCGACTGGCTGGTGGACGTCGGGCCCGGAGCCGGCACCCTTGGGGGCCACATCTGCTACTCCGGTCCCTCCACCTGGAAGGATAACGACGAAAATACTTCGTCCGTTACTTTGCAGTATCTGGCCGGGCACAAGAAGATCGAAGTTCCCCGGACTCGCCGGTCCGGCAACGGCAAGTCCCTCACAATCAGGGGCGCCAGCGGAAATAACCTCAAGGGGATAGACGTAAGCTTCCCACTGGGCTGCCTGATCGGCGTGAGCGGCGTTTCAGGAAGCGGCAAAAGCTCGCTTGTCAACGAAACCCTCATGCCCGCGCTGAAGGCCCGCTTCTATCATTCCAAGCAAAAGCCCCTTCCTTATGGCTCTGTAGAGGGTATCGAGAGCATCGACAAGGTCATCGAAATTGACCAGAGTCCTATCGGGCGCTCGCCCCGGTCCAATCCTGCCACATTTACAGGTGTGTTTGACGATATCCGCCGGCTTTTCGAGGAGACACCCGACGCTAAAGTACGAGGGTTCAAGGCGGGACGGTTTTCATTCAACGTTGCCGGCGGACGTTGCGAGGAGTGCAAAGGAGCCGGCATCAAAGTGGTGGAGATGAACTTCCTTCCATCCGTCAACGTAGTCTGCGAGGCCTGCCGTGGGCAACGCTACAAAGAGGATACCCTGGCCGTGCGCTACAAGGGCAAGAACATAAACGATGTGCTGGAGATGCCTATCGACGAGGCTTATGAGTTCTTCAAGGCTCATCCCAAGATAGCCCCAAAACTCAAGGCGCTGGTAGACGTCGGGCTTGGGTACGTACATCTTGGGCAGTCGAGCGTGACTCTGTCAGGAGGCGAAAGCCAGCGAATGAAGTTGGCTGCCGAGCTGTTCCGCAAGGCAACAGGCAATACGCTTTACATGCTGGACGAGCCCACCACCGGCCTCCACTTCGATGATATCAAGACTCTGCTGGACGTACTGCAAAAACTTGTAGATCAGGGGAATACCGTCATAATCATAGAGCACAACCCCGACATTCTCAAGAGCGTGGACTATATTATCGACATGGGGCCCGAGGGCGGACGCCGCGGCGGCCGTATCGTTGCTTCCGGCACACCCGAACAAATCGCCTCCGACCCATCCAGCGTCACCGGCCCGTATCTCATAGATTCTTTGAGTTAGTTCATCAGTAGAGGTATCTGTCCTGAAAACTGTGCCACCCTCGGCAACATGAGAGGGAGGGGCCCGCAAGCGCAGCGCAGCGGGAGGGGTCGCGTAGCGACGTTTTCAGGACAGATACCTCTACTGATGAATAATCGATTTGACGTATGCTTCGAACAGCGGGAGCCAGCGCTCGTCTCCCGAGGCGAGCATTTTTTCAGGGTGGAACTGAACCGCCCAGATAGTGGGGGTTTGCCAGGCTTCGACAATGCCGTCGGCGGAACGGGAGCACACTGTGATTCCCGGAGCCGCCACCTTGACTGCCTGATGATGCATCGAATTGACTTTCAGCGAGTCCGTTCCATATATACCGGCCAGGAAGCTCAAGGGCTCGACAGAAATAGCATGCACCACATCGCTATGGCATATTCCTTTCTGTGACGGAAGATCCTGATACAGAGAGCCGCCCAGAATGACATTCAGAAGTTGCGACCCCCTGCAGATGGCCAGAACCGGTTTGCCCGACGCCAGGGCTGCCAGGGCGAGCAGGCTGTCGGAGCGGTCGCGCACATAATCAATCTCGACTGTCTGGTTCAGCACATCCTCACCGTACCAGGCAGGATTCACATCCTCGCCACCGGAGAACACTATGCCGTCAAGGGCGGCAACGACCGCAGCAGCCTGGGGCTCATCGGCAACAGTAGGAATTGCTACGGGGACGCCTCCTGCACGGCACAGGGCATCGGTGTATGTAGTGGGCAGGAGCGTGCTGCCGGAGCCGCTGCGGGAGCAAGTAACCCCCACAAGCGGCTTCGAAACAGGCGCGCATCCCAGCACGGCCAGGACGCAGAACAAAGGCCAGACAGTGCGGAATCTCATATTACTTTATACCGTATTTGGCAAGGATGGTAAGGATGGGCTTCTCGATGGATTTGCTCCAGAGGTAATAGCCATGGTCGTCAGGATGGACACCGTCAACGGAGTACTCATGACTTCCCTTCTCGCAGGCGTTGGTCTGGATAAAATATACGTCGGCGTATTTAGGATCCTTGAGGAGTTCGTTGAACATCGTGGACGCCATGTCCTGCTTGGCCTGCTCCCTGGCGTTGTAGGTGAGGGAGAAATTGCGGGCCTCGCGGTAGATGGTCTGCTGGAATATGAGGGGCTTGCCCGGATGTGCGGCCACAAGCTTGTCGATGAACGGCTGCAGGCGCTCCTTGATCATCTTGTAGTCGGGATTTGAGAAGGCATCGAACACGTAGGCGTCGGCCTCGACGTCAACAAGAACGTCGGCAAAATACTGCTGCATCTTGCAGTTGCCGCTCATGCCGAAACCAAGGACCTGCATGCCGGTGTGACGCATGAACTGCATAGGATAGCTCATGCCGGGACGGCTGGTACTGATGCCGTGGGTGTAGGATGAACCGTGGAAGACTATCTTGCCCCGGAACTGGCCGTCGAGCTTCTGGATGTAAGAGCCTACGGTTGTACCTATCTTGCAGGAGCGGATTTCGCAATAGTTGGGAAGATAAAGGATGCACTCTTTGTCGCCGGGGGCCATGTCCTTGATCAGCACCAGGTTATCGTTGCCCTTTTCGGGTTTGGTAGCTCCGGAGGCCGCCCACTGCCAGTCGCCTTTCTTGTTCTTGATGTACAGGTCATATCCGCGGTAAGCTATGGGCATGGTTGCCACTGAACTGTAAAGCTGACCCCACTCGGTCTTGACGGTGATGGCGGTAGAGTTGGTCTTGAAAATGACGGCAAGGCCAGCGGAGCAACGGGCCTGCTGGTTCTCCCCTTTGGTCATCCCCTTGTACTTAACAGTATCGACGCGGTGATAAGGGTTGGGAGTATCGTAGAACATTTTGCCCACCAGGCCGATATCGGACGCCTCGGTAAAGCTATAGCTGGCATCTTTGGGTGTCGTTGGGTTGTCGAGCACTTGCTGAAGTTTGGCAAAATGCTTATCGTCATAGGCCTTGGTTACGTTGTAAAGCTTCTGGCTGCAGGAGCAGACCATCAGGATTACTGTCGCTGCAATAATAAAACGTTTCATTGTGTTATGTTTTGTTGGTTATCTGCATGTCTTACAAATATAATTAAATCGGCGTAATTGCCGTCCTCAAAAAAAGCCATTTTCAAGGACAAACATATCAATTTCTGCAGTTTGTCCTCAAAAAGGACGTCTGACGAGGACAAATCAGGAGCCGATAAGCAGGAGCACCACGCCGGCGGCCATAAGAAGCATGTTGAAGGCTTTGGCGCGTACGTTGCCTTCTTTGAAGATGATGGCCCCGAGCACGAAGGAGACAAGGACAGAAGCACGGCGCACTACGGAAATGACGCTCAGAAGCGCGTCAGGCTGCTTGAGGGCGAAGAAATAAAGTGCATCCGCCCCGGTGATCAGCACGGCCACCAGCACAAGGGTCCAGTCCCATACAAACCCTTTTGCCCCGGCCGGTCCGGATGCTTCCTCCGGGGACCATGGCCGCCCGTGGCCATGTGAACGGGAGGGGCCCGCGCCGTCAGGCGTGGGAGGGATGAGCGAAGCGAAGTCCCCGGAGGAAGCATCCGGACCGGCCGGAGCAAGAAGACGTTTGACCAGAATGCAGACGGCAAGGATTATGGTGATGTACAGGTTGGTCCAACTTTGGACGAACATGGGCTCCATGCCCTGCATTATGTGCTTGTCAAACAGGGCGCTGGCAACACCGGTAACTACCGACACTCCCATCCACAGGAAACCAGTCTTGCGCGCCCGGACAGTGCCGTCGCTGCGGCTGGTGAAGCCCAAAAGATAAAGGGCTCCTAGAACCAGCACAATTCCCAACCACTGCATCCATCCAAGCTTTTCTCCGAACAGAAGCACGGAGAACAGTACGACGAACACAGGCCTCGAGCCCTTGATGGTGCTCACAGTGGTCAGCGGCAGGCGCTTCAGGCCCTCCATTCCCGACACCCATGACGCCGTGACCAGCACGGCCTTGAGCATAAGCTTCAGATGATCCTCAATAGGACCGAACCGGAAGAAAGGCGAAACAAAAAGGGTGGATAACGCCGTAGCCACCAGAAGAACGGCAAAGGTACCGTTCTTCCGGAGTGCTTGCTTTTTGGCTACGTCGTAAAAGCCCAGCAGGGCGGCGGAAAAAACCGCCAGAACAAGCCACATTACTTACTTGACTTCAACCCAGCGTCCCGGCACAAGCGCCGACACAGTGGCGTCGTACATGGCTGTACAGCTTACTGCAGGCAGATAGAAGCGGCCGGGGTAAGTGGCTATGAGTTTGGTCTCTACGGTTACGCTCTTACCCGCACCGAGGTTGAAGAAACTGTATACCCTGTCATCCCTTATATCCTGGTAAGTCACACCTGAAGGATAGGACGCAGCCTGGCTGTACAGACGGTCGTTCTGGATTTCCCAGCCTGAAGGGAACTTGTGGTTGAGGGCGAGGTCGCGCACGGTGGCAGAACCGGTATTGGTCACTGTTACCACGGCGTATATCATCCTGCCGCGCGACAGAGTATCGACCTTGACAGGATTGTGCTGATCGTCGGTGTAGGAGACGCTCATCTTGAGCTTGTTGCTGATGGCCTTCTCGGTGGATGCCGGAGGAATACCGGTAACGGAAGCTACAGCATACAGGTTGCCCTGACCGGCATTGTCTATCTTGACAGTGAGGGACTTGTCGTTCTCGCCGACGGCTATCGCCCTGGATTCCAGGCACTTGTCGCCGGACACCTTGACAGTCTTGCCACCGGCGGTGAAGGAAGCCTGCACCCCGCCGGCATTAGCGCGTGCATAGTCGGCAACGGCATAAAGGCTCCATGCGGTGGACTGGGTGCTCATGTAGACCGACTTGTCGTTGAGACGGCCGGCGATAATCTCAGCCAGCTTGAACGCATCTTCCTTGCGGTCGGTCAGGAGCATGGTCTTGAGAGCTACTGCGCGATTGCGGTCGGAGCTGCCATAAGCCTCGTACACATCGTCATCGTATTTGAGAGAGGCGGCCAGTTCACGGGCGACGCTCTTCTTGCCATCAACGGCGTAAGCAGCAGCAAGCAGCCAGGTTGCGCCGGCGGGCATCTTCTTCTTGACGTTCTCACGCAGGAGGTTCATTGCGCTGCGGGCAGGTTTGCCTGCGGCGGCAAGGGCATAGACGCCATAAGCGCGAGAGGTGAAGTCCTCCTTGGTGTTGGACACATTGCGGTTGAGCCATGCGATGAGTTCCTTCTTGAGATCCACAGGAACGGCATATCCCGCATCCTCGGCCTCCTTGAGGAAGTGGAGGGCATAGGCGCTGCCGAAGAGCGATGAATAGTCGGAGCCTGGCCAGTAGCTAAGGGAGCCGTCGGAACGACGGTACATCTGGAGTCTGCGGATGGCGGCCTCGACGTTGAAGCGGCTGCGCTCACGGACACTCTGGTCACATGTCATTATCTTGTCCAGGTACAACTGAGGGAAGGCGGCAGAAACCGTCTGCTCAAGGCAGCCGTAAGGATAGGTAATGAGGTAACGCAGACGTGAATTCAGGTCGATGGAAGGAATTGTTGAAAGCTCCAGCTCGACTGAATTGGTGCCGGGCGTGCCGAACAGGTCAAGCTTGATTTCCTTGGAGGTGCCGGCGGAAAGCAGGGCTGTCTGGCCCCGGGTAACCTCGGGGTTGGGATTGAGCACGTCAATCTCTATCACGCTGGTAGACTTGTCGTTGGCCGACTCGGCGGTAGTGGTGACATGGGCTATGCCGGTCTTGTCGCCGACTTTGATCTCGAAGTATGAGAGTTCCTGGCCGGCCTTGGAGGACTGGACGGTCTGGGAGGCAGAGCCGACCACGCTCGCAAGTTCATCGGTCTTGATGTTCAGTTTAACATTTCCGACACCGTCCTTGAGGGTCATAAGGGTAACGGGGACCTTGATAGTCTCGCCGATGTTCATAGCCCTGGGGAGGGTGGTCTGGACCATAACCGGCTTGGTTACAGTCACATTGGCGGCACTGCTGCCCTGGGCTTTGCCGTCGGTGGCAATTACCATGGCGCGGAGAGAGCCGATATACTGAGGTACCTCGACACTGTGGTTACCGGTCTTGCCGCCCTTGAGGGTGAAGGGACCGAGGTATGCCACAACAGGTTTGAAGCGCTGAGCTCCCTGCGGCTTGAGGGCGCCGGAGTCGGACTCCTCGTCACCACCTATAGCAAACAGTTGCTCGATCTTGCCGCCGTAAGCACCGATAACATCATCGTAAAGGTCCCAAGTGCGGACACGAAGAGCCTCTTTGGAGTAGAATGCTTTCCAGGCGTCGGGAGTCTTGAAGGAGGTAAGACCCAGCAGACCCTCGTCCACAAGAGCCACGACATAGCTCATGGCCTTGCCGTTCTTCTCCTTAACCTTGAACTTGAGAGTTGTTTCGGGCTTGACGTCTGCGGGGATATCTATCACCGGCTCAAGGTGTGAAGCAGCATCCTCGACATTGAGGTTGTGCACGCCATACATACGTACGGGAGCGTCGTTGAGAGTATTCTTATGAGGCTGCACCAGAGTTACGAAAGCATACACATTGGGCAGCATGTCGGAGGTGACGGGGACTTTGATTTCCGTAGAGCCTGCGTCGCAATCAACCCACTCGGTACGGAGTATGCGGCCACCCTTCTCAAGTGAGAGCAGGGCACGGCTGCCTGCCGACGAAGGGATGACGAGCTTGGCTGTCTCGCCGACAGAGTATTTTTCCTTGTTGGAGGAAATGCTCAGGCGGGCAGCGGCATCGGAGCCCTTGGAAGAACCGCTGTAATTCTCGTAAACCTCACAGAGCATGGAGGTTGCGTGGCCGCCGGCCTCGTCGCTTACTCGGATGAAGTAGAGGCCGTCAGGGGCGTTTTTCCAGTCGTAGCTGAAACTGCCGGAGCCACCCTGGCTGGAGACATGCTTGTCGAACAGGATCTCCTTGCTCTTGCCGGACATGTAGCTGGCAATCTGCGAGGAGGAGTTCCACCACCAGCTCCAGTCTACGTGGCATACTTCGACATGCAGGTCGGATACCGAAACAGGCTTGCCGTCAGGGCCGACGGTGGCAATGTTGAACTTGTGGGCCACACCGCTCTTGAGATACTCCTCACCCCATTCGGTGCGGTCCTGATCCACCTTGATGCCGACATAGGTATCGAACGGCGACATCTTGAAGCTGGACACACCGGTGCTGAACTCGCCGGAGGGCTCGAAGGCACGCATAGTGAAGTCGATGTTGAGCATTCCGGGCACGCCGGCGCTGCGGAGGTCCATGTTGGTGGTAATCTGTACCTGGCCGTTTTCGTCGGTACGCATGTCGGAGTAGTAGCGCGACTGCGATGTGAAGGCGCGGCTTTCGTCCTTGAAATCATAGCCCTCGTAGCCCTTGAATGCGGTTCGGGCATTGGAGAGAGCCACATCGCCGTTGACCTTCAGGCCGGCGCCGGGTGCGCCATACAGCCAGTTGACCGTGATGGTGCCGACGCAGCTGCTCTTGGGTACCAGCCACTCGCTGTCGAACTTAAGGTCGATGTCCAGCTTGTTGGGCTTGACGGTTTCGATCTTGACGGACTTGGTGAAGGTCTGGGAACCGACCTTGACCCTTACGCGCCAGTTGCCGGTGGGAGCATCGGCCTCGGTGGTGAAGGGGAAGTGATAGATATGGCTGCCGTCGTTCTTGACGGTGATGGTACGGGTAATGCGGCCGTCGGGGTTGCACAGCTCGGCAACCACAGGGTGACCGATGGGAAGTTCGTCTCCCTCGGCCATGGTGATGGCGCTGATGTGAAGGGTGTCACCGGGACGCCAGACTCCCCTCTCGCCGAAGATGAAGGTCTTTAGGCCGCCGCTGGATGAGGTTCCGCTGACGTCGAAGTCACTGGTAGAAAGGGACTTCTCATATTTGAGGGCCAGATAGGCCGCGCCCTTGTCGGAGGCTACGGTAACATAGCGGCCGTTCGGGTCTGCGGGGAAGGTGATGCGGCCGTCCTTGTCGGTCACTCCCTTGCCCAGTTCCTGGAGGACGTCGTCGTAGAAGCGGACCTTCGCTCCCTTGAGAGGCGTGCCGCTGATAATGTCGCAAGCGAAGATTTCCCACTTGTTGTCGCCGCCCTTGGCTATAAGGGCAACGTCGCTGGCAAGCAGGAAGGTGTTGCGCTCATCGTAGGTGTCATAATCGCCGAAGTAGGAGTCGCTGTCCCAGAAGTCTTCTTCCTCAAGGGGCTCGAGACCGCGGATTTCCACATGGTAAATGGCGCCGGGCTCGGGCTTGATGAGTTCGTCCAGACTGAGGGCGTAATTACGGAGCTCACGAAGGTGCGGGGCATCCGTTGCACCCAGGACCACGGTGGTGTCGGCAACTACGCGGGCTACGCGGGAAAGATTGTAGCGGACCTCGTAGGAGTCGAACTGCATAAACTGCAAAATGTTGCTGGTAAACACCTTGCGCACACGGAAACGGGCCTGTGCATAGCCATAGGAACTGAACAGCAAATCCATATTGCCGGAAGACGGAAGCACGCTTCCCTTGCTCACCAGCTTGATGGTGGGCACTTCAGGAGTAGGGAGGGATTCGGAATCCGACTCATCATAGGTGGCATAACCTGCCTGCTCGGGAGTGGGGGTTTCGACTGTTGTGCCGGAACCTTTGGAAGGCTGGCCTGTAGTGCCGGGCTCAGATTCATTGCAGCCGATCAATACCATTGAGGCAATCAGCGCTGCTGCGGTTAGTTTGTACAGTTTCATATAAAATGATTATATTTGTTTTCAGATGTCCAAATTTAAGAAAATAATTTTGATTCTCGCCCCTTTCGTGGTATTATATATTTTTTGTCTGCCATGGAAGTTGTTCAAGTCCCCTGTGAGCGCCACTCTCACGGCCGCTGACGGAACGCTGCTCGGAGCGAGGATCTCAAAAACCGGACAATGGTACTTCCCTCCCGCCGACAAAGTGCCAGAAAAGTTTGCCAAATGCATAGTAACATACGAGGACAAGCGCTTCTGGTGGCATCCGGGCATCGATTTTCTTTCCATCGGCAGGGCTCTCAGGCAGAACGCAAGTAAGGGTGAGGTCGTAAGCGGCGCCAGCACCATAACGATGCAGGTCATACGCCTGAGCCGCCCCGGCGCGCCACGAAACATCCCCGAAAAAATGCTTGAGGCCGTAATGGCCACACGCCTCGAAATCAGGCACTCCAAGCGCAAAATACTGCTGCTTTACGCTTCCAACGCGCCATTCGGCGGCAACGTCGTGGGGCTTGAGGCTGCGGCCTGGCGCTACTTCGGGCGGCCCGCCTCTGAACTCTCCTGGGCCGAAAGCGCCATGCTTGCGGTACTCCCCAACTCCCCTGCCCTCATTCACCCGGGGCGCAATCGGGAGCGCCTGCTGCAAAAGCGCAACTTTCTGCTGGACAAGCTGCTGGAAAACGGCACCATAGATGAAACCGAGTGCGAACTGGCCAAGGACGAACCCCTCCCGGACAAGCCTCTCCCCATGCCCGACAAGGCCTACCATCTGTTGGAGCGCCTGCGCGCCGAGGGGGGTGACAAAGCATACACCTGCACCCTGGACCCCGCCCTTCAGGACAGGATCAACGCCATTGCCGCCAACCACTTCGAAGAGTACCACAGCAACCTGGTGGACAACATGGGCATCCTGGTCGTGGACGTCCGTACTGGCGAGCCAAGGGCTTATTACGGCAACACCCACGGGCTGGCAAAGGGCCTGAGGGGCGCCGATGTGGACATGATTCCGGCGGCACGCTCAAGCGGCAGTACACTGAAGCCCCTGCTATATGCCGCCATGCTCCAAAGCGGGCAGATTCTTCCTACCACCCTCATAAAAGACACGCCGTACAACTACAACAACTTCTCGCCCCACAACTTCTCCCGCACCTTTGACGGAGCCGTTCCCGCCGACGAGGTTATAGCCCGTTCGCTCAACGTACCCTCGGTGCGAATGCTGGAGCAGTACGGAGCGCAGCGTTTCCTGGAACTGCTGCAGGAAATGGGCTTCAGCACTATTGACAAGGATGCCGACCACTATGGTCTTTCGCTGATCCTCGGAGGAGCCGAGATTACGCTCGGGAGCATAGTGGGAGCATACCGCAACATGGCCGCCAAACTGCTGGATATCAGCGGAGTGGACGTTCCCCTCGGACGTGGGTCGATATGGCTCACCTTCGAAGCCCTGTCACGTGCCGGACGCCCGGAAGAGGAGGCCTCGTGGCGCGATTTCAGTTCCGGACGCAAGATAGCATGGAAAACCGGCACCAGCTGGGGAAACCGCGACGCATGGAGCGTAGGCGTCACTCCGGAATACGCCGTGGGAGTGTGGGTCGGAAACAGCGACGGCGAGGGCCGTGCGCAGATGACAGGAGTAGGATATGCCTCGCCTGTGATGTTCGACGTTTTTACCGCCCTTCCGCCGTCACGCTGGTTCAGCAAACCGCTCGACGACCTTGTACCCCTGGAGGTATGCCACAAGAGCGGACTTCCTGCATCACGGATATGTCCGGAGCGCGACACTCTGTTGGTGCCCGACATCAAGGTGAGGCCGGACGACTGCAAATACCACCGCGTGGTGCATCTCGACGCCGACGGGCAGTACCTTGTAAACAGCAGCTGCTACCCGGTCGAAAAGATGGTGGAGAAGGTGTGGTTCGTGCTGCCGCCTGCAATGGAGTGGTACTACATCAAGAACCATATAGACTACCGGCCGCTGCCGCCCAAACATCCCGGCTTTGACGCAGGGTCCGACAGCGGCAATCCCATAGAGATTATCTATCCCCAGCAGGGCGTGACCATCGTGACGACCAGAGGACTTGACGGCGAGGAGCAGGGCGTAGTGGTAAGGGCTGCTCACGCCGATCCCACAGCCAGACTTTACTGGCATCTTGACGACAACTATGTAGGCAGCACCACAGGCGAGCACGATCTTATGCTTCGCCCGGAGCCGGGCGCGCACCTGCTGGTGGCCATGGACGCGGGCGGAGCTTCACGAAGTGTGTATTTTATTGTAAAATAGCTATATTTGACGTATGAACAAGTATATGGAAATGGCCATCCGCGAGGCTCGCGGGGGCATAATCAACAAGCATGGAGGTCCTTTCGGAACTGTTATAGTCAAGGACGGAGTTGTAGTGGGGCGCGGGCACAATTGCGTTATAATCAGCAACGACCCGACCTGCCACGGCGAGGTCGCTGCAATCCGTGACGCATGCACCAATCTGGGCACCTATGACCTTAGAGGCTGCGAGCTCTACACCACGGCCGAGCCCTGCCACATGTGCCTGTGCGCCTGTATGTGGGCCCATATCAGCAAGATATATTACGGCTGCAACATCGAGGATACCGGTAAGATAGGCTTCCGCGACGACAAGTTCGACGCCATTTTCGGCGGACGCGACAAGCTCGAGGGCTACATGACCGAAATCGACCGCGAAGAATGCCAGAATCTCTTCGCCGAATACAAAGCCATGGAGCACATAATCTACTGACGGTCAAAGATAAGTTGATTGATAACGGCCAGCAGCAGAGCTCTCTGTCCTGAAAACGTCGCTACGCGACCCCTCCCGCTGCGCTACGCTTGCGGGCCCCTCCCTCTTATGTTGCCGAGGGTGGCACAGTTTTCAGGACAGAGAGCTCTGCTGCTGGCCGTTATACAAAAGCTATTGCTGTACCCAGAGAAAGACTTTGTCGCCGCGCCGCACATGCTCTCCGCTCTCCCCTACCGGAATGCGAACTGAGCAGCGAGAACCCTTTGGAGCAATGTCGCACGGCTGCATCTCCACACGCATATCGTCCACAGTCAGCTCGGTAACACCGCTGGTAGCCCCTATGACCATGATGTCGTCGCCAAGATGCATGTCGGCGGCCTCGACGGTGATTTCGGCCACTCCAAGACGGTCGAACCAATTGGTGATTTTGCCGCAGTAAACCTTGCGCCTGGTAGCCTGCGAGCCGTAGACCGAACTCCACTCGCCGAGTTGCGCCCCCTGATAGTATCCGTCCCAGAAGCCCCTGTTGAACACCTCGGACAGTGAAGACTTGAGCGCCGTCGCCAGTTCCGGAGTAAAATACCCCCCGGCCACGGCGTCGGCTGCGCGGCGGTAGCAAGATGCGCACCGCTTGACGTACTCGGCGCTGCGGGCGCGGCCCTCTATCTTGAAAACTCTCACGCCAGCATTCACCATGAGGGGCATGAACTCAATGGTACACAAGTCCTTTGGGGACATGATATACTCGTTGTCAATATCCAGCTCATAGCCGGTTTCGCGGTCGCGGACAGTGTAGCCGCGGCGGCACAGCTGCATGCAGGCGCCACGGTTGGCAGATGCTCCGTAGGCGTGGAGACTCAGGTAACACTTGCCGCTGACAGCCATGCACAATGCTCCGTGGGCGAACATTTCGATGCGCACGGGCCTGCCGGAAGGGCCGCAGATATTCTGCTGTCCAATAGCCTGGTGAATCCGGCTTACCTGGTCGAGGGTAAGTTCCCTGGCCAGCACAACCACATCTGCCCAGCGGGAGTAGAACCGCAGGGCCTCGACGTTGGAGATGTTCAGCTGGGTGGAAATATGCACCTCCAGACCTATGCTGCGGGCATATTCGATGGCGGCAATGTCAGAGGCGATGACAGCGTCCACTCCGGCGCTCTTAGCAGCATCGAGGGCCTCATGCATGGGTTCCAGGTCCTCGGGATACAGAACGATGTTGAGAGTCAGGTAGGTTCTGACACCGGCAGCCCGGCATATTCTGACTACTTCCGCCAAGTCCTCAGGCGAGAAATTATTGGCACTGCGTGAACGCATGTTCAAACGCCCTACGCCAAAATAAACCGAATCGGCTCCTCCTTGAATGGCTGCCTGCAGGCATTCGAAGTTTCCGGCAGGAGCCATTATTTCCAGCGGCTCCGAAGAGCCGGGGACGAACGAAGTCTGCAAGCTGGTACCCATTATTCAAACTTGAAGGAAGGAGCACGGCGCAGGGCCTCCTGAAGCTGGGTGTCGTACCGCAGCCGCAGCTGCACGCCAGCGGGCTGGAAGTAATAGCGGACAATGATTTCTTCCTCGATGAAAGGAACTATTTCATCCTTCTTGAGGCGGAGGAAGTCCTCTTTTTCCATGTCCAGGGCCTTGCCAAGGGCGTCGAGCTCGGCGCTCATGGCCTCTTCAAGACCGTCGCGGGCAAGCTCCTTGCGGACCAGGTCGAAGTAAGTCTTGGCGCTGGAACGATAGTCGAATTCCTTAGTTTTGGCAAAGGTTATAAAGTCCTCATAATCAGCATCAGACAAGCTGAAATCCGCTGTTGCGGGGATGCTTTTGTGTGCTTTGACATACTCCAGTGCGTACTGCTCCACAACTCCGCTCAACACAAGCGAGTAGGTCAGACGGCTGTAATCATGAGGCTTGATCTCTATATCAGGGGTTATGCCGCCGCCATCCCTTACCGTGCGGCCGAGGGATGTTTTGAACTCATGGGTAAGCGAGTCGGGAATATGGCCAACACTGCCGTCCTCGTTGCGGTGAGAGTAGTCGATGGCCTGTACGCAGCGCCCGCTGGGAGTATAGTACTTGGCAGTAGTGAGCTTGAGCTGTCCGCCGTAAGGAAGGGGGCGGATGCTCTGCACCAGTCCCTTGCCGAAGGTGCGGGTGCCGATGATAATGGCCCTGTCCAGGTCCTGCAGGGCTCCGGACACGATTTCAGAAGCAGATGCGGAACCGGAATCAACCATCACTATCAGGGGCAGTTTGGTGTCAAGCGGAGCCTTGGTCGTACGGCTGACGTAGGATGAGCCGTCCTCGCGGCCCTTGGCGGTGACCACAAGCGACCCCTTGGGGACGAAGATCGACACTATGTCTACGGCTTCGGTCAGCAATCCGCCGCCGTTGCCGCGAAGGTCAAGTACCAGAGTATCAAGCTGCGAGGACTTACGCAGGGCCTCAATAGCCGCGCGCAGCTGACCGGCGACGCCCTCGGTAAAGCCTGTCTGGAGTATATACCCGGTGTGAGGTGTTACCATGCCGGCATACTGGATATCAGGCAGGTGTATGGTCTGGCGTGTGATGCGTACATCGGTAATCTCGCCGGTATATACCTTTTTAACTTTGAACAGCACTTTTGTACCGGGCGTGCCGCGCATCTTTTCGCTGCATTCGGCACTGTTGAGCCCCTTCACAGACTCGCCGTCGATAGCCATTATTTCGTCGCCGCAGCGCAGGCCGGCCTTGTGGGCGGGAGAATTCTCGTAGGGCTCGTTGATTATCACATTCCCCTGAATATCAGGCTTATAGATAACTGCTCCAATACCTCCGTAGGTTTTGTTGATCATCATGCGGAGGTTTTCGTTTTCCTCTTCGGGGACGTAGGTTGTGTATGGGTCGAGGTCGGAGAGCATGGCGTCCACTCCGGCACGCTCGATGCGGTCAAGCGGCAGCGAATCCACATAGGAGCGGTTGAGTTCCTTGAGGATTGCGCTGTGGATTTCGGTCCATTTGCCAAGCTTGAAACTTTTGGACTGCGCTCCGGCGGGCAGGGCCGCGGCCATCAGCGCTATTACAACGAGAATTCTCTTCATAAATGCAAAAATAACAATTATTCCCTCTCCTGCAACCACCGGGCCATGGCGCGAAGAGCCTTGCCGCGGTGTGAAATGGCATTTTTGGTGTCCTCGGGGAGTTCGGCCACGCTGCACTGAGGGTAGTCGTCGGCAATGAACACCGGGTCGTATCCAAAGCCTCCGGAGCCTGATCGCCGATCGGCAATCCTGCCCTCGAGCGTGCCCTCGAAACAATGGATCTCACCATCAAGCAGCAGTGTAACTACACTGCGGAAACGGGCCGTACGAGGCTCTCCGGGGTGCTTTGAGAGCTCGGAGAGCAGAGCATCGATATTGGCTGCAAAATCATGGTCGGGAGGCTCGGGGAGGCCGTCGCGCCGGGCTATGTCGGTAGCATACCGGGCAGCATGTACGCCGGGAGCCCCTCCCAGGGCATCCACCTCAAGGCCGGTGTCGTCGGCAAAGCAGTCCAGGCCGCACAGAGCTTTATAGGCCTGCGCCTTCTGCAGGGAATTCTCTTCAAGGGTAGTTCCGGTTTCAGGCACGTCTTCATATATGCCCATATCGGCCGGACTGACGACCTCCATGATGCCCTCAAGGATTTCACGGGCCTCGCGCAGCTTGCCTTTGTTACCGGTAGCGAATACAAGTTTCATACTGCAAAGGTATTCATTAATTTGCTATATTTGTAGTCTATGATAGACAAAGTCATCAACTTTCCCGCCGAGCCCGCCGGGCTATACGACCCCCTGCGCTACATGATGGACATCAGCGGCAAACGCATCCGTCCTACTTTGTGCCTGCTTGCCCATGGGCTGTATGGGGCCGCCCCCGGACCCGATGTGCTCAAGCCGGCGGCCGCACTTGAGGTTTTCCATAATTTCACCCTGATCCACGACGATATCATGGACCGCTCCCCCTTGAGACGCGGCGTACCGACAGTCTGGAAAAAATGGAATGAGGACACAGCCATCCTTAGCGGCGACGTCATGCTAATCGAGGCATACAAACTCATCGTAAATGCCCCCAGCCACTGCCGCAGGGCCGTTCTGGACCTGTTTTCCACCACTGCAGGGCAAGTGTGCGAGGGGCAGCAATACGATATGGAATTCGAGGGCAAGGAAAGTGTGGGAATGGAGGAATACAACAATATGATAGGCCTCAAGACGGCCGTTCTGCTTGCCTGCTCCGCCAAGATGGGCGGGCTGCTTGCCGGAGCTGCTGACAGCGACTGCGAAGCGCTGTACCGTTACGGATACTACCTCGGAATGGCCTTCCAGGTGGCCGACGACTATCTCGATGCTTACGGCGACGAAAAAGTGTTCGGCAAGCCCATCGGAGGCGATATCATCAACGGCAAGAAGAGCTGGCTTACCATACGTGCCCTGGAAAAGACTACCGACAGGGCTGCTTTCCTGAGTGCCTTCGGGAAGGAGTGCAGCACGCAGGAGCAAAAGCAGGCCAAAATTGCCAGAATCAAGTCCATGTACGATGCCCTGGGCGTAGATACCGAAGCCCGCGCTGAGGTGGTCCGTTATTCCGACCTTGCCCTGGAGGCCCTCAAAGACCTGCAGGTGGATGTTTCACCGCTCCGCGATTTCGCCGACCGTCTTGTCGGCAGAGCTAAATAATGGAGGCTACAGTCGTCAAGAATGCCGGCAGCCATTTCCTGCTGAGCGAACTGCCGCGGTGGGCGCCGTTTCCTGCGGTGCTGCGCGGCAAAGTGCGTCTGGAAAAGTCCGGCTCCACCAACCCTGTGGCCGTGGGCGACCGTGTGCGGTACAGCCTTGACGGCACCGTAGCCGACGAGCTCCATCCCGCGGTAATTACTGAAGTACTTCCCCGCAAGAACTACGTCATACGCCGCAGCACCAACCTCTCCCGCCAGCAGCACATCATAGCCGCCAATCTGGACAGGGCCGTGCTGGTAGTAACCCTGTACTTTCCGGAAATCAAACTGCCTTTCCTGGACCGCCTGCTGGTAACCTGCGAGGTATACGGCGTCAAGGCGATAATCGCACTCAACAAGATGGATCTCTACCGTGAGCTCGCACCCGGGCAGGTGGAGGATTTCTGCCGAATCTACCGGGGTGCAGGCTACCAAGTGATTGAGTGTTCGGCACTTACAGGAGAGGGAATAGATGAACTGAGAGCCGTCTGCTCGGAGGGTACCTCCCTGGTCAGCGGCGAGTCGGGGGTGGGCAAATCGTCGGTCATCAAGGCCCTCGACCCCTCGCTCGATCCCAAGATAGGGCGCATCAGCGAGGCTCACCTGCAGGGCCGGCACACCACGTCGCTCTATGAGATGTACCCGCTCAGCGGCGGGGGCTTTATCGTAGATACTCCGGGGCTTCGTGGCTTCGGCCTGGTGGACCTGGAAAAAGAAGAAATCGCCAAGTACTTCCCCGAGATGCTCCGCGTGGCCGATGACTGCCGCTTCGTCCCCTGCACCCACACCCACGAGCCAGGCTGCGCCGTCAAGGCCGCCGTAAACTCCGGCCTCATCAGCCCCGAGCGATACAACTCCTACCTGGGTATGTTGGAAGAGGACAAGAAGTTCAGGTAATCATATCTGATTTCTATTGCCCCGGCGGCTCAAGATCATCACTGTAATAGAGGATATTACTTGGCAGACCGGAAGTTTCTTTTTGCTCCGAAGAAAGCACCTTCAACAATTTAAGATAAGGAGCATTTGAACTATCTGCGTGCTTAACCATTTCTTCATCCAACACCTTCTCCGCGTATATATGATTGACTTTTCATATTTTATTCTTTAACACACTGCGGATCCAATCTGCAGAAACAATTGAAGATCTATTGTATACAATAATATGGCCATTAATAAGCATAGTTTCCGAGTTATCCTCTGACGGACAAACATATTCAAAGTCTATATAAAAAAAGACATCAGTAGAAGCTTCCGAGGGATAAGAAAATTTTACCCAGCTGCCCCCAAGGAACTCGTCTAATGCCATATTATGAAAATTGATATAACTAATACCAGGGCGAATATTAGTATATTGAGTATTCGTATAAAAACAATCCGAATCTGATTCAAGATGTAAAGAAAAGTTGAACTTCGGCGATTCGTGAAGGTGAATATCGGCTATAGCGTGCTCAAAGACCTCATTCGGCAGGCCAAAACCAACGGCGTCAGTATTTTTCGGATCATAGATGCGGCCCGATAGGTATTTCTCATAAGTGCACATTTCACCATTGACTGACACATAAGCTTCAAACTCTTTCTTCGGCTCGCGGCTTAGTAAGTACGATATACAAGACTCGGCCAGACACCCTGATATAAGAAGCATCAGTATGCAAATAAGCTTTTTCATATCACTTTTGCTTTGTAAGTTCGTTCAATTGCACTACATACAGCCTGCTGAATTCTTGCTCTTCATCAGTGATTTTCAGGTTTTCCATGTCCTCCTGTGTGAGCGTTTGGACATATATGCTGTCGCATAGCTGTACATGGTGCATTAGAATAAGATAATGATTGGTTTGCGTTTTGTACAGGAAGAGGTCGGCATCCTCCTCCGTTTCAGGTTGTGCACTTTTGGTGGAAGGAGATATTTGCTTACGGCTGACCTCCTCCACAAAAGCCGGCTCCAACAGTAGAGAGGAGCAGGACACTGGCATAATCAATGCCGTAATCATTATTAATAATTTGTTGTTCATGGATTAATGAAGCCTCCTGGAAGACTGTTAGAAATTACAGGTAACAATAGCGTTGAATCAGATTGCCCATTATAAAATATTTGTATAGGCACGGTACGGATAATACCAAGATTATTACCCTGTGTGCGCACATCGTTTATTGCGCTTAGGAATGCCGGAGTATTCTTAATATCAAAGCAATAGATTGTCTGGAGATCTCCGTAGATATACTGTGTAAAAGAACTGACAACATAACAGTACGCCCCGCCGACACTCACATAGTCCGGAGCACCATTTTCTCCGGCAAAATCAGGATTGCACCATACTGCAAAAAATTTGCTGGAGTTCAAGCCGCTGATATACTGATAATTCATTGTGTAACCGTAATTATTCACAATAACTTCACATGGATCAGAAACATAGCGGGAAGCGTTTGCCCTATTGATATCAAACACCGATACAGTCCCTTCATCTCCGTCACCGGTCCTCAGCTTCATACACACGTGCGTATTAACTCCTGCCGGAGCGGTCACTAAAAAAGTATTAACGCTTGTTGTATCGCACCAGTTGTAGCTGTCGCTGCCGTTCTTGTATCCCCAGACATACGACAGTGTTCCAGAATTAGCCATCTGGTTGATTGTGGGCCGAAGGCCGCTAGTGCTTGAAGAACACTCTGCAGTAATAAGATAATTGTCTCCGCTTGTATGCTCGGCACTCAACACAATTGGGGGCAATCCGACATATATTCTTCTGTGCTTGTATATGTGCCTGCCATCACCGTAACTGTTGTGATAGCTTACGGTTATTGAGCCGCACATCCCATTATTAACAGTAAGTTCGCCATTGTTGTTGATTGAAGCTTTCTGAGAATCCGATACCGTCCACGAAGGGTTATTATAACCGGACGGCACTCCGGAAACGCTAAAAGTGCCGCCGGAAATAATCCACTCTTCCGGGCCTGAGAGATTCAGGCTGCGCTGGTCAAGAATCCACTTCCAAAGCGGGATAGAATCACAATCAGCATGATGCTTGCTGGTATTAAATAAAGAATATGAATCAAATGGTGTTTCTGAATGAGGTGTAGGAGGATTCGAATAAAAGTTGTGGGTCGAATCGCTGGCGAGGGCACTTGCCTCGGGAACGAACATTACCGGTTTTTTGTACACCAAATGCAGAGCACTGTTGGGACTACCTAGCGTATCGAGATCGAAAGTAAGGTGCGAACTTCTGATTGCATCATAGCCCACCGTTCCTGAAGGGGAGTAGTGAACCGGTGTATAGCCGGCCGGGAACAAGGATGTGAGTTCGGTATCATCTATCCACAGCCAATGTTTCCTGTATGTCGCCGTCGTTTCAGCTATCTTTGCCCCGTCTCCATAATTCCTATCCACCTGGCATAGAATGGTCAAATCCTTCATCCTGGTTAATATAGAAAGGAGCCACTTCTGCCAGTCAGGAACTTCGTTGTTACCATTATTGTGTGATATGCGTAGGTCGAGTATTCTTGAATCCAGAGGAGAAGTATAATCTCCCCCATTGGAAACAGCCAGGTTCTCTATGGGATATCCGGGATCGCCCTCAGGGAAGCCACGATAGTTCAGCATAAACTGCCAATTGTTATGGTCCGATTGAGCCAGGCTTCCGTTTTCGTTTACATAGTAATACATCATCTGGCGCGCTGCCGGACTATTGTAAACTCCAAAAAAATAAGACACCAGAGGATCTGCCAGGTGATAAGTAAGAAGGCCTACAGAATGTGCAGAACCGTACAGTGCATAGTATAAGTCCCTCAAGGCATATTGTGCTCCTAACGGCACATTGACACCTTTATGCGGAGAATCGAATGACACATAGCAGTCCGTTTGGTGATTATGGCCTGAGAGTTCCATTGACCTAAGAGCATATCTTGCCACAAGTCCCCCCATGCTGTGGCCGACCACTATGTTTCGCTGTGCGTTCTCCTCTTTCAACCCGTTTATATAGTCCAGAATCTCCACAAGCAGAGCGGCATTGTCTCTTATATCGGCCTCGGGATTGCACCAGTCCACATAGAACACATCGTAACTGTCTTTGAGCGCTTGAGGCAAGCTGGGATGGTCATACAACCATGCAAAGTCGAACTCACCACTGCTATGACCTTTGACCCTTTCGGTAATAGGATCGAACACCCCATTGCTGAAAAACTCAGATAATGACCTTTTTGTATCAAGAATATCAGAAAGGGAAGAAATGAGACCAAATAAAGGAATATCAAAACCTTCCACGAATATAAACGGTTTTACCACAGCGCCGGAATGGCTTGACTTATAAGATACTATAGCTGATATAGAATGATTTGTTGACAATTCAAACACCCTACGGTCTGTGGGCGTTGTCCCAACGCTGGTTGGTGCTGCTGGCGGATCGACAATCTCAAATTTACAATGGCTTTCCATGGCCGAACCATCAGCAAAAGAAACTCGTAGCCGTAGTGTCTTCTCGCCGCTTGATGAGTAATTGATTGTCTGGTCGAATATGCCATTCACCGTTCTATAACCCAATCCGTCGCCGGCATCGAACTGGATTGTCGAAGGCGAAAGGTTTCCATGTATGTGAGAAGGTGCTATCCTGAACGCGACACTATACCCTGTGATGGCGGGCACGCTGGGGGCAAAGACCAAAGTACGTGACTCCGCATAGGGATTCTGCCATGTGTCTCCGACATAGACGTCATACACCTGTCCATTTGTATATGAAATGAGGTTATCCGTAAGTGCATTTGAAACAATATAATCATATTTGAACAAAGCGGCTCCAATGTTTACGCAAGTCGAATCTGCGAGGGAATTAACTAAACTGTCCGCTGAGAAAGATGCTCCATAGGAGTTTATCCTTGAAGAGTTTATCGTGGCTAGTACGTTCCTCAGTACAGTGATGTCAGAATAATTGTCGGCGTCAAGAGTTCCGTCATACAAGCGAATGTCTGCATACTCAACTGCTTTATCCAGCAAATAACCGCTTGGGACTCGGGTGCTCTCAAGATGTTCGAAAATTGCATCAAAAGAGTTACTACTTCCCTGGGCAAATGCCATAGTATCAATTAAAACCATTAACAGAAAACAGATTCTGCCTATATATACTTTGATGCACTTCATAGATAATAGCTCAATAAACAAAACAAACCATGCATGCCCACAAAAATTGTGGACGATTAATACGATTAATATAGCGTTTCCAAATATAGACAAAAATTTGAAAAGTTTTAAATAATGACTTTTCGTTACAGTAAATGCGATAATATGAGTAATCTTACATCGCCGTGCTGCGCGGCAAGGTGCGCCTCTGGAAGAGGACAAGAAGTTCAGGTAATCACATCTGCTTTATAGAGGATATTACTTGGCAGACCGGAAGTTTCTTTTTGCTCCGAAGAAAGCACCTTCAACAATTTAAGATAAGGAGCATGTGAAATATCTGCGTGCTTAACCATTTCTTCATCCAACACCTTCTCCGCGTATATATGATACTCGTATCCAGGCGCATAATCGAGTCCCTCGATCCTCTCATAGTGATTCCAGGTTGTTGAAGCTCGTTCTCGGACCAGATAATACGGATGGTATCGATCTTCATACCAATAGCACCCCTGCTTGGAAGCAACTACATATTCCCCTTCCATCCCATAATTCTTGGAACAAGACACAATCGCAAAGCCAAATGCTGCGTAGAAAAATACGTATCGCTTTGCATTATGGAACAATTTCAACATAATACTGCTCATCATTAATCAAATATTGGCTAATTGATTTTTCGCGTCTATACCCAATGAAGATTTCCGACAAACTCACTCTTTCGCCGACGTCACAAACGCCGTTTTTTCAACTAAATTGCGGAAGAACCAAAAAAACAGACTTAGAAGTAGGGGTTTGCAATAGCTGTACTTGTTCTTTAGAAAAAGTAACATCAGCAAGATAATAAGTACTATCAGCCTTATCCAAGTATATTCTCTCTCCGTTACTGAGTATTATTTCTTCTGATTCACCTTTAGGAACATAGCACTCATGATAATCTAAGGGGACATCATCTAACCCCATTTGTTTATTACAAGAAACAAAAAACACATAAGAAATAAGAAAATGACTAACAAAACAAATAGTCTTAAACAACGTAGCGTTTTTCATAAATGATATTCTGATTTATTATGTAAAAGATTACTAAATCAAAATCTTGCTTCATCTAATCGTCCATTACCCCAAACGGACTCCGGCCTCATCAGCCCCGAGCGCTACAACTCCTACCTGGGTATGCTGGAAGAGGACAAGAAGTTCAGGTAATTTCGCCCCTGAAGGTATATATATTGAAATAGATTGTATATATTTGCATTATGGAAACGATGCAAAGGAAACTCATTGACCTGCGTCCCTCTGTGCTCGATATCATAAGCCAGAAGGCCAGAAAGAGATCAATGTCCTGCAAGAAGTACATTGAATCCCTCGTAGAAGAAGATGCAAGAGCCTGCGACACAGAGATTCTTATGCCGGATGACGTTTCGGACCCGGTGCTTCTGGGACTTGTAGGAATAGCAAAAAAGAGTTGCGCCTCCGAAATACTCAAAGATGACAGGCTCGATTATATCCTCTCCAAAATGTAATGCCTATGTCCAGAATATTCTTTGACACCAATATATTCTTGCACACTCTGCTGGCGGAAACCGAGTGTGTCTCCTGCACCCGCCTGCTTTCAAAGTGGAGAGAGATTCCCGGCGTTGAAGAGGCAGTCGCAAGTTGCCTTTCTTTTGCCAATATAGCCTATATATTGAGGAAACAGGCAGGAAAAGAAAAAGTTGCTCCCAGCATAAATGCTCTTCTGAACTACGTTTCAAGGCTCACTCCAAACACTGAAGAAGAATACAGCGCAGCTTTCATGCTGCGGGGCCCCGATTACGAAGACATCCTCCAGTATGTCAACGCATGGATGGCCGGATGCTCGACAATCATTACTACCAACGGGAAAGATTTCCGCAGAATCTCAGATCCTGAAGGTGTTCTGGGCGAATGGAGCCCAGAAATCCTATCTCCCGAAGAGTATCTCCACACTGCCCTCGAAAACGATGCGGGCAGGGCCGCGCTGTAGAATGGCGCCGTCCTGGATGGAGATCTGAAGAGTTCCTCCGTCCATGACGATGGCGCAGTGGCCACTGACGAGGCCTAGTTCCAGGGCGGCGGCAGCAGTGGCGCAGGCTCCGGTGCCGCAGGCCAGGGTGATGCCGCTCCCCCGCTCCCACACCCGCATGCGTATGCCATCGGAGCGGACCGAAGCAAACTCGACATTGATTCCCCCGGGAACCTGATTCTCAAGCAGCGGGCCGACGGCGGCTACGTCCTCAGCGTCGGCATCGGGCACGAAAACCACGAAGTGGGGGTTCCCCACATCGACATGCATGCCGGTAAAACTGTGGCCGGCAGCCTTAAATGTCAGTTTCCGCTGCAGAATACGGTAGCCCCCCATGCCCACGGCAACACTGTCCACCGTGCCGCCGGAGCCAAGGTGCAGGCTCAGCCGCCGCACGCCGGAGGCTGTTTCGAGGTCGATTATCTTTTTGTCTGTCAGTCCCTTCTCAAATACATACTTGCCTATGCAGCGGGCCGCATTGCCGCACATCAGGCCCTCGGACCCGTCGGCGTTGTACATGCGCATGCTGAAGTCGGCGACCGGCGAAGGGCCGATGAGCACCAGACCATCGGCGCCTATACCGAAGTGCCTGTCGCTGAGGAGCTTAGAAACTGCGGACGGATTGTCAACTGGATATCTGGAAGCATCGACATAGATGTAGTCGTTCCCCAGACCCTCCATTTTTGTAAATTCGAGCTTCATATTTGTCTATCTGCACTGCCGCAGGACTGTTATCAAAACATCCAGGACAGTTTAAGGTACGTCGCAGGATGGATGCGAGCCGTCTGGGCACCTGGGAACAGGTCGTTAAGCTGCCAGCGGAACGACCATTCAAGCATCAGGTTTGCGGCCTTTATGCCGAAGTTGGCGGCAAGACCTCCCTGGTGAGGATTTACAGCCCAACCCGGATCGGACTTGCTGAAAGTGTGCGAATATACGTAGCTGTAATATCCGCCAAAGCCCACGAATGCGCCAGAATCAGACTCGCTTGAACGAAGCAGGAAATAGGCCGGTACGGTGACAGAGCGCTGAGTATAGTCCTGGGCGCTGCCGAAAATCGGTTCGAGCGAGGGGAATCTTGATGTCGCACTCTCCCACAAAGCATCGACCTGCAAGCCAAAGTTGCTGAAATTCAAGCGAGTGGTAATACCGGCGGTATAGTCCATCCTCCCATTGGTTGTAATATCCGCCTTGGGAAAAGCGATAAGCGCATTCCCAATCGAACCGGTAATGCCAACCTCGAACACACGGGCTTTGTCCATGTGCTTGCGGGCAATTCTGCCGCTGGCCTGGAAGGACTCGTCCGTGGCGGCCTCGAGAGCGAAGTCGGCGAGATATCCCGAGACTTTGTCAAGTCCCTCGTAATCGACCAGATCCGGCTTGTCGGTGGGCTTGTGATACTGTGGATGCAGACCGGTAGATACAGCCAGTGTGGGCACGCCCTTCCTGGCGAAGGCATCGGTATCGGTGGCCGTCATGACCGAAGTCTCGAAGTTCTTGGTTTTGAGCTTAATGGCATTTTTGCCGGCAGCATCGGACGCGATTGCCTTGCCGTTGCGTATGGTGGCTATTCCCTCGAGGGTTAGGCCGCCGGTGGAATAACGGCCCACCATATCAACACTCATCATCAGCTTAACTTTGTCAAGGCCGAACATCGCATCAAGGTATTCGGCCAGGTAAGATGAACCGTAAAGTCCGATCTCTTCGGCATCGAAGGCGGCGATGATTACGCTGCGCTGGAGCTCGCTGCGGTGCTGCGACAGTTCGCGGGCAATCTCGATAATAGCCGCGCTGCCAGAAGCATTGTCGTCGGCACCGGGGTAAATCTCTCCTTTCTTGACGCCCAGATGGTCGTAGTGAGCGCCGAGTACTATATACTCGTCCTTCAGGGAGTTACCCTCAATTACCGCCACTACGTCGGTGAATTGCTTGCCGTCACGCTTGAAAGGTACCAGATAGCTGCCGGCCGACAGCGGCTTGAGACCGCACTCTTTGTAGCGCTCGACAATATAGTCGCGCGCCTTGGCGGCGTCGGCACTGCCTGCCGCACGCCCCTTTAAAGAGTCGGACGCAAAATAATAAACGTACTCAGCGAGCCTTTCGCTTCTTGTCTGTGCACTTGCAGCCACAGCAATAACAGCGGCCAGAAGCAGAATGAATAATCTCTTCATTGATGTCGTAATAATCTCGACAAATATAACTCGAAGCATCATAAAATGCAAATGGACAGGGTTTTGAAACTATTCTGTCAGTTGGACTTTTTAAAAGAAATGGAAAACGCAGTGACGGATATATATTTTCCTTTTAAAAACTGAAACGGGCAGTGACAGATATAGTTTTTCCTTTAATGAAAATGAAACCGGCAATAACTGGTTATTTATTTCCTTAAAATCTTAAACGGGCAGCAACTGATATATGTTCTTTTAAAAAACCGAGACGGGCAGTGTCCGTCGGTCCTTCATTTGGACCGACGGACACGATTTCTGCCATAATTGTAGCGCCTCGGTCCTGCTGTGGACCGAGGCGCACACTTATGATGTTTGGAGGGTAAGAGCAACTGCGTCAGGAGCGCTTGCCGCGGCGAGAGCCAGATTTTCCGCTGCGGGAAGA
>CACXCS010000009.1 GCA_902766255.1 uncultured Bacteroidia bacterium
CACCGTCCGGATTACGGCGCCGGCGGAGATGGCGAAGGACATGTAGTTGGCGTAGGCCGGCTCCGGCACGATGATCTCGTCGCCCGGGTTCAGGCAGCTCAGGAAAGCGAAAAGGACGGCCTCGCTGCCGCCGGTGGTGATGATGATGTCGTCGGCGGCGAGCTTGATCTGGTAGCGGTCGTAGTACTGCACAAGTGCCTGGCGCAGAGAGCGATAGCCCTGCGACGGGCTATACTCGAGCGTAGTCCTGTCGATGTGCTTGAGCGCATCCAGCGCCTTCGGCGGCGTCGGCAGATCCGGTTGGCCGATGTTCAATTTGTAGATCTTCACGCCCCGGTCCTCGGCCGCATAGGCCAAGGGCGCCAACTTCCGGATCGGAGAAGCCGGCATATTCATACCGCGCTGGGAAATGAGAAGTCCGTTGTTCGATTCCATACTTAACTAACCTGTATCGTGCAAAAATTCACAATATTCACGAGTTCGCAAAAAGAGAGTACCTTTCTACCGCCCCCACTGGCACCGGATGCCCAGGGTAGCACCGAACTGCGAAGGCAGGACCTGCCCATAATCGGCATAAATACCATAGGCCAAATGCAACCACCCGAGGCCGAACGGCGCAGGGACTTCGCCGATCAGGGCTGTCGACAGTTGCCACAGCGGAGTTTCCTTCACGGTCCCCCAGGGTTTGCCCCAGGCGCTTTCACCGGCATAAGGCTTCGTGAACGTACCATAGTTTTGACTGTAGGTAAGCATCAGTTTGTAGGGCATTCGCCGGAACAGTTGACCGCTTAGGCCCATATGGTGGGCACGGATCCGGTTGTTTTCGATCCCGAGCACCAGATTGGACGGATTCCAGCTGCCATTCAGTGTGCCGGTGGGGAAGAACAAAGGTAGGCCGATGGTACGACCGTAGTAGGTCCACCCGCTCTTGTATTCCCCGTTGTTGAAATAGTTGTCTCCTCCGGCGATATGCATACCCCGATGCCAAGGAATGACATTCCCTTCCGCATCGGTCTCCTTCTCGTGCAAGGGACCAGACTGGTTGCGCGTATAATGGAATTCGTACAGGATATCGGAAATCCACCGGTCCTTCTGGGCCCAACTGAAATGCAGGGTATTCACCCCGTCAGGAAAGTTGTTGAAACGCATCCCGGATCTGTCGTTGTAGGGAATATCGTGCTGAAACAGCAGACTCCACGCATCCTCCGACCACTTGAACTTGAAACACTCCGAGCCCCCATGGTCACCGATTACATTGATCTGGTCGCTGCGAGAGCCGTTTGGGGAGGCATGGCTGCCGGTGACCACGCGCCAATAATTGTCCCAATTGGCATCCATGGACACGCCGCCCCATAAGGCATAGTGATCCAAACCGGCATGAACCTCCAGATGCTCCCCGATGCGGGCCAACAGAAAAAGCTCCCCCCGATGGACAAGGGCGCCCTGCACCCAGCGCTTGTCGAGGGTCTTGAAATCACCCCAGAAGCCATATAAGGCCAAATGTCCATTGGTGAAAGGGATATCCACCGGAGCCAGCGAGAGACGGTATCCCGGTATGGCGCGGGTGTTCCCACTCTCAATTAGATGCCCGCCTGTTACCGAGAGCGGCCCCAGGGAAGAAGAAGCCCCCATAAAGTCCATTTCGCGGTGCTTGAGGCCCGCATCCAGCGTCAATGCCTTCCATCTTCCCGACAAATAGTATTCGTCGACATAAACAGAAGACGACGTGTTGTACGTCAGCCCCACCCCCCAGGACCACTGGAAATCCCGCGAGTCGTCAAACGGCTTCTGCACTTGCACCAACACCATTCCACCACTCGAATCAGGCATGCGTCCGTACTGCCCGGCTTGGGCCCAAAAAGGAAGAACGGGCCCTCCGGACATCGTCCCGAGCAAGAGAAGCGTTATGAAAAAATCGTTCATCGAGGGTGTAAATTTACGAAAAATAACCTATCTTTAAGTATGAAAATCATCTGCCTGACCCGTCATCTCAACATGGGAGGATTGGAGCGCCAACTGACCGGTCTGGCCGTTGAGCTCCAAACCCTGGGGCATGATGTCCAGGTGATCACCTATCACAGTGGAGATTTCTTTGATGGGATCCTCAAGGAACGACGTATCCCACACAGGATTATCCCGAAAGGACATTTCACCGCCATATCCATCATCCGGTTGCTTCGTTATTTCAAAAGGGAACAGGTCGATTTGGTCATCGCTTTCGGAGCCTCCGCTGGGCGGAAGGCCTGCGCCGTGAAACGGCTCTGGCCCCATTTCAAGCTGATTGTGTCAGAACGCAATGCCAACCCGCATCACACGCCTTTTGATGCATACAGGATGCTCATTTACCGGCAGGCCCACCATATCGTCTGTAACAGCTACCGCCAATCAGAGTATCTTCGCGACCGCTATCCTCCCCTTTCCGGAAAGATCAGTACCATCGTCAATTTCGTGGATGCCGATGCCTTCCAGCCGGCAGCTCAGCCACCTGAGAATCAAGCTTTTACACTAGTCACCACAGCCCGCATCTGCGCCCGGAAAAATGTCTTGGGCTATATCGAGGCAGCCCGTATCCTGCATGACCAAGGTCGGGAATTCATCGTATTATGGTACGGGAAAAGTCGCGACAGCCGTTACCTTCGCCGCTGCGAAAAAGCCATTCGGAAGGCGGGGCTTCAAGACCGCTTCCTTCTCCTTCCCGGGGAAAAGGACGTCGCCGCCATCTACCGGAAGGCCAATGCATTCTGCCTCCCAAGCTTCTACGAAGGGACCTCAAACTCCATCGCCGAAGCGCTTTGCTGTGGACTCCCCGTGCTTTGCAGCGACGTCAGCGACAACTCACGCTACGTGCAACCCGGCGTCAGCGGCTTCCTGTTCGAACCGCACAAACCAGAATCCATAGCGAGAGCCATCCGCCAGGTGATGGATAGCGGAGAAACCGTTCTTCGGGACATGGGACTGAAAGGCCGCTCCCTCGTGCAGGAAGCGCTTTCCCCTGAAAGGTTTCGGGAGAGCTACAGACTTATCTTATAGACATTCGTCTCCCGCTGCTCGAACCCCAGCGATTGGTAGAGCTCATTGGCCTCGACCCTCGAGGGCATGGAGGTCAAATGCAGGTCCACCGGGGCAAGTGTTTCGCGGGCATAGCCGATGAGGTGCTCCATCAGCGCGCGGCCGATTCCCTGGCCCCGATAGGCCGGCAGGATCACAACATCCTCGACACTCGCCTTCTGCCCCGTGGGTGACTCAAAGACACATAGGGTGGCGCATCCTACAATATGCTTGGCATCATTCTCCGCGATGAAAATCCGCGTTGCCGGCGCCCCCACCGAACGCTGCTGCTGCAGCTCGGTCACGGGGATTTCCGGGTTCAATTCCTTCATAAGCTCCAACAGATCAGCGATTTGTGACTCGGTCAAAGTGCATCATAGTATTTGAAATCTGGTTATATCTGTTTAGGATGAGGGTTTTAAGCCCAGATGGAAATTCCGTTGCAAAGTGACCCCCTGCGTCCGCTCTCATCGTGACCCCCTC
>CACXCS010000010.1 GCA_902766255.1 uncultured Bacteroidia bacterium
GTACAAAATAGTATAGTCGATAGTGGCTCCCATCAGTATGCACTGAATGATCAGGCACGACAGGTAGAACATGGAGTCACCCCCCAGACCGCTTGCCCAGATATTCACGTAAACTCCGGACAAAGTAGTAATAATCAGCGGGATAGGAATAAATATCGAGCGGAAGGTAATAGCTACGATAATAAAGATTGACAGGACCGTCAGCAGCGTCAGCAACAGGAATTCCCGGGGGAAACCTTCCTTGAACTCCTTGTACATCTCCGACTCCCCTATCCAGTAATGCTGCCCGGGAAGGAATTCATTCGTCAGGGAGCGCAGCCGGTCAACGAATGCATAGGTACTGTCCGATTCGACCGGGTAATCGCTGATTATTACCGCACCGGAAAAAGTCTCCCCGCGCAGCTGCCCCACCCCGGCAAGCAGCTCCTGGCGGGCCTCGGATACCATTGTACGGGCGCTGTCAGGAACGAATGCCGAGAACGAAGGATCGGTAAACAAAGTGTCTGCCACAAAGTCCAGCAACTCGCCGGGAGTCATCTTCAAAGTGGAGTCCACACCTTTGCGGGCTCCTGAATAAAGGAACAGCAGATCAAGTTGCTCCCTCGGTACCGAAACGCCCGCAGCATTAAGCGCGGAATAAATACGAGACGAGGTGTATCGGACGGAAGAGAATGCCATATCGGCCAGCACCTCAATTGGAGTAGGAGGTAACGAAACCTTCTGTGGCTCAGGCGCTTGAGCGACCTCTGCCGGAACGACAGGCACCTCGACAGAAGGGACTGAGACCATAGAATCTGCTTTGGCGATGCTCTCCTGAAGCAAAAGCGTATCAATCACAACCGGTACCTGTACCGGAGCAGGACCGGCGGCTATAACGGAGTCTATCTGTGCCTGGGTTACAGTCATTTGAGTCTTCATATCGTCTGACACAAATGCAGCGTAGCGCTTGTCAGTAAGGATTTTCTTGCGCACGAAGGAGAAGAACTCCTGCGGAGTCATGGTACCGTTTTTCTTGCCTGCAAGGCGGTACAGCATGGATATCTGCCGCTCATTGTATTTAAGGAACGCAGCCATACCGGAAGCGGTATACTCCTTGGAAGCCTCGGCATAAGTATATGGCGAGGACTTTGACTGTTCCGTCACGTGACCTGGCGTTTGGGCCACTACACTGTCAGCAGGAGCTACAAGCATAGTATCCACCCGGGCAACGGCGGTCATAGTATCAACAACGGCCACAGGTGGGGCCTGCTGAACAGGAGCCGGCTCGGAGTCCTGCAGGAGAGCATCCATATCCAGCTTATAATCAAAACCTTCCGGAACCATCCCCTGCTGCGCAAGTTCATCTGCAAGGTCCATCATTTCCCGGAAACTCAGGCGCTCCGTGCGTTCGCGGTGAAAGCGGGCATAGTAAACCAGCGACAGCATATCCGAGGGCAGCGACGAAGCCTGCTCGGGAGCGAATTCGTTGAACAGCGCCGACATCTGCTCCGCCGTCCTCGGACGGTCGATCAACGAGGGATAACTGATGCCCTGTCGCACCCCCGGCAGCGCAACGATGGAATCCATGAGAGCCGGCACCGCCCCCTCGAGGGAATTGGGATAGATAAGCAGGGCAGCGTTCTGCTTCTTCTCCTGAGCCGCCATGCTGTTTTCAAACTTGGGGGCGAAAGAGAATGGCGTTCCATGCTGCAGGAAGGCGAAACCCACGAACACAGCAACAAAGAACGCTGTAAGCGGATAGCGGAACTTATAGGCGAAGCGGGAAACGCGTCCAGCAGGGAAAAGCGGGACCCTCTTTCTGGTAGCCTCTACCGCCTTGTCCCCTGCCACTATGAGGAAAGGCAGGACGGTAAAATTGCAGATAAGCGAGAATGCAACACCTTTTGACAGCACGATGCCAAGGTCGGCGCCGATCTTGAGCTTGATGAAGCACAGCATCAAAAGGCTCACGATGGTAGTGAAAGCGCTGCTGAGTATAGAAGATGCAGCACCGCCTACAGCGCCCTGCATGGCAGCCTGCGGAGCCTTTCCTGAAGCTTTTTCCTGCCTGTAGCGGTTCATCATGATGATGCAGTAGTCCATGGACAGCACCATCTGCAGCACAGGCGTCAGGACGTTTGTAATCATGGAAACGCCGGGCAGCAGGGCATTGGTGCCCATGTTCAGCACAACCGCATAGCCCGTAGTCAGAAGGAACAGCACCACCTCCATGAAAGAGGAACACATCACCAGCAGCACAAGGAAAAGCAGCCCTGAGCCTATGGCCAGTGTCTGCGGCAAATCGCTGGGCAGGAGGTCGGAGCCGTCGGAGAAAAGTGTTCCGGACTCCAGCATCTGCTCATGAAGTGCGGGCAGCTGCTCCTCCATCAGTTCCAGGCCCTGCTTCATGGCGTAATCGTCCGGCATGTAGCGGGTCACGTCCGAAATCACGTTGATGTGCGGCACTGCCAGCGCACTGGCGATTACCAGCACGCTCATGAGCGCAAACAGAAGTGCCCGGTATTTGACAAGGAGGCGCGACAAAGCTTATTCCAGATAACGCTCCCTGAGTCTGGCGCACTCAGGGGCGGTAAAGCCCAACTGATTTTGAACGTACGACGAAAGCGAGCCATAGCAGGAATCTATCAACTCCAGACCGGCGCGGAAATTCTTTACGCTAACCCCCACCATTGCACGGATAAAATCGATAGCATCGTCATCTCCGCCGGTGAAGCGGACCTTGGCGGAAAGTTGCTCGACGTAAGGATCATAATAAGTATTGGATTCGTCGAAGTCGGCGATGATGGTTTCCTCGTCGGCACCCAGGGCGGCAAGCAGGAAAGCCGAGGCCAGCCCGGCTCTGTCCTTGCCCTGAGAGCAATGCCACAGAGAGCCGCCAGGGGCATAAAGCAGTCCGCGGAGGAACTCTCCATAATGTCTTTGCGATACGGGTGACGATATGATTGACGGGTACAGGCGCCTGGCCAGGGCCTGGGCCTGCGGAACCGATGCGTAACGGACCAGCGAGGCAACGAAGTCCCTGGAATTCTCCTGTTCGGCATCGGACCTACCGCTGGAAAAGCCCTGTATCATCTCCAGGGGAAGAGTGGGGAGCGAGGTATAACGTACACCGGGAATGCGGCGGTCAGGATCGGCGGCCGCCTCTTTGTCAAAACGGAAATCGAATACGTCTGTAAGATTGAACTGCCCACGCAGTATTGCCACATCTGCATCGGTGGCCCTGGAAAGGTTGCCCGAGCGCAACAGCACTCCGCTGCGTATCATATGTCCATGGGCCGTCTCGAGACCGCCCATGTCGCGGGCATTTTCGACAGCCTCGAATTTAATGAATCTGCTCATTTCCCGCAGGCGCTACCGTATTTCGAATAGATTCAGGAAACCTGTCATCATAAACACATTGCGTATAGCGTCGTTGATGTCTTTCACAATTACTTTGCCTCCCTTGGCTGCAGCGGCCTTGCGCAGGGCGAGGAATATCCTCAAACCCGAGCTGGAAATGTATTCCAGCCCCTTGCAGTCCAGAATCACGGTGCCTGAAGCCGCTTCCTGCAATGTATCCAGATTCTTGGCCAGCTCCTGGGCTGCGGGAGTGTCCATGCGGCCGTTGAACCGCACGGTAGTGGTGTCTTGCTGCTTATCAATCAGAGTTTCCATATATCAAAAAGTTTTTGTCATCGTCAGAATGTTCTTGCCATCGGTCCGGCTATAGCTTACGCTGTCCATAATCGTTCTTACCATATGTATGCCAAGACCGCCGATGGGCCGGTCCTCAACTCCTTTAGTGGTGTCTATTTCAGGTACTGCCGTAGGATCAAACGGGGTTCCGCTGTCGGATACGATAAACTCAATGGAGTGGTCGTGCATAAGCGCCACTACGTCCACAAAGCCTTGGGTTCCCTTGGGATAAGCATACATTATCGCATTGATAACCGCCTCTTCCAGAGCAATATTCATAGTGGTAACCATCTCGCTGTCGAGGTTCTTGACTTTGCCCAACGCCCTCATAAATGGCTCGAGTTCCGAAATCTGGCTTACCTCGTTGCGCAGCTTCAGATGGAAGTTAAGGAAATGCATGAACAGCATGGTGATATCATCGCTCTGGGGAGCATTACCCACAAAGTCTGCTATTGCTTCCCGAACAGCGTCCAGATGGCCCTGGGCGTCACGGCGTGTGCTCAGGATCTGACGCAGACGGTCCTCGCCGAACAATTCCTGCCTTGAATTCTCGGCCTCGGACACTCCGTCGGTAAACAAGAACAGAGCATCATCGAAATGAAGGTCCATCTCCTGCTCGCGAAACTCCATCGACGGCTCTATACCAAGGGGAAGATTTGGTATTACAGGAAGGTGGCTGACGGTATTCGAGAAGAAGAAGGGGGCATTGTGTCCGGCATTGCAATAGCGCAGATGGCCAGTCAGAAGGTCGAGTACACCGCAGAAAAAGGTGACGAACATATTGCTGTCATTTTCCGCCGCCATACTTTTGTTCATGGTGGACAAGATGAGCCCTGGGCTGTCTGCATGGGTGGAGATGCTTCTGAACAAGCTCCTTGTTACCGCCATGACCAGCGATGCCGGAATACCTTTCCCGCTCACATCACCTATACCGAAGAACAACTTGTTATCACGTATAAAGAAGTCGTACAGGTCTCCGCCTACCTCCCTGGCCGGCACAATAACCGCCGAGATGTCCAGATCCTTGCGCTCGGGGAAAGGAGGGAAAACCTTGGGGACCATGGCCATCTGTATGTTATGCCCGATACGAAGCTCATTTTCAATTCGTTCCTTACGTTCGGTCAGGGATTTGTACTTGGCCGTGTTCCTGGAAAGGGCATACAGAATGATCATCAGCATCAGCAGCCCGAGCAGCTGCAGCCCGCCGACAATCGCCAAAGGTTTCTTCAGCCCCTTGTAAATTTCTTCTTCCGGAATGACTATCGACATGGACCATCCTGTTTTTTCAATCTGAGCGTAATAGACTTGGTTAACCTTGCCCTCAAAAGACAGTACTCGGTTGCCCGACTCGCCGGAAAGCATCGCGCGGCCAAGTTGATATATGGTTGAATCGCCGTAGCCGGATGCAACTTCAAAAACCGTACGGTTCATGACAAGGCTGTCGGCAGGGCAAACCATGATTTCGCCCTGACGGCTCAACAGCACGCTGAAAGCGCTCGGATAGACTTTGACATCACCAACCACTTCCGTCAGCCAGTCAAGCGAGAGATCGGCAGTTATGACAGCCGCCTTCCTGCCGAACTTGTCATATATCGGCATGGAATAGGTGGTCATCAAGATACCGGCGCCTCCCGTATCGACATATGGCTCAGACCAATAGCCCGTGCCTAGTTGCAAAGGCTTGAAAAACCATTCCTGTGAAGGATAGTCATATTCTTCCGTTGCAAGTGATGTATACAGCAGCTTGTCTCCTTCCTGATAGACATAGGGCGAGAACAAGGGCCGCTTGTCAAGGTACCCGGGTACTGTTGCTATAGTCGAGCCTATTATCACCGGGTTGTCCTTCACTATACGGGCCGCCACGGATTTCATGCTGTCGGGATGATCGAGGCTCCAGTTGGCAATCCACACACTGTTGCGGACTGCAGTTTCGACCTGGTCGATAATGTCCAGGATTTCGTTGTTAGTTCCTTCCAGTTCGCTTTCAGCCCGCATTCCTGCCTCGGCCTTGAGCGCTCTCTGGGAGAAATAGAACTGTATAAGCGAAGTAGCTTCGAGAGTAACCGCTGCAACTATAATAAGCAGAATACCGGCACCGACGGACTTCTTGACAAAACCCTTGTCGATTAATTTGATTTTCATAAGATGGACTTCAGCGCAGCCCTGAAGGCTGGCATTGGACAGTTGCTGTCACGTTCAACGATGAGAGTCTTGAGCCCCGCATAAGGGAGTATCTGTTCTTCAATATCTTTCAATGGCCTGTCGGCACCGAAATATACAGGCGCAAAGAAGTCCCAGAAGCGCATCGCCAGCGACTTTGGCATGTGAAAAGCCTCCTCGATGAAGTCCTCGCCGCTAAGGTAGCAGCACAGGTAAACCATGCCTACGTCGAACAGATTGTAACCGTAACAAAAATCTCCGAGGTCGATAAAATAGCGCTTGTCGCCGGCGAATATCGCATTGCTGTACTGAAGGTCGCCGTGTATGGCGGTGTCGGTATCGGGAGCGTCGGATATGAAACGGGCAATCTTGTCTTTTTCCTGGACCGTAAAGAAGGGATTGGCCTCCAGAAGGCGGTAGTAACGGTCCTTGACGCACTCGAACTGCGAGCGGTCAACATGAATTGAATGCAGCTTAAGGCACAGTTGAGCGAACTCCGTTGCATATTGCTGCACCTTGGAGGGATCATCACCGGTAGCGCGGGAGTAGGACTTCTTACCAAGGATACGATGGAAGCGTATACCGTAACGGCCGTCCTGTGTAACCACGTATTCGCCTGGCTCGGGCGATGGAATGCCCATGTCATACACCTTGCGGGCCAGGGTCATCTCGTCCAGAGGCTGCTGGATTTTGCCGGGGAAATAGAGTTTAAGCATGACCGAGGAATCGGACTTGCAATCATAGCTCTCCCCGTTGAATCCGCCACCGGAGAGCACATAGTCATTAATGTCAATCCTTTTCGCCTCCATAGCCAAATACCTGATTTATAAGATTTTCAAACTCTTCGTATGCGGCCGTACCTTTCAACTCGCGCAGCGAGTCGGCAAGGCCACGGTAATGCCACTCATGTTCTTTGGGGTCTTTGGTGTGGAAGATGTTCCATATCTTGTCCCCCACCTGCTCCCAGTCCCGTGCAATGGCCCTCATGTTGGACAGTTTGTCCCCCAGAGCCACGATTTTAGCGTCGCGCGACGCCCTGACCAAGCGCACTATGGCTGCCTGCTTGCGGGCATGCCAGCTTTCTTCCTCGCTCACGCCCTGCTCGAAAACGTCGCTCTCCGAGGCCACTATCGATGCCACGCGCTCGCCGAACTCATCACGGAGAGTCTCTATCGTCACGCCGGTATCTTCAACCGTATCGTGAAGGGCGGCGGCGGCCAGGAGTTCCTGGTCGGATGTTATGGTCGCTACTATTTCCATAGCTTCCATGGGATGAACAATATACGGGAAACCTTTGCCGCGACGTTCGGTGCCGGCATGGGCGTTGACGGCAAAGATGATTGCCTTGTCAAGCAGGGAAGTATCGAGTGGTCTGTTTGCCATAATTATTGATGCATGAAGGGAAGGTCTGAGGCCATCTCAAGCAGGTAGGCTGCCAGCGAGTCGTGCGAGTCGGAGGGGCCGTTGAGGGTATCGAACATATAGCGAATGCCGATTTTGCCTCCGTCGTGCTTGAGGATGTATGCCAGGCAAAGGTCCTGGGGGCCGGTCGAAGAAGATATAATGTCCAGATCGGTCAGGCCGAGCTGGTAGGTAGCTATCTGGTAGGCGGCGTCGGAGTAGTCTTTGATCATTCTGTCCAACTGCCCCAAGGTATTGATCTGCAATCCTTTGAAGAGTGCAAGGAAAGGCAGCAGCGAGACTTCATGTATCTCCGCCTGGTTGACTGCAGCAATGCGGCGGTTGAGAGCAGAGAACGGCTCGAGTTCAAGAAAACTCCGGTAAGTATCACCATCCAGCGGTACCTCGTCAAGGTTCCCTGAGGCCACGAGCGCCTTGACGCGGCGGCGGTAATCGGTGAGCTCGCTGCGTATGCGGCTGAATTCGTCATCCACCAGTTCCAGCATTCCGGCAAGCCTGCTGAGATTCCGGAGGTACTGCCGGGGCACCTCCACACCGCTCTTGTATCCAGTGTCGTGATTCATGTTGGCCCAGGCGTGCTGGAGTACCGTACGCATTTGGATCTCAATGTGATAGGGAATATCAGGGAGAGAGCAGATATAGTGGAGCGAAAGATAGCCGAAGCTGTCTATCTCATGGGCCTTGCGTTTATCTACGGAGTTTTCCCAATCTACGGTAAAAAGGCGCTCTACGGCCGAGGCGACCTTATCTACATCATCAATATAGAAAGTGATAATCCTCAGGCCTATGATGTCAGTTATGTCGGCAAGGGTGCGGTACTTTGATCCTTTGAGTTCAAGTTTGCCGGCAAGGGATTCTTCCGTCTTGACCCGGTACTCGATGGATGCTACCAGAAGGCCTGCGTCGTCGAGGGTCTTCTTGATGGTGTTGAACACTTTGGCGGCCTGCTCGTTGAACAGGGGCAGATTATCCCTGTATTCTTGCAACATCGCCTCGCATCGGGCATCCAGATGAGGTATCATAAGCGTGTAATTGTCAAACTTACAAATATAATCAATTTTTGCTTCGGTATATACATGCAGTTATCCGATATTCCAGCCCAACGGCCAAAACACTGGTAAAAGGCCACAGGACTGGAATATCGGATAACTTGTTTACTATCAGACCAACGCCCGGATAAGCTGCTCGCGGTCTCCTTCGAGCATATCTATCACGGGGATTTCAATCATGGTGTAGCAGCCTGGCTTCTGGCGTACCGCTGCGCGTGCCGCCATCACCAGCACCTGCCCGGTAAGGGCCGGATTATTGATACGCATGTTGAACTCCAGCAGTTGGTTGTGGCTTGCGCCCGAAACGCCCTTGCGCACCAGATTCACCCCGTGCCCCATATCGTTGAGGGCATCAACGGAATCAACCGGGATAACATGGGTTTCGTCGTGGCAGAAATAAGGGTCGGCCAGGATGGCGCGCTCAACCGCCGCCGCATCAGCGCCCGGCTCCAGCTCGACATATACCATGCGGCGGTGCAAACCGGTACCTATGGGAATAGTCACGCTCAGGGCGTCGTGAACACCCTCAACGGCCTTTGCCGCCACCGAATGGCCCATGGACCTGCCGGGGCCGAAATTGGTATAGGAGATGCCCTTGGGTGCAAGACCCTGCATAAGTGCACGTACCACCGAGTCGCTTCCCGGATCCCATCCTGCGGATATTATGCTCACGGCACCGGACTCCCTGGCAACTGCTCCCAGAGATGACCGCAGGGCGCAGATATCGGTGTGGATGTCAAAGCTGTCCACGGTACTGATCCCCATCGAGAGATACTTGACGGCATTCTCCTCCACCTTGCGGGAAGGAACGGCCAGAATGGCCACGTCAACGGGCCCCAGCTCGCGAATATCGCTTACGACTTTGCGGCCGGCCAGGCCGGGATGAGCGCTTGAGCCGGGATTCCTGCGCACTACGCCAGCACATTCCATGTCGGATGCCGCATCTACGGCCTCCAAGGCAAAACGGCCTATGTTGCCGTAGCCTACGATTGCAACTTTTATCTTTTCCATACTGTCTAAAATTCCGAGAGCCTTGAAACCGGAGCCACATCGAGCGCTGTACGCTCCCCGGCAAGATAATGGTAATAGCCTGCAATGGCAATCATTGCGGCATTGTCGGTGGTAAATTTGAATTCCGGAAGGAAGGTGCGCCAGCCACGCTTGCGGCCTTCTGCCTCAACCCGGGCCCGCAGGCCGCTGTTGGCACTCACTCCCCCGCCTATGGCTATGTCCTTGATACCCGTCTGGCGCGCAGCTTTAACCAGCTTATCCATGAGTATGTCTATCAAGGTTTTCTGGAAAGATGCGCATATATCCTCCTTGTTCTTCTCGATGAAGCCTGGGTCCTCGGCTATGCGGTCGCGGACGAAATAAAGGAGCGAAGTTTTGACGCCGCTGAACGAGTAGTCCAGGCCGGGGATGTGGGGTTTGGCGAACTTGAAACGGGCGGGGTCACCCTGAGAGGCCAGGCGGTCGATGACAGGCCCGCCGGGATAGCCCAGACCCATCATTTTGGAACATTTGTCGAATGCCTCTCCGACGGCGTCGTCGATGGTCTGGCCGAGTATAGTATACTCAAGAGGGCCGTCCACCCTGACTATCTGCGAGTTACCACCGCTTACCAGAAGGCATAGGAAGGGAAAGGACGGCTCACGGACTTCCTTTCCATGCTGCCGCACGAAGCCGGCCAGCAAGTGCCCCTGAAGATGGTTGACCATGATTATGGGAATATCCAGAGCAAGTCCCATCGCCTTGGCGAATGAGGTCCCTACAAGGAGTGATCCGAGCAGTCCAGGTCCGCGGGTAAAAGCCACAGCATCAAGCTCTTGAGGGCTTACGCCGGCACGCGAAAGGGCTTCGCTCACCACAGGCACGATGTTCAGTTCATGAGCACGTGAGGCAAGCTCAGGCACCACGCCGCCATAAGCTTTGTGTACGTCCTGGGAGGCAATCACGTTGGACAGCAGCCAGCCGTCCTTGATGACGGCCGCAGAAGTGTCGTCGCAGGAAGATTCTATGCCGAGTATTATATCAGACATACAAAACAAGTTTGTCAGACCGCAAATTTAACAATAATTTACTAAATTTGTAGGTTAAAATAGTATTAGGATATCGGCAAGAAAAGATACATAGCGGCAAGGATCGCAGGCCTGCTGGCCATTCTCCTTCTCTGCGGCGTTTTAGCGCTGCAGATGCCTCCCGTGCAGACAGCCCTTGCCAGATTCGCCGTTTCCAAACTGCAGAAAAACCTCGACGGGGACCTTGAAATCGGTGCCATACGCCTGATGCCTTTCAATACTGTGGTCCTCGACGA
>CACXCS010000011.1 GCA_902766255.1 uncultured Bacteroidia bacterium
GTGAATAATGCGTTCATATCAGTTTTTGTCTAATTTTTCAATAAGGGCTGCAAAGTAAACACTTTTTTCCGGATATCGCAAACTTAGTTTGGAATAAATTTGTTTAGCTTCATTAAGATAACCCTGTTCGGCGTAGATTCCGGCAAGGGTTTCGGTGCACAGGTCAAAGCCCTCATCGGGCTCCTCGAAAGTCAGGTCCTCACGTTCGGCCGAGGCAAAAGAAGAATAGATTCCGTCGTCGGACCGGCGGACCTCGCGGTACTGCGCCGCCGAAAAATAGTCTCCGCCAACAACGAAGATGCGGTCGGTTGCCGCGGGAGTCTCGGGAGCGGGTTCCTCAACTTCCTCTGTTTCAACGTCCTCACCGGTTTCGTTGCCCAGCACTCTGTTGAGCAGACGGCTCAGCTCCGCGTCGGAATAATCCCCGTTGCGGACACCCACAAGGTCGCGCAGAAGCCTCCTGGACCCCACGTACAGCGCCGTCCGGCTTACCAGTTCCGGGCTGGGGGTTCCCCCGTCGGCCATGCGGCGGCAGAGCTCCATCCGCGCCCCGGCGTACCAGGGGTAGATGCTTACCACCCCCAGCAACTCATCCATATTCAGGCGCTTAATGTCTATCGATCCTACCATTGTGCAACTGCAGCATTGAAGATATCTTCCACCAGCTTTTCGATGATTTCCGCACAGAGGGAACTCTCCACGGCGTCCAGAGTATTGGTGGAATCGTATTCGGAATATGCGGTAAAGTTCTTGTCGAAGTCTTCCTCGGGATGCTTCTTGTCGGTGAATGTTACCTTGACGGTAATTGTGAGCTTGTTGCGTGCTGCAACTTCGTCCGCGGTGACGGCAGCGGGAGCAACGTCGTAGCCTACAATCTCGCCTGAGAGCTCCATGTCGCCGTCAGTGTCGACCTGCTCGAGACGGGTCATGCGGCGGAACTGGTTGCGTATGGCCTCGGTAAGGTCGTTGCTCAGCGAAGGGTTCACCCTCATCGCCTTATACTCGAAGTAATTGATGGTGATGGAGTTGACATCCGGCTGTATGGAGGTGCCGGAGAACGACAGGGTGTAGATGCCGCAGGAGTTCAGCAGCAACAGGGCGGCAAATATTGGGATAAGCCTTTTCATTGGTTCTTCTTCTTTTCCGCCAGTTTCCGGTATATCGTCCGCTCCGAGATGCCCAGTTCGCGGGCGGCTTCCTTGACCTTGCCTCCATGGCGCTGGAGGGCGCGCTCTATGAGTTCCTCGCCCATTTGCTTCATATTCATGTCGGGCTCTTCGAACGTGGACACCTGCTCCTCTGGCTCGTCCACGGCGGGAGGAGGAACCATGGTCTGGGGATGCGGAGTGCCGTGCATGGCGCTCTTGAGGGCGTCAACCTCTTGCTTAAGATCAAGTATGGCCTTGATTATCATCTTCTTGTCCTCGTCGCCCAGGGAGCCGCCGCCTGCGGATACGGCCTGCGCCGGCAGCAGTGAATCCTGTTCGTCGGGGAGATATTTTGAGAGCACTTCGGGCCCAAGTTCAACTCTGTCAGAGCCGCTGCGCGAGGGCTTGCTTTCTAGGGCGCTGATGGTTTCAGCCACATTTTTCAGTTGCCTGATGTTGCCGGGCCAGCGGTAGGACGAAAGGCGCGAGATGGCATTGACGTCAAGGGTGACGCGGCTGCTGCCGTACTTCTGGGCGAAATCGGCAGCGAACTTGCGGAACAGCAGGTAGATATCGCTGCGGCGCTCGCGCAGGGGCGGCATCAGTATCTGGATGGAATTGATGCGGTAGTAGAGGTCCTGGCGGAACTTGCCGGAGGCGACTGCGTAGGAAAGGTTGACATTGGTGGCGCAGATAACGCGGACGTCCGTTTTTTCCACCTTCGAGGAACCCACTTTCATGTACTCGCCGTTCTGGAGTACACGTAGCAGCATGGCCTGGGTTTCCTTGGGCAGCTCGCCTATCTCGTCCAGGAAGATCGTACCGCCGTTGGCCTCCTCGAAGTAACCCTTGCGCTCGCCTACGGCGCCCGTAAAGGCCCCTTTCTCGTGGCCGAAGAGTTCGGCGTTTATGGTGCCCTCGGGGATGGCGCCGCAGTTGACGGCCAGGTAGCGGCCTGTGCGCCTGCGGCTATGCTGGTGTATGATCTGGGGTATGTTTTCCTTGCCTGTACCGCTCTCTCCTTCGATGAGTACAGTGAGGTCGGTGGGGGCTATGGCCACAGCCGTTTCAAGGGCCCGGTTCAAGGCCGGGTCATTGCCGATGATATCGTATCTGTTTTTGAGTGTCTGAAGCTCTTGTGCGTCCATATCTGTGCAAAGTTATGAAAAAATCTTATCTTTGCATTTCTGCA
>CACXCS010000012.1 GCA_902766255.1 uncultured Bacteroidia bacterium
AGGATTGGCTTTGAGCTTCTTGAGGAGGTTGTTGATCTTGTAGCGCTCCTGGTTGCGGATATCGTACTTGCCGATCACATAGTAAACGACGTTGGAAGACTTCTTGGCAGCCTCGATAGCGTCGGCGAGAGCCTGGGCGCGTGCAGCCTCGGCAGCGGCCTTATCGGCGGCTTCCTTCTCTGCGGCGGCCTTGGCGGCGGCCTCATCGGCAGCGGCCTTGTTCTTGCGGGCAGCGTCAACGGCATCGTTCAGAGCCTTGGTTCCGGCCTTGATGGCGTCGAGATCCTTGGCGGCGATAGCGTCCTGGAGAGCCTTGATGGCGTCGTTGATAGCGGCAACATCCTCAGGGATGAAGTCATTCTCTGCCATGGCTTTCTTGGCGTTCTCGATAGCCTTCTTGGCGGCCTCGATAGCGTCGGCGAGCTCCTTGTCAGCGCGAGCCTGTGCAGCTGCGGCCTGGGCGGCAGCGGCGGCAGCGGCGGCAGCGGCAGCCTCAGCGGCCTTCTTCTTGCCGGCGGCAGCACCGAAGTTGAACTTCAGGCCTGCGAGCAGGTTGATCTGCTGGTCGGTTTCCAGAACATACTCACCTGCCTTGGAGTTGAATTTGTCGGAGTGGAAGTTCTCGACTGCTTCAATCTCGATGGCGAGGAGGTCGGTCAAGCGGATGTCAAGGCCGAGGCCAACGCGGGCGACGGTGCTGATCTTGACGGGAGTCCAATAATTAGCGAAGTAATTCTTGGAATTGTCGGCGCCGTTCTTCAGATAAGCGACTCCACCGACACCTGCGAACAGATATGGATTCAGGACACGCTCCTTGTAACCGCCGAAGAGATTGCAAAGATCGAAAGTGGCATCCAATGCGAGTTGGGCAAAGTTGAATTTGTAACCAGCCTTATCTATCACATTGAAGCCTTTACCCTGCCAGCCGGAGATATCGGCGCGAAGACCGAACACGGGGCTGATCTGATAGCCAAGGTCAAGAGCTGCAGCAGGAGAGATGAGTTGGGTAAAAGCAGCCTCACCGCTAGTGTATGCGGCACCGCCCTTAAGACCGAGCTGGAATCCAGGGTAGAAAATGTCCTGGGCAAATGCGCTGGTGCCCATCACGAGCACAGATGCAATAACTAAAAATATTTTTTTCATACTTATAAAAGGATAAAATTATTTGCCATTAAGGTTTTATCGCACAATTATAGTTATTTTTTAGCAATAAACCAAAAAAAGCAAGAGCTTATTAGCCGTTCATTCATCCAAACGGACGAATCCCACGCCGCCCTCAGCCGCCGGCCCCGCATTCAGCACCACAATGCCGCAGGAGGCATATTTTGAGGTATCGCTTGAAGATGTGGCAGTTATGGCAGCCCTGCCCGTGGCGCGCGCCGTAACCCGGCCGGTGCCTGAATCAACCGACACAGTTTCGGGATTGCTGCTGCTCCATATCAGTCCCGGGTACGAAGGAGGCGCGGAAGGGTCCTCCCCAACCGACCTTGCCATAAGGTCGAAGCGTTCGCCCCGGGTAAGGACTATATCGCCGCTGTGCCCAAATTCTACGCCTGCCACATCGTTGCAAGTGGAATAGACGCGGGATGTCGATTGATAGTCTCCGTCGACTGTATGCACGGTGACATTGGTCCAGCCCCTGCCAATAGCCGTCACCACGCCGTTCTGGTCAACCCAGGCGCCTCCCCCTATCGACGCACTCCAGCGGACTCTCTTGTCCGTAGCATTTGATGGGAAAAAGACGGGGGTCAGTTTCCCGGTCTGGCCTATGTACAAATACAGCGTCCTGGGCACAAGACTCACCCGCTGCATGCTCACTGCCGGTGACACGGCGGTCTTCTCTGCGGCAGGCAACCCTGCCGGCTCCAACCGCTCCCTGCTGCAAGCCGCCGCCCCCACCAGGGCCAGCACCTGCAAAAAACGAAAATCTTTCATAGTTATAGTTCAAAAAAGGTTACTTAAAACGGACCGTACTTAATTGTGCACAAAACGATTGTATTCCTGATTCTATTTTTCTGACCGTTTTTTCAGAGGGCTTCCTGTAACCACTGATATAGTGTCCGAGTTGCTTCTGATTGATACTTGTAATCCTCTCAAGTCCTGCCAGACTGAAAGCATAGGCATATTCCTGCAGGAATGACGGCACATCATACTTAAACTCAAATCCAGCCTCTTCAAACCTCCCTCCTGTACTCTCGATATAATCCTTCATCTCGGCATATCCTGCCCTGAAATCCTCTATTGCCTCTCTGACTGTAGGCCCGGTGCCAATAACACCATAGGGATAACTTTTGTCTTCAATATAAATTGAAAACAATCCATCAACCCCCCTTTCGATAATTGCAATTAACGTTTTCATCGTCGATAAACTACAGTTTTACTCCAGAGCGTTTTTGTATGTCATCTTTGGTACCAGGCTAAACTTCTTCCGATTCGTGGTAACTGGTCTCAAAGATTTGTCCGGTAAATGGACTTTTCCACAGTGGATGCCGTTTACCGTTCCGGACTATGTAACACCCTGCCTTACGGAGCTTTCGGTGAACTTCTGAATACTTCACGGCTCCGGGCTCCTACAGTTCTACAAAGATAGTAATTTTTCTAACAACGCAAAAATCTTTCATAGCATTGGTTTTTACGCGAAGCTAGTAAAGGCTGACGCGCCAACCAAGTGCTGATGAAAGATTTTGCGGATTCTTAAAGAATTATTTACGATTCTTTAGAAATTCCAGTCTTCGAAGCCAACACCCTCGTGTCCGTTATCTCCCGCAGTGGAGTCTACTACGGTTACGCGGCAAGTGGCCTTGACGCTCGTATTATTTACAGAAACAACAGTAATCGTTGCCGTTCCGGCCTTGAGAGCCTTGATATGACCTGTCTGATCCACAGTGGCTACCGATGAGCTGTTACTGTTCCAAGATATCGCAGGGTAAGAAGGATCTGCGGTCCTATCTTCCGCTATCGGAGTGGCGGTGAGGTCGAACTCCTCGCCAACCCTTAGCGTGATACCATTGGGATGGGAAATGTCAATGGAGGTTACCGCGTTGACACTCACAGTTATACGGGCCGTTGTAGTGTACTCGCCACCGGCGGTAGCAGCAGTTACGTTGGTATTGCCGGGCTTCATTCCGGTAACGTTTCCTTGCTGGTCAACCATCACATAGGTACCTCCTGCAGCCGTCCAGACAACAGTCTTATCTGTGACGTTCGAAGGAGAAACGGTTGCAGTAATTTTCTTGGTCTGGCCTACATAGAGCGACAGGCTGCGGGGGTTGATTGATATTCCCGAAGGAGGAACCACCTGTGGAATCACTGAGATGGAACACTGAGCCTGGATGGACTCGTTATCGACAGACTTGACTGTAATCACAGCAGTACCGGTCTTGCTCTTGGCTGTTACCATACCTGTATTATCCACAGTAGCAACAGAAGTATTGCTGCTGCTCCAGGTAAGCTCCTTGTTTGTAGCGTCTTCGGGAAGGACCGTTGCAACGAGCCTTAAATAACTGCTATAAGCCATGGTTGCAGAAGTCTTGGACAAAGTTATTGACTCTACAGCAACAGGCGGTAGGGAAACCGTTACGACGCACTCGTCGAAGGCTTCAGAATTATCGTCAGAAGTACAGGTAATGGTGGTCGTACCTACGCCAACAGCAGTAACGAGACCAGAGTCCCCTACTGTTGCAACCGAGCGGTCAGATGATTTCCATGTCAAGGTGCGCTTGACGCCTACACTTGTATTCCGTGGCAACACAGTCACGCCATAGCCAAGCTCTTTAGTATCCCCGACATACATCTCAAGAGTCTCGGGATTCAGAATTACTGACGATACATGGATGATCTTAGCATTGACGGTTACCTTGCACGAGGCTGTCTTGGAAGGATCGGCAACCGATGTAGCTATTATGACCGCCTCACCGGCAGATACGGCAGTTACAGTGCCGTCTTCAGCCACTGTTGCCACGCTGGTCTTATTGGAAGCCCATGTTATGGCTTGATCGGCCTCCTTTGGCTCAACCGTTGCAGTAAGTTCACCGGTATCACCCTCTGTAAGGGTGAGCGTAGTAGGAGTAACGCTTACGCTGGAAACCGGCTGAGCTACAGTTACTGTACAACTTGCCGTTTTCTCTCCGTCTTTGGTGGTGACTGTTATCACCGCGCTGCCCGGAGCCTTGGCCGTAACTTTCCCCTTGCTGTCAACCGTAGCAACTTCGGTGTTGTCAGAAGCCCAGGTTACTGTCTTATCGTATGCGTCGGAAGGATGGACATCAGTCTCAAGCTGAAGAGTTGCTCCGACATTCATAAGGCGGGATTCCTCTCCCTTTATTGAAACGGAAGCCACATGTGCCCGCACTTCAACTTCAAAAGAAGTGTACACGTTAAAGTCAAGCCTGGCTTGAGGAGCAACCTCCAATTTGGTTTTACCAACTTTAAGAGGCTTAACAGTAATCGTTTGCGCGGACCTGGTGAAACTTACAACATCGCGGACAGCATTAGTAGCATAATCTACATTATATGATTTATCATCAGCGTCATCAGGGCCGATGCTAACTGTTACCTTACCAGACTCACCATCCGTCCAGAGAAGAAGCGACTTGGGCGAAACACTTATAGAGGTAACAGGCTGGGTCACCTTCACAGAGCATTCATCGTGGACTTTTCCGTCGGTAGTGGAAGCCGTTATAACAGCCGTACCCTTCCCGACAGGGGTTACCTTGCCGTTCTGGTCTACAGTCGCCACCTGCTCGTTGCTGGATTTCCATACAATCTTGACATACTCTTCGGCTTCTTTCGGATCCAGAGTAACCGAAAGCGAAAGGGTCTCGCCGATAAAAATGTCGGCGGAATGCTTATTCATCGTGATGGACTCCACTTTGTTGCGGACATTCACGGTACAGAATGCATGGTGGCCGCCCTTGAGGGTTGTGGCGCAGATAACTGCATCTCCGGCGGACTCGGCAACAACGTGGCCCTTATCGTCGACGCTTGCAACCGAGGGGTCGGTACTGGACCAGCTGACATCGGACACCACGGCTCCCGAGGGTTCGGAAGCAATCAGGTCAAACACATCCTCTACAACCATATTCAGCGAGGTCGCGTTCAATTTCAATTCAGCGATATCAACTTCAATGGTGCAAACATCGGTATGACTGCCATCCTTTGTGGTAACGGTTATTTGGGCGGTACCCGAGGTAACGGCCTTGACCTCGCCGCCGTCGGATACTGTAGCGACTTTTGAATCTGAAGATTCCCAGGCAAGCTCCTTGTTGGAAGCACGGTCGGGATAAACATGAACGTGCTCGGCAAGCTGGAGAGTCGTACCGATCTTCATGGTATAACTATGGTCCTCGAACTTAACCCCTTTAACGTCGCACACGACGGTAAGTGCACATTCAGCCTTGGCCTTTCCGTCTTCGCTGGCCGCAGTAATAACGGCCTGCCCGGCCTTGATGGCATGAACTACACCGGCACTGACAGTGGCCACCTCGGGATCCGAACTGGACCACACAAGAGTCTTGGTGTCGGCACTCTTTGGCTCCAGGGAGGGCTTGAATATATACTGCTCAAGCTCGTGCAAGGTGAGTTCGGAGACATCCAGCGTGATGGAACTGGCATTTCTGGGAACCACATTTACAGAACACTCGGCAGTACGGCCGAACTCGTCGGAAGAAACGGTTATAGTTGCTATACCTGAAGACACCGCAGTAACCAGGCCATCCTGGGTGACAGTAGCCACTGAAGAGTTGTCGGAAGTCCATAGGACAAGTTGATTGGCAGCATTGGAGGGAGACACTACAGCTTTGAGCTGGTAGGTTTCCTGCTCAAACAAAGTTATTGAAGTGGTATCCAATGTGACGCGCTCAACATGCACCGCTTCCGGCGTGCAGCCAAACGTAAAGGCTGCAAGCAAAAGTATAAATAGCGATTTGAGAGTCGATTTCATTCTTCAGTAATTCTAATTGTCCCTAATACAGCGAACCGAATGGCCCTCGCCGTTGAGTTTTCCGTACTTAAGGGCGTTCCACAAAAGGTTCCCTGACATATCACGGCTTACTTCCATGGCAAATGACATTCCTCCGCCATAGAATGAGCAGGACCAGTAACATGCGTATTGACCTACCATGATCACCTTGCCGTTGCGATCGATATACCCATTCGTAGGATACCATGCTTCAGTGCCTGAAACAGTAGTATTGATATACAGGCCATGGGTCACGCGCCTGGACCACCTATACAAACCGCCACTGGTTTTCTCATCCAGTCCGGCCCACGCTTCCTCAGAAACGACATGCTGCGTGCCGTTCATTACGCGAGCTCGAGGAACCTTCCACCCAGGAGGGCATGGATCGTAAATAGATTTAACGGCTGTCTCGACCGCATTGGACACAGTAATGCCCCACAGGGAATTAATTGCCACAGGCAGCCAGTAGCCGTCGGAAGATGTAATGAACACGTCAGGATGCTCCACCACATAATCGACAGTGACGCCGGTAGATGGAGCTGTTTTAAGCTTACCTTCAGTCGTGGCCATATAAGTGCCGGCTCCGCCGTCGGCAGAAACATAGTTTTCAACTGCGCCGGGGAACGGGTCTTTCCGGCCCCACTGATAGAACAGGCCATTCGCGAGCGCAGTGCTGGGGCTATTGCTCAAAGCTCCCAAGTTACGGTCCATCATAGGGCGCGGCTTGGTATAAAGAGTTTGGGCAGAAGTCACAGGATTATAGTCCTTGCAAACCCAAATATGCCAGCTCCATGCAATGTCGTTGTCGCGATAGGCAGCGATGACGGCATTGCCGTTCTTAAGAGAAGCCGGGGTATTGAAATACACAAAGTGGCCGTTGAAGGTAACATCTTTGATAATATCATTAATAGCGGGAGCTGCAGCAGTATTGGTGGTTTCCCATAGAACACCCACACGGGTAATTCCACTGAGCGTATGCTCTGCATCGTTTCCCTTTACCATGGGGAACTTAAAGGCACCGGGCTCGGAGACAATATAACAGTTGGCAGTTTCGCCGTCGGCAGCAAGGTTGGAGCCGTCGCGGATTGCAGCCAGCTTGGCAGGATTGTCAACCTGGCTTATGCGGGCAAATACCCCACGCTTGAAATTGACATAAGAAGTACAGGTGCAAGTAACTGAAGGATTATTAGCTCCGGCCTCATAAAAACTCATCGTGAATCCCTTCTGGAACTCAACCGGGATAAACATCAAGTAATACTCGGTGTTGGCCGCAAAAGTGCCGCCCTCGGCAGGAAGAATCCAAACTTTATCTTCCGATCCTTGAGATGCGGCAACAGCTTTTGGCTCGGCAGGATTGGAAAGGGAAATAGTGACATCTCCAGCGACCTTCTCGCCGTCGCGCCCGGAAAGGACAATCTGAGAGTACTTGCCGCCATCCTTGAGGGTAAAGCACAGGCCGCTGCAAACATTATAGAAAGCCATCGTCAATGAACTGGACTTACCAACTGCAAGCAAAGCACTGGGGTCGTATTTACTGGGATAAGCCAGCTGTGAAGATGGAATTGTTGTCTGAATAGTCGAGGAGCCAAGAACTGCAGTAGCTCCCTGGTTATATGGATACAGGCCCAGAAAACTTGAACCTGCAGGCTGAACGTCGGACTGGCATTCAAATTCGGCGGTTGCGCCGGAATTCTTGGACACGAAATAAGCGGACTCAACTCCGCTCTGCCCATTATAAAAAAGGCTTACAGCATCTCCCTGACACCAGTTGATCTGGGCATAGCTGTTGGTGGATGTCCACTCGCCGAATTCGGTTTTAGTTGCCCGTCCGCCGGCATAACTGGCATACAATACTGCCCTGTCCCGAGGCTGAAATTCGGGCTCGATGTCACGGACGCTGCAGGACACGGTACCTGCGAAGAGCGCTATAAAAAATAAAGGTCTAAGATAACGCATAAGAAAGAAGCTTTTCATAAAATAAAAGGTTAAAAACTAAATAATTAAGAAAAAAGGGGAGAGAGTCAGGCTCTCTCCCCTTTTATCAGAGTTATAGGATATTATTCCCAGATAGATCCATCCTGCTTGTGGTTCGGATGAGGCTTGGAGTTAGTCTTCATGACTGTTACCTCGCCCTCGCCCTTGGTCAGAGACTCGCTATCGTAGAAGACCTCGAGTTCGAAGCCTGCGATCTTGTCCTGCTCAAGGTTAGTACCGTCGTTACGCCAATCGATACCGCCTTCAGCAACAGAGCCGGAAGGAACAGGCCAAGGTGCGATAGGATCGCCTGCCTCGAAGATGCTCAGACGGCCCTTGAAGGAATCTTCGGTATCCTTCTCGTTCTTGCCGTAGATAAGCTTGTTGATCTTGAAGGAGATCTTGGTAGCATCGGTGATTCCGTAAGTAGCTGCGGAAGGACCAAGTACCCAGGTCTTGGCAGCGGCATCCCAGGTGAAGAGTGCAACAGCATCGGTTGCGTCGCTCTCGTAGACACCTGCTACGATTTCGCTGATGAGAGCGTAGTCGTTCTGATCCTTGAAGTCGCCGAGCTTAACCTCGTTGAACTTGACGGTAGGCTTGATAGCCTCGAAGATGACATAGTAGTATGCCTGGACATAGGTCTTGCCGTAATCCTTGGCGTCGAGATCCTTGACGATCTTAGTGGAAGCCTCGGTGTTGCAGAGCTCGGTAACCTGGACAAGGATGTCCTTACCAACACTCAGGCCGGCGGGCTTGCGAACAAGAATGTCAGGGCTTACTGCGGTACCCTCGGCGATCTTCTTGAGATCAGCACCGGAGATAGTGACAGTTGCATAGCCATCCTCATTTGCGATAGCAGTTGTAGTGCCACCATTGACAATGTCAACGACATCGTTGGTGTAGTTGTAGATCTTGAAGACGTAGTCAGACTCCTCGTTGGCGTTCTTCCAGCAGTTTGCATACTCCTTGAAGTGCTCGACGATTGCAGACCTGAGGTCATCCTCGAGACCCTTGACACGCACAGCACCATAGGTCTTGTACTGATCGGGAGCGTCGAGGCCACCCTTGCCATAGTAAGCATCTGCAGCGGGCTTGGGCTCGATCAGCAGATCCTGAGGTCCCTGGATGTAGTCCGGGTTGAGGATCCAGAAGGTCTTGTCGTTGTACTTCTTGAGGATGGTCCAGTCGTGGACGTGAGGCTCCTTGTTGAAGGAGAACTTGACGACGACGTCCATGTTCTTGGCGTTATCCTTTGCGAGGTAGACAACATACACATAGTGCTTGCCGTTTGCGTCAGGTGCGTTGAGCTCCTTGAAGGTCTCGTCGATCTTGAGGTCAACGATATTGGTACTCTGCTTCCAGTTGGCAGGGCTCTGGCTGGTGATGGTCAGACCGCTACCGGATGCGGAATAGTAGGTGTTGATGTCAGCAGGATCAACCAGCACTGCATCCTTCTTGGCAGGCAGGGTTGCACCGGGCTCCTTGCTGTCCTTGGTAAGGATGAGCTTAGGATTGCTAAGATCATACTTGTCACCGAAGTCCTCGTAGGACATGTTGATATGAGCGTCGTCGAGAACCCAAGGGTTAACCTCGTCCCAAGTGACGTTCAGGTCCTTATCTTCCTCAGTGAAGCTCTTGCCATGCTCTTTGTTCTGGTGAGGAGCACTTGCGGTACCGCTCTTACCAGTGTAGCTAGCAGTTGCAGGGAGCTTGTAAGGGAAGGTAGCGTCATGCCAGATGAATACATCCCAACCCTTGTTCTCAACAGCGGGTGCAGGCTCGGCGGTAATCTCGATCTTGATGAGACACTCGGCGAGGAGCTTGCCCTCGTACAGAGACTGAACGTACACCAGAGGAGTACGGCCGATAGCAGGGGTGAGGAGGGTTACGAAAGCGTCGTTGACGCTGATCTTGGAACCGTCGAACTTGATGAACTTGTTCTGGTTGGTCTTATCAACATCGGCTGCAAGATAGATAGCCTTCTCAGGATCGCTGTTGATGATGACCTCTTTGGTGGCCTCATTGTAACCGGCGAACTGGAATGTGTAAGTAGGAGTGATTCCAAGGGTGGAAGCAAGATCCTTCTTCTCGAGAGAGTAGGTCTCGACATAGTCAAGCAGATCGATGGTGCCGTCGTAAGGCAGGGCGATAGCTTTAGGGTTGGTTCCGGAAGTTGCAGGAGCGGGGGTGTCGATACCCTTACCAGGGGTAGGAGTAGGGATGTCGTTGAAGTCGGTAGGATCACTGATAGCAACGAAATTCTCCCAACGATAGTACTTGGGATCGTCGGACTCGTACTCGTAAACTACATCCTTGTCACCATCTTTGTAGCAGAACTCACCGTCCTTGTGGATGATGTAGAAGTCCTTGACAAGCTCCTTCTCGATGTAAGCGTAGTCGGAGACGATGTGCTCCTGCTCGCCCTTGAGGGTAGCGTCCTTGGCGATGGCGCGGAGAGCAACGATATCGTTGTTCTTTGCGTGATCGGCGGCCTCAACAGACTTGTTGAGCTTGATGGTGAAATCGTAGTGGCTGCCATGAGCAACAGGACCGGTGACCAGGGTCACGAGATCGTCGCTGTCCTCGACAGACTTGGTGTAAACCTTACGGTTGATGAAATCCCATGCGTAATCCTCGACATTGATGTTCTGGGGATTGGCACGATAGGAAACAGGGATAGGAGCGGTGGTGAGGAAGGTACCCTCGCCCTTCTTGTCAACGGTAGGGAAGCCCTTGACCTCAATAGCTGCACCGGTAGCATCAGCGATGGTGCTGGTACCCTTCTTGGTGGTAGCAGGGGCATAAACCTCATAAGCGGTGATGAGGCCGAGACCGTCGAAAATGCGCTCAGGAACGAAAGCAAGGCCCTTGAGGGGCTTGGTCAGCTCGATCTTGACGGCCTTGTCGATACCCTCGACGCCGGAGAACTCGATGTAACCCTCTTCCTTGTTCCAGATAGCGGTGATGCCGCTGGGAGTGGAGCTGCCGCTGCCGCCCTCGGCGTACAGAGGAATAGTATTGCCGGTGGCAACGCCATTGCCGTCAAACTCTTCCCACACGTTTTTGGTGGTGTTGGGCTTCCAGTAGCTACCGTTGGTACCATTGGCACCGTCAGAAGCAGCTGCCTTGACGTCGGTCTTCTTGCCGTCCTTGTACCAGTAACCGTCGGAACCGATGGTCCACTCGGTAGGGGTAGCGGAAGAACCGTCCTTACCCTCAGCCTTGACAGAGGTCTTCTTACCGTCCTGATACCAGTAACCGTCGGATCCGATGGTCCACTCGGTAGGGACAGCCTTCATAGAGGTCTTGGCGCCGTTCTTGGCCCAATAACCGTCCTTGATTTCCCAGACGTCAGCGTCTTTGCCATTGGCACCATTGTAGATGGTAACAGGCGCCTTGTCACCAGTGAAAGAAATCTTCACGCCACCGGGTGCGGGGGTAGTGAAGGGCTCCACTGCGGAGATGAGAGCTCCTGCATTGATAGCCTTCTGAAGATCACCGAACTTCTCGTCAATCTTCTTGTCGAGAGCTTTGTAATCTTCCTTGAGCTTATCAATGTCAGAAGTGAAATCTTTGGTACATCCAGTCAAAAGTGCAGCACCTGCAACGGCGCACACGATTGCGAATCTAAAGATTTTTTTCATACATTAATAAAATTAAAAGTTAGTTATAAAAATTTATTTTGTTCTAGGGTTTAGTAACCTTGCCTGTATATTCTACGGACCAATTGGGCATATTACCCTCTGGTCCACGGAACATATTAACGCGCAAATTTATATAGAATATTTTTCTTGTGCAACTTTTTTTGTGATTATTTTTCACAATATCCCCTTTTCAAAGCCGCAGGACGGCATTCAGGCACTTTAAACAGCCCAAACACCGCCCCGAACGCACGTGTTTTATATATTATAGGAATACACTAAAAATACTCGGCAAACACCACATCCAGCTGCTCCCAGGTCACATTGCTGATAGTCATTATAAAATTTGGGAAAATCAGCTTAAGCTTGACTTTACCATCCGCAAAGCGCTGAACTTCAGCCTCGCCCTCCTTGTAGCGCATCTTGTCTTTGGTGGCAAGCTGGCGGCGTATTTCGGGATAGTAGTCATCACCTATCTCGCGGCGCAGGTCGTTGGGAAGCATCCAGTTCATGGTCTTGAGCTTGGAAAGCTTCATGTCCAGGTGCAGGCTTGAATACCTGTGCTGGAACTCTATCCTAGGCTCGTCCGGTTTACCTTTGCCCGAAACCGCACCTGCCTCCATGGTAAACACCACAGAGGCAAGTACAAATAGAAAAACTGTCAATAATCGTCTCATTGCCACGGTATTCTCCAAAAACCGCGCCAGCGGGGGCGACTATGCGCTCTGCTTGATGGCTGCCTGGGCCGCTGCAAGGCGGGCGATAGGCACGCGGAAAGGCGAGCAGCTCACGTAGTCGACGCCGATGCGGTTGAAGAAGTGGACGGAGTCGGGATCGCCTCCGTGCTCGCCGCAAACGCCACATTTAAGGTCGGGCCGTTTGCTGCGGCCACCCTGGATACCAAGTTCCACGAGTTTGCCAACGGCCTTCACGTCGATGGTCTGGAAAGGATCGTTGTCGAGAATCTTGTTGCCAAGGTACTCGCCCATGAAGGTCCCCACGTCATCACGGCTGAAGCCGAAAGTCATCTGGGTAAGGTCGTTGGTACCGAAGCTGAAGAACTCGGCGGTACGTGCCATGCGGTCGGCTGTAAGAGCCGCGCGCGGAATCTCGATCATGGTGCCGAACTTGTAGTCAAGGGTTTCGCCGGTAGCGGCTTCAACTTCGGCCTTGACCTTGACGCAGATGGCCTTCTGGAAGCGGAGCTCGCGCTCGGACACGGTGACGGGGATCATGATCTCGGGTATGGGATGCAGGCCCTCCTTCTGGAGTTCGGCCTCGGCTGTAAATATTGCGCGATACTGGGTTTCAGCGATGAGCGGGTAGGTAACGTGCAGACGGACGCCGCGGTGACCCATCATAGGGTTGACCTCGTGCAGGTTCTCACCTCTCTTCTCGACGTCAGAGACGGAGATTCCGAGCTCGTCGGCAAGTTCCTTCTCTTTTTCAGCGCCCTTGGGGACGAATTCGTGCAGAGGCGGGTCGAGCAGGCGGAACACCACCGGTTTGCCGTCCATGATCTTGAGGGTGCTCTTGACCGAGGCCTTCATGAAAGGCTCGAGCTCGTCGAGAGCGGCCTTGCGCTCGGAGTTGGTGTCGGAGAGTATCATCTTGCGGAGCTTTGCCAGGGGCACCTCGGAGTTCTTGCCGTAGAACATGTGCTCGATGCGGAAGAGGCCTATGCCCTCGGCACCGAAAGCCAGGGCGCGGGCGGCGTCCTCGGGAGTATCGGCGTTGGTGCGGATGCCAAGGCGGCGGAACTTGTCAACTATATCCATGAAGCGGATGAACAGAGGATTCTCGCTGGCATCCATGGTGTCGAGCTTGGTGGCATACACATAGCCCTTGGAACCGTTGAGCGAGAACCAGTCGCCCTCTTTGAAGGTTGCCCCGCCGAAGCTGACGGTCTTGGCAGCCAGGTTGATCTTCATGGACTCGCAGCCCACGATGCAGCACTTGCCCCAGCCGCGGGCCACGAGAGCCGCGTGGGAAGTCATGCCTCCGCGGGTGGTGAGGATACCGGCAGATGCGCGCATGCCCTCGATGTCCTCGGGAGAGGTCTCTTCACGGATGAGGATGACCTTCTTGCCTGCGGCGGCAGCCTCCATGGCAGCCTCGGAGGAGAATACTATCGTACCGACGGCTCCGCCCGGAGATGCGGGAAGACCCTTGCCGATGACCTCGGCCTTCTTTTCGGAGGCGGGATCGAGGATGGGGTGCAGTATCTCATCCAGCTGTGCGGGAGATACCCTCATGACAGCCTCTTTCTCGTCGATCATGCCCTCGGAGAGCATATCCATGGCCATTTGAAGGGCGGCGATGCCTGTGCGCTTGCCTATGCGGCACTGAAGCATCCACAGATGGCCCTCCTGGATGGTGAATTCTATATCCTGCATGTCGCGGAAGTGCTCCTCAAGACGCTTGCGGATACCGTCGAGCTCTGCGTAAACCTCGGGCATGGCGGCCTCAAGGGACTGCAGGTGCTTGTTGTGCTCGGTCTTGGTGGCCTCGTTAAGAGGGTTGGGAGTGCGGATACCAGCTACGACATCCTCGCCCTGGGCATTGATGAGCCACTCGCCGTAGAACTTGTTGTCGCCGGAAGCGGGGTTGCGGGAGAATGCAACACCGGTGGCGGAAGTCTGGCCCATGTTGCCGAACACCATCGACTGGACGTTCACCGCCGTGCCCCAGTCATCGGGAATCTTTTCGATGCGGCGGTAGGCGATGGCCCTCTTGCCGTTCCAGGATTTGAAAACGCCTCCGATG
>CACXCS010000013.1 GCA_902766255.1 uncultured Bacteroidia bacterium
CACCAGAAAGACGTTGATGAGCACCTGGACGCCCAGCAGGCCGAGCTTCCAGTTGCGGGAGTTCTCCGTGTAGTTTTTCAAGGCGGCATAAACCGGAATCCGCTGGTACAATTCTGCGGGAACGACGATCGAGATGAGGAGCACAAAGACCAGCACGGCCGCAATGGCCACAATGCTCTGCGGCACCAGCAGCGTTGTAAACGGCACCCCGAGCAGGTTCTCCACGATGCCCCGGCCGGCGAAAATGATGACGGCCGCAAGGGCGAGCGAAAGCAGGATATGGACAGCGGCTTCCTTCGTCAGCATCCCGTAAATGTGCTTTCCATCCGCACCGTAGCACTTGCGCACGCCCACTTCCCGGGAACGCTTTACCAGGGAGGAGATCACGATCAGGATGTAATTCAGCAGGGAAATCAGGATCAGCAGCGCTGCCACAATCGACAGCAGGATCACCTGGGACTTCACCTCCGGATCGGAGGTGTGCAGGGTGCTGAATGGTTTCAGGAAATAGCGCAGGCTCAGTCCCCTGGCCTCGAGTTCTTCCAGCGGCTGGTGGGCTACCTGCATCTTGCGGATGGCATCGGTCAAGGTATTCGGATCCACGCCCGGCATCAGTCTCACATAGCCCTTGTAGCGGTCGTTCCCGTTCCAGTTGTCGGTACTCTGCTTGCCGTAGGTCTCCATCGACAGCAGGATGTCGTAATCCAGCGTGCCATTGTCCGGGAAGTCTTCAAACACACCCTCGACCGTCAGCTTCAGTCCGGCCATGTCTTCGTTGGCGATCTGCCTGCCGATGACCTCCTGCACACCCCCCATCTTCTCCGCAAAGCTTCGGCTCACCATCACCGAACCCCAGTTACCCAGCGCCTTCACCGGATCACCGGCCAGGACCGGCCGGTCAAAGACCTTGAAGAAGCAGGTATCCGCACAGACGAGCCGGGCCTTGAGCTTGTTGCCGTCTTCATCCAGATAAGTATCTCCGTTGAAGACAAACGTGGTGCGCGTGCCCGCTTCCACGCCCGGGACCTCCTCCATGAAGCCCACTGCCACGGCTCCGCTCACCTGGCCATAATCCTTCTCATTCCCCTGTTGCAGGATCCAGGAATTGATGGTATAAACCCGGTCTATATCCTTGTAAAACCGGTCGTAGCTCAGCTCAAAAAAGACCTTGGCAATGAGCACCATGCCAAGCGCCAATCCCACTCCGAGGGAAAGCACTTTGATCCAGATATCATTCTTCTTTCTCATATTCAAACAAAGGGTGAAATCCCGGCAAACAGATAAAGCAAGTTCCTATGAAAAAGTCTTTGACAGAATCTCACCCGGCCGACTCTATATCGACTATCGTGCCAAACAAAGCAACAAGTTGATTTGTAACTGTTTACGAGATTTTCAAAACTGTAAAGAAGTTGTAAACTTTACAGTTTTTTGTAAAGGCCTTTACAACTCGGAGGCGGCAAAAAAAACGCGCACCGGCCTATGACAGACCGGTGCGCGCACAAAAACCGCGATCCCTCGCTAGAATTTCCGCCAGACCATTTTGTTGACAATGCCCGTGTAGGACTGGATAATCTTGACCACCTTGGTGGAGACGTTCTCGTCCACGTAGTCCGGGACGGGGATGCCGTGCTGGCCGTTGCGGCAAAGTTCCACGGCCGTATCCACCGCTTGCAGCAAGGATTTCCCGTCGATGCCGGCGATGATGAAGTCGCCCTTGTCCAGCGCCTCGGGACGCTCCGTCGAAGTGCGGATGCAGATGGCCGGGAAAGGATGGCCGACGGAGGTGAAGAAGCTGCTCTCCTCGGGCAGCGTGCCGCTATCGGATACCACTGCGAAGGCATTCATCTGCAAACAGTTGTAGTCGTGAAATCCGAGGGGCTCGTGCTGGATGACGCGCGGGTCCAGCTTGAAGCCGGAGGCTTCCAGGCGCTTGCGGCTGCGCGGGTGGCAGCTGTACAGGATCGGCATATCGTACTTCTCCGCCATCTTGTTGATCGCGTTGAAGAGCGAGAGGAAGTTCTTCTCCGTGTCGATGTTTTCCTCGCGGTGGGCGCTCAAAAGGATATACTTGCCCTTCTCCAGACCGAGCAGCTTGTGAATGTCGCTGGCCTCGATCTCGGACAGGTTCTGGTGCAGCACCTCGGCCATCGGCGAGCCGGTCACGTAAGTGCGCTCCTTCGGCAGACCGCAGTCGGCCAGATAGCGGCGGGCGTGCTCGCTGTAGGCCATGTTCACATCGGAAATGATATCCACGATGCGGCGGTTGGTCTCCTCCGGCAGGCACTCGTCCTTGCAGCGGTTGCCGGCCTCCATGTGGAAAATGGGGATATGCAGGCGCTTGGCGCCGATGACGCTGAGGCAGGAATTGGTGTCGCCCAGCACCAGCACGGCGTCGGGCTGCACCTCCACCATCAGCTGGTAGCTCTTGGCGATGATGTTGCCCATCGTTTCGCCCAGGTCCTTCCCCACCGCATCCATATACACGTCCGGATCGGCAAGTTTGAGATCCTTGAAAAAGACGCCATTGAGGTTGTAGTCGTAGTTCTGCCCGGTGTGCGCCAGCAGGCAGTCGAAATACGCGCGGCACTTGTTGATGACCGCCGCCAGACGGATGATCTCCGGGCGCGTGCCGACGATGATCAGAAGCTTCAGCTTCCCGTTATTCTTGAAACTTGCCATAGCTTATTTCACAGGTTCAAAATACGTATCCGGCTTATCCGGGTTGAAGACCTCGTTGCAGTACATCACGGTGACAAGGTCCTCGGTTTCAGAAAGATTGATGATGTTGTGGGTATAGCCGGGCAGCATGTGGACGGCCTGGATGTGGTCGCCGTCAACCTCCCATTCCAGCACCTTCCCTTCCGGGTCGTTCATTGAACGCTGCTGGATGAGGCCGTGGCCCTTGACCACGATGAACTGCTCGAACTTGGTGTTGTGCCAGTGCTGGCCCTTGGTGATGCCGGGCTTGGAGATGTTGATGGAGACCTGGCCGGCATTGTGCGTATGCACGAGCTCGGTAAATGAACCGCGCTCGTCCACATTCATCTTCAACGGGAAGGCCGCCTTCTCCTTGGGCAGATAGCTTAAATAGGTGCTATACAGCTTCTTGGCGAAGCTGCCAGCCGGAATCTCCGGAATCATCAGGGTCTTCGGCTGGGCGGCGAAGCTGTCCAGCAGATCGACAATCTCGCCCAGCGTGGCCCTGTGCGTCGTCGGCACATAGCAATAGCGGCCATCTTTCATCGGAAAGACGCCCAGCCCGTCGAACTCGCAGCGATGCTCCTCGCCGC
>CACXCS010000014.1 GCA_902766255.1 uncultured Bacteroidia bacterium
AACCGAATGGCCCGACGGCGACAAGCCCCAGTCCTATAGTATCCGCTGGAAGAAAGAGGATATGGAAGACGGCAAGATGATGCTGCATCTCGAGGATGAGCTTGCCTGGCAGGGAGATATGGAAATCAAAGCGGGATCCCGTTATGTGAACATTACCAATCTGGTACCCAACGATAAGTACAAATATAGTGTAACCACGGCCAGCGGTAAAGTCCTCGCCCAGGGTAATTTCAGCACTACCGGCAGTCTGCACCAGGTTTTCTTCCACGGCAAAGTCCAGAAGAGAGGCGGAGTCGAACTGAAGGGAAGCGGCGCCCGCAACGCCCGCGACCTTGGCGGCTGGACAACCCTTGACGGCAAGAAAATCAAGTACCGCAAGGTGTACAGGGGCGGACGCCTTAACGAGAAGTGGTCACCCTATCCTCTTGATGCCCAGGGCCAGCAAGAAGTTCTGTTCGAGGGCATCGGTGCCCAGCTTGACCTCCGCGGTAACTCCGACGTGATGTTCGACCCTGCGGTTGAGGGTCTCGACCATTGCGCACCCGTTATCGAGCAGGGTGGCAAGACCATGCTTGTAAACGATGCCGCCAAGACCAAGGAATGCTTCGAGTTCGTAGTGAACAGCGTTCGCAAGGGCAAGCCGGTGTACTTCCACTGCTCGCTCGGGCGCGACCGTACCGGCACTCTGGACATCCTTCTGCTTGGCCTTCTTGGCGTGCGGGAGGGAGTGATTGCCAAGGAGTACGAGGTGACGTATTTCGCTCCTGTCGGCTACAGCGTTTCCAGCTCCGACAAGCAGAAGAATACCAAGCCCGTCTTCAAGAATACCCGTACAGAATGGGTTTACAGCGATGTCGTTCCTTATTTCTGGGAGCTGGCCGGTGACGGAACTTTCGCCCAGGGCGTGGAGAAGTACCTCCTTACAGTAGCCAAAGTTTCCCAAAAGGATATTGACGATTTCCGCGCTTTGATGCTTGAATAAAAAGACACTGTTATGAAACTGCGTTCGTTTTTCCTTTCCCTGCTTGTCCCGTTCATGGTTATGTGCGGGCAGCCTGCCGGCCCCGATGTGCCCGACGGACCTGATGAGCCGGACAAACCGATAGTTGATCCTGATGAACCCGATCCCGATACTCTGGTTCCCCAGGAAGTGAAGGACGGTGACCGTATCCTGGTAACGGACCCTGTTATCGAGAAATTTATCACAACCGTCAAATACACCGAAAAAGATTACACATATTCTGCAATGCAGAGAGGTTCCGAGGCAGATTTCCTCAAGCAGGATACCGTGGACGAGGAGGGTAAACCTGTGACCAAACTTCTGATCTCTCCCGGCAAAGCCGACTTTTCTCCCACATACTCCGTGAGGTGGCCCAAGGATACGCAGAGTTCGGAGTACACCGTAGTGCTGTCGGAGGGTGAATGGAACGTAAGCTATACAGTGGAGCCCGATCCCAACCCCGACACGTCATTCGGCTATTGGCTCATCAACAATCTTCGTCCCAATGCCAAGTATCATTTTGAGGTTCAAAACGGCAGCCAATTGATTAAGAGCGGTGATTTCGAAACTTATGGATCACTTCACCAGCTCACATTCAAGCCCGGTGGTGCTACCGGAGTCAGGAATGTCCGTGACCTTGGCGGCTGGAAGACCAAAAATGGCTTGAAGACCGTTAAATACCGCAAGATTTACAGGGGTGGAAGGCCCGATCATATCAGCCGTACCGGTGTCCAGGAAGCCAAAAGGGAAGGCATCAGGGCCGAACTGGACCTCCGCGGTACCAGCGACCATCTTTCTGCGAGTCCGTTTGAAGATGCTGAATTCCTCTCTCCTGTTATTGAGGAAGGCTATACCCAGATGTTGCGCGACGACAAGGAGAAAACCCGCCAGTGCATGCAGTTCATCATGGACAAGGTTGCTGAGGGCAAACCGGTCTACTTCCATTGCTCACTCGGCCGCGACCGCACCGGTACGATTTCCATGCTGACTTTGGGCGTGCTGGGAGTCGACGAGGGCGAAATTTCAAAGGAGTATGAACTTACCCAGTTCGCTCCTTACGGCTACAGTGTATCTTCGGGTGAGAGTACCCGAATGACCCGTATGGTAGATTACAAAGGCGCAGCCAATTTTATCTGGAGCAACTACGCCAAGGATGGATCCTTCGCAGACGGTGT
>CACXCS010000015.1 GCA_902766255.1 uncultured Bacteroidia bacterium
ATCAACCAACCCTTCAAAGAATCGGCCCAAACTAGTCTGTTGGTATTTACTGAAGTATCCAAATAAACTAACTCTCTTCTACGGCCTCATCCTTCATGAATCCCGATCCGAAAAATCTGCTGTCCACAACACGGCGGATGAACTGCCATACGGCGCCAGATGCTGCTGTAGGCTCTTTTTTACTCAAACGCTTGAATACAGCACTACCTTCTCCGTTATTCTTTCTGTGCTGCCCGTCCATGAAAAAGTAGAATCCCCATGTGAAAAGCAAAGCAGCAGCAATAACTATGTAGTTCTGCAGATCAATTCCCGCCCCAAGCTTCCAGCAGACCATCAACAAGATAATAATCAGCAAGTTGCAGAACACTATAGTGCCGGACGTAGCCAGGTGCGAGTAATTCATGTCTAAAAACAAGTGGTGCAGGTGGGTCTTGTCGGGACAGAACGGGCTCTGCTTCCTGACAATCCGGGAGACCATGACTCGCAGCGTATCAAACACCGGGACAGCCAATATGGCCAGAGCCATGGCAGTCCGGGAAATGCCGCGGTCGACGAAAAAAGCGCAAGTGGAGTTTTTGGACAGCAATCGGAAGGTAAACATTACCAGCAGCACGCCCAGCATCAAACTTCCCCCGTCGCCCATAAACATCTTTGATTTCTTTCCGAACACATTGTGGAAGAAGAATGGCAGAAGGGCGCCGATGGCAATCAACGCCACGCCAAACATCATCATATCCCCGGAATAGAAAAAGATAACCGCATAGCACGCGCAGGCCATCATTATAAACGATGAGCAATAGCCGTCTATACCATCTATCAAGTTGATAGCGTTAGTAATGCCGACCCCGGCAATAAGACTGAGGGGGATGCTTACAGCATCCGGAATCTGATTCAAGCCCCACAGACCGTTGAAGTCGTCGATTTTCATGCCCAGCAACACGATTGTCAGCCACACCACACCAAAATCCAGAATCAAACGGAAAACTGCAGACAAATCCTTGATGTCATCCCAGAAACCAACGGCATAAATCACTCCCAACAGGGCTATAACCCTCAAGAACGCACGGTTGGGGGCGCAGATGTAGCATCCGAGTACAGCGACCATGATTCCGATAAAAACGGCCGAACCGCCCATTACAGGCACAGGCTCGTGCTGCAATTTGCGTGCATTGGGATTATCAACTATTTTATGCTTTCGGGCAAATGCCAGCACATAAGGATACACGAGGGTGGTCACCACGAAAGCGAGCCCCATCATGCAAAATGCAAACCCTGCTGAAATCATTATTTAACTTTCCGAAAAAACGTTCACTGATGAGTATAACTTCCCCTGTCCGGCCTCCGGAACAAAACGAAAGCCGGTCGAGGCCAAGCTCTTTTGGAATTATAACATCCAAATGGTCCGTTCCCAATCCTGGGACGGTGCCATGAGCCCCGACTTTTACCATAGGTAAAAACGTACAAAGATACGAATAATTTTATTATGTATGTTTGTATCTTTGCATAGCACTATAAAAACATGAAAAGAACCGTCTTTGCTCTTATCATTTCACTTGCCGCATCGTTAAATGCCTGGTCTCAAAGCAGTAACGCTCCTTTCAGCTTCGCGTTTATTACCGACACTCATCTGTCGCCGGGTTCTCATGCATTCGAGGATCTCAGGGCATGCATCAGCGACCTGAATGCGCTCGACAACTTGGACTTCGTGATATTCGGAGGCGACATTACCGACTTCGGTTCCGACCAGGAAATCTACGCCGCCAAGGCCCTGCTGGACTCGCTCTCACTCCCCTATTATGTGGTGGCCGGAAATCACGACGCCAAATGGTCCGAGAGCGGATGCAACACCTTCCGCAAGGTCTTCGGATACGAGCAGTTCGAGTTCGAGCACGGCGGCTGGAGGTTCCTCGGATGCAACTCGGGGCCGGACATGCGAATGGCCCCGGCACTGCTGCCCCGCGAGAGCATGGAATGGCTCGAGGGGCTTGAGCCCGGAGTTCCCAGCATCTTCATAAACCATTATCCCCAAGACACTTCGGTACTTAACTACTTCGACGTCACCCGCGCTCTCAAGCACGCCGGAGTAAGGTTCGAGATAGGCGGGCACTGGCATCAGAACCGGGTCCTGAATTACGACGGCATACCCGCTGTACTGGGACGCTCATCACTCTCGGACAAGAGCAAGCCCGCCGGCTACAATATCTTTACCGTCTGGCCCGACAGCGTGAGCGTATGCGAGCGGCGCCTGCATCCGGGGGGAGCGGTTGAGAATCTGGATTGGTATTCCGCAGCCCTTCCCGAGGTGTGCGACACGGTCAGTTATGACGCCCACGGGCTCCCGGCTTCCTATCCCTGGCTGAGGTATGAGGTAAACGATCAGTACCCCCAGGTTCGCGAAGTATGGAAGTTCCAGGACCACAGCAACGTGGTGGCGGGCTTCGCGCGCAAAGGGCGCCGGGCATGGTACACCACTGCATCCGGCTGTGTCCGCTGCATCCGATTAAGGGACGGTAAGATACTGTGGAGCAAGCAGTTCCCCGGGAAGATCTTCTCCACCCCCACGTTCAGCCGCGGCCGCCTGGTGTTCGGTTGCACCGACGGCGGCATCTATGCCCTCAGGGCCAGGAGCGGGCGAACCCTGTGGTGCACAAAGGCTGGGCGCTCGGTGCTGGCCTCGCCTGTGGTGCGCAACGGGATCGTATTCGCCGGAGCTTCCGACGGAGTATTCCGGGCGCTGAAGCTCAGGAACGGAGCCACCGTATGGGAATTCACGGGCGTCGATGGATTCGTGGAATGCCGCCCATGGGCGGACAAGGAGCAAGTGGTGTTCGGGAGCTGGGGCGGCGGGCTGTATTCGCTTGACACTCAGACAGGTAAGCTTCAGTGGGAATGGCAACGGCCTCGCGGCTCGCGCATGTACTCCCCTGCCGCCTGCTGGCCGGTCAAGGCAGCGGGACGCATCTTCATAGCCGTACCCGACCGCCGAGTGTACGCCCTTGACGCCTCCACCGGTGAACAACTTTTCCGGGTTGACGGGGGCAGGGAGGCAATAGGCCTGTCGGAGGACGGCAGCACTGTGCTTGCCAAGACCATGTTCAACAGTTCCTACGCCTTCAGAGCCGATGTTGAGTGCCCCGCCGGCGGCGATCTGCCCGATTCGGCACTGCTGTGGCGCGTCCCAAACGGCACACGGTACGAGATAGGCCCCACTTCCCTTGTGGAAACAGGAGGGCTGGTCCTCACGCCCACGGACAAAGGCAATCTGTTCGCCATGTCGCTGAAGGACGGCTCGCTCCGGTGGATTCATAAGATATCAACGGCCCTCATCAATCCTCTTGAAACCTGGACCGAGAAGGGCCGCACATTCATCCTGGCTTCCGCCATGGACGGAACGGTGGTACTGATGGAAATTAAAGACTAGAGCGTCTCCAGAGCCCTTTTTATACGTGCTGCCGCCTCGATGATGTTCTCTTCGGAGGTGGCATAGGAGAGGCGCAGGCAGCCGGGAGCGCCGAAGGCATCGCCTCCCACTGTAGCCACATGGCCGGTCTCAAGGAGGTACATGGCAAGTTCGGTGGCAGTTTTGAAACGGCCGCCCAGATAAGCGGAACATCTGGGGAACAGATAGAAGGCACCTTCCGGCTCGTTGACCTCGAGTCCGGGGATCCCGCGCATCAGGCGTACAATCAGGTCGCGGCGGCGCTGGAAAGACTGGCGCATCAGTTCGACACACTCCTGCGGGCCGTTAAGGGCAGCCTCGGCAGCCTTCTGGCTCACGGAGCATGGGCCGCTGGTATACTGCCCCTGCAGCATGTTGCATGCATCGGCAATCCATTGAGGAGCAGCGATATAGCCTATTCGCCACCCTGTCATTGCGTATGCCTTGGAAACGCCGTTTACAACCATAGTCCGCTCGCGCATGCCCGGAACGGCGGCAATCGAAGCATGCTCGCCTACGTAGTTGATGTGCTCGTAAATCTCGTCCGATATCACATACAGGCCCTCATGCCTCAGCACAACTTCCGCCAGCGCCTCCAGCTCGGAGCGGGAATACACTGCGCCGGAAGGATTGCAGGGCGAGCATAGGATGAGCAGCTTCGTACGGGGTGTGATTGCCGCCTCCAGCTGCTCCGGCGAAATCTTGTACTGGCTCTCGATGGTCGCTTCGGGACTCACTGGGATGCCCTGTGCCAGCTTCACCATCTGCGGATAGCTCACCCAGAAAGGCGCGGGGATAATTACCTCGTCGCCGGGATTCACCAGCGCCAGCACAGCATTGCAGATGCTCTGCTTGGCGCCGTTTGAGACCACTATCTGCGAGGGCGAGAATTCCAGCCCGTTCTCGCGCAGGAGTTTGCCGCATGCAGCCTCCTTGAGGGACTTGTAACCCGATACCGGCGAGTACTTGGACCAGTTGGCCTCGATTGCCGCCGTTGCCGCAGCCTTGATGTGCTCCGGGGTGTCGAAATCGGGCTCGCCGACACTCATATTCACGATGTTAATCCCTTGAGCCTTAAGCTCTTCGCTCTTCTGGGCCATAGCAAAAGTGGCCGACGGCGAAAGATTGGTGATAACTTTTGACAGCATGATTATTATTTCTTAGTCCCGGCCTCGTAGGTTCGCAGCGCGGCAAGGACTCCAGGCGACAACTTGAATATTGTAAACAAAGTCGAGAACGACATGAGGGCAAAGGCAATGTCCTCAAGGCTGATTACGACATCTACGGTTACCAGGCTGGCTACCAGCAACATAAGCAGGTAGAATACCTCGTAGTACCTGGTGGCGCGGGAGCCGAAAAGGAACTCGGTGCACAGCCTTCCGTAATACGAATATGAGAACATTGTGGAGAAAGCGAACACCACCGCAAGCAGCAGCAATACGTACTTGCCAACGTACGGAATCAGCATCTCGTACGAAGACAATGCGACGCTGAGCCCCTGCATGGCCTCCAGATGATAGCAGTCGGCCATAATGATGGGAATTGCGGTAAGGGTGCACACGAGGCCTGAGTCGATAGCCGGCTCGAGCATGGCCACGAAGCCCTCGCGCACGGGCTCGGCGTTGCGGGAGGCGCCGTGCATCATCATGGCGGTACCCACGCCGGCCTCGTTGACGAACACAGCGCGCCGCGCACCCGTGATGGCCACTCCTATGAACCCGCCTATACCCGCCTCAAAGCTGAATGCGCCCTTGAAAATCTTTACGAAAACCTCGGGCAGCAACTGGTGGTTAAGGACGATGGCGGCCAGCACCAGCAGGAAGTATGTCACTACCATGGCCGGAACGATCTTGGTGGCCACATTCGATATGCTCTTGATTCCGCCGAGTATCACCGCGGCCACTACCACCGTAATGAACACTCCAAGGGCCAGGCGTAGCCAGAAAGTGCCGCCGCCGGGCACGAAAGACAGTACCGCCTCGACCATCTGGTTAGCCTGTACCATGCTCAGGCAACCGATGCATCCGGCGCAGGCGAACAGCACAGCCAGAGGCTTGAAACGCTTGCCCAGGCCCTCCATGATAACGTACATCGGCCCTCCGCGAGCCTCGCCCTCGGGAGTCCGGCCTTTGTACATGATGGCAAGGGCTCCCTCGAAGAACTTGACGGACATGCCCAGAATGGCACTTATCCACATCCAGAAGATGGCGCCGGGGCCTCCCACCACTATGGCGATGGCCACGCCAGCTATGTTGCCCATGCCGACGGTTGCGCTGATTGCCCCCATAAGGGCCTGGAACGAGCTTATCTGGCCCTCCCCCGTCTTGGTATTGCGAAGCGAGCGAACCGCCGCTCCCACATGCCTGAGCGACACGGCGCGGGAGCGTATGAAAAGGAAGATACCGCCGCCCATCAGCCAGAAGAACAGCGGGTAGCCGCAAATGAAGTTGGATATGTCGACGATTATCTTCCCCATGAAAGCAGATATTATACGGCGCCCTGGTCAAGCATGGCTCCGGCCACCTTCATAAAAGCCGCTGTATTTGCGCCTTTTACGTAGTCAACCGTACCGTCGGGCAAGGTGCCGTACTTGAGGCATGCGGCGTGGATATCGGACATGATCCGGCGGAGCTGGGCGTCCACCTCCTCGCTGCTCCAATGCTGGCGCATGGAGTTCTGGCTCATCTCCAAACCTGATGTGGCCACTCCGCCGGCATTGGATGCCTTGCCGGGGGCGTACAGGATTCCAGCCTCCTGGAAGATACGGATGGACTCGGGAGTGGAGGGCATGTTGGCGCCCTCGGCCACGCACTTGCAGCCGCCCTCGAGCAGAGCCTGGGCGTCGTGTGCCTCGATCTCGTTCTGGGTGGCGCAAGGAAGGGCTATGTCGCAAGGGATACGCCAGGGGCGCTCGCCGGGGAAATACTGGGCCGAGGGATACTGGGAGACATACTCCTTGATGCGCCCGCGCATATAATTCTTGAGGCGGAAGACGTAGGCCATCTTGTCTTCGTCCAGGCCGTCGGGGTCGTAGATAAAGCCGTCGGAATCGCTGAGAGTCACCACCTTAGCCCCAAGGCGCATGGCCTTGAGCGCCGCATGCTGAGCCACGTTGCCGGCGCCTGAAACAACCACGGTGCTGCCTTTGAATTCCAGGCCGCGGGTGGCGAGCATCTGCTCGGCAAAGTAGCACAGGCCGAAGCCGGTGGCCTCGGGACGCAGGAGCGAGCCGCCCCAGCCCAGGCCCTTGCCGGTAAGAGTACCGGTGAACTCGTCGCGTATGCGCTTGTACTGGCCGAACAGATAACCAATCTCGCGCCCGCCTACGCCTATGTCACCGGCGGGGACGTCGGTATCGGCACCGATGTGGCGCTGCAACTCGGTCATGAAACTCTGGCAGAAGCGCATAACTTCAGCATCAGACTTACCGCGTGGGTTGAAGTCCGAGCCGCCTTTGGCTCCGCCCATGGGAAGGGTCGTGAGGGCGTTCTTGAAGGTCTGCTCGAAAGCGAGGAACTTCATGATGCTCAAGTTGACGCTGGGGTGGAAGCGCAGGCCGCCC
>CACXCS010000016.1 GCA_902766255.1 uncultured Bacteroidia bacterium
ACACGGACACGAGCCCCTGCAATATCGGCCTTGGAGGCCTTTACCTGAGGCTCGTCATTCTTTTTTTCGACTTTGGGCTTTTCTGCTTTAATCTTTTCAACAGGTGCTGGGGCTGCTTCCTCAAGGAACTTGGCGAGTTTGGCTCCGCACTGCTGCGTGTTCCATTTTTCATCGATTGCGAAACCAGCGTCTTCAGCGATTTCTCGCAGAGCGGCTTTAGTGTTGTCGCATACGGATCCTGCTATTGAAACCTTTACCGAACCTTTCTCATCAATGTCGATGAGATACTTTTTCCAGGATACTGATTTCTTGGCCATGATTTCTATTATTTGTATTCTTCGCGAGCCGCCTGGCCAATTGTAATCTCGTTGGGTACAAGTACCTTACCAGCCTTGTCCTTGATCTGGACGGTTACACCGAAAGCCTTGTCGAACATCTTTTCAGCCTCGCCGACTTTGGTGCTTCCTTTGATCTTGATACCCTCGGCAGTGGTGTTGACCTCCTTGGTGGTTTTCTTCCCCAGTTGGTTGAGTGTCAATTCAGGATTGGCTATCTGAACGCCTTTATAAAACACGAGAGTAAGATCAAAAGCCTTTTTGAAATCCGAAGAGATGGTCTTCAGCTTCTTGTTGGGGGCAACTGAAAACTCTGCCTTGTTGAAGGCGTCTTTAATGTTGTTTAAGAGTCCCATAACTGATAATTCTTGGTTACATTACATACAAAAAAAGCGGGCGAAACTCGTCCGGTAGTGGTCGTAGGAAACCAAAGCAGGTACAAGTCACGCCCGCATAATACCATAAGGTATCTATTGCGGGCGTTTACGACTCGCTCCTGAACCTGCCTGTAATGAATTTCCTACGTTCCTACTCGGTCAGAGCAAATTGCAAACGCTAATTTGTCTATATGTGAGGCGCTTAGGGCGCCTTCCTCGACAAATATAGCGTTTTTTCTCATATCTTGCATTACCGTGCGACATTTCGCACTGGCAAAGATAGCAACCCGCCTCCGGAGGACAAGTTGTCATTTAATGTCTTTTAAACGTCTTGATAATCTTAGAGTAGCGCCGCGAGGAAGGCGTCAGCACCTCCACGTCGTCCTCGTACGCGCGCACTTCCTGGCTATTAGCCCTGCCACCGGGAGAATTCCCGAATTATCCCTTCTATCTGGCGTTTCAATACAGGGACATCCTTCAGCGCCGTGTGCCAGAGCAATTCTGGCAGGATAGTGGCATATCCATGAACCAGGACGTGACGCATTCGAATGATGTCATTCCAGGGAACAGAGTTGTGCTTTTCCTTGAATTCCAAAGATAACATGTATGCCGCTTCTCCAATAATTTCGACATTTTTGACAACGGCAAAATAACGCAACTTATCGGCTGCCAGCTCTTCCGGCAAACGACCGCCTGTAAAAGCAATAATGTTCTCAGCGGCCTGAAGTATGTCCTGCAACCTTCCAAGGTCCCGTTCAGGTTCTCTCATAGATCAACACTTTATCCCGGTTGATGCTCTCGATGGCAAATGGCTTGACCGTGCCATTCGCAACTAAATCCACTTTCCGGTTCAATAAGCTTTCAAGAGTGTTGATTATCCGGGCATAATGCATTAAGCCCATGGGAACAGATTTATCGAAATCTATCAGGATATCGATATCACTGCCGGGCTCTTCTTCCATTCGGGAAAAAGAGCCGAAAAGCCAGGCCCGCTCGACCGGCTCTTTGCGAAAGAACTCCTGAAGGGTGTGCACCGCGGTGACCCGGCCATTGTCGATTCGCTCCAGAATATGCTGGATCTCCTCCTTTTTCCCCTTTCTGCCTGCGTATCTGAGAAGACGGGAAGTGTTGACCGCATACAACTCGAAGGCTCGCTGGAATTCTTTCTGAATATCTGTATCGGTCAGGGCTGAGTATTCTTTATCTGCCTGATGGTCTACCAACAATTTCTCCAGCTCCGGAACACTGACGCCATTGTTTTCAAGTATCGGAGCCTCGGAAATAAGCGGTTTGACAAGGATAAAGTCGTGTAGGTCCTCAATCATCAGATATGCATTCCTTATGTGTACGACGTCTGGAAATGTCTGTTTCAATGCAACGCGCACTGCCTCGCACATAGCTTTGGGTACTTCTACAACAAGGTTTCTACCCATATCCGTTAAACAATGGTTCATTCCCTCGAAGTCAACCAGCAACTGATCTTCGACGGCCTTCATTTTGGGCGATATGATGCACTTATACTCCATACTCAGCAAAGATAGCACCTTTTGGCAATATTTCAAATATATTGCCGGATATTTATATCCAAGGATGTCCTCAATTGTTACCTTGACAGCTCCTGAATCCTTTCAATCAACGAATTGTACAGCGAAGGGAAGGCGTTGTTGTAGCGGTCGAGGAGGTACTCGCGAACGGAGCCGCGGAGGGGCTCGGGGACCATGGAGATGGTCTCTTCGTTCATGCGGGTGTAGTCTTCGGCAAGGGTGGCCCAAGCGGCGTTGGCCTCCTCTGGGGTGCGGGCATTCCTGAGGGCCAAGTTGTATTTGGGAATGATGCGTGCGTACCCTTTGTCTATGGTTGCCTTGGCATCGGTCAGCATGGCGTCATGCTTAGATTGTTCGGACTTCAGGGAATCCAGGGCGCTCGACAGCGAATCGACAGTGCCCGCCATACTGCCTACGACGCGCTCCAGGGAATCGACAGTCCGCTCGTCTGAGAGATGCTGTGCGGAAGAAGCGGACCTCACGTCCTCCAGGGTTTTCTGCTGCCATGCTACGAGCCCCGAGACCACAGAGGCCAATGCGACAAACAAGGCTATGCGAAGCGGCCTGTGATACCCATCAAGAACCTTCTGCAAGGCCTCTGCCGACTGATATCGCTTGGAAGGGTCGGCTTGCGTGCATCGGCGCACGACACGTCCATAGCGGCCGGGAAACACTTCGCCAAGGATGATGCCGAGGGAATAAATGTCGCTGCGGGCATCCACGTGAGCGCCTGCCAACAGCTCGGGCGAAGAATATCTACGCGTGCCGCCGATCGCCTTCTCTGCGAAACAGTCGCCGTCAGCATAGCCCAGATCGATAAGTTTGAGGGTGCCCGAGGTACGCGAAACCAATATATTCTCAGGCTTGAGGTCGTTATGTACGACTCCCTTGCCATGTAAGTACCCGATCACGCCGAGGAGCTCGGAAAACAGACGGCGGCGGGGGGCGGCGGAAGGTTTGCCGGCAAGCCACTCGCAGAGAGCCTGCCCGTCAACGAATTCCCTGACGATGCAGGGGCCTACGGGTGACTCCTCCTCGTAGGTGAATACGAATGGCAGAGAAGGATGCGAGAGTCCGACGGACAGTTCGTATTCCCGCTTTAGCCTGTCGATGCCCGCTGCTGAACCGTCGGAAGTCTTGAGTACGAGGCGCTTACCCGCTTTTTGAGCAAGGAAGACACGCCCTTCGCGGATGGTGGACAGGATGACGTAGCTCCCGCCATAATCCAGCGCCGGAGTTATCTCGCGCATCGTTTCACTGACTAACACTGACATAAAAAGACATTGGTATGCAAAGATATTGTTTTTATCTTTGTCACGCAATGTCAGTTTCTGTTAACATACCACAGATCAGTGCCCTGCGCATGCGTGTCGAGGAAGCCTTCGGTTCGTCTCCGGAAACACACAATGCGTTCGTCGCACTCACGGATGCAATCGGAGCCGCCATCCACGAACACATTTCCGAAAGCACGCTGGAACGCCTTTGGAGCTATTCCACGAGAGGTACAGAGGCCATTTCTGTCCGCACGCTCGATGTCCTCTCCCGCTACGTGGGGAAGGCCTCCTGGAAGGAGTTCTGCGCCGACCTTAAAGATGAGTCCACGCGCGAGTCGGAAGAGTTTGCCGGAGATTCGATCGTATCTGTCACGCTGGCTGCAGGAACATGCCTCCAGCTCGGCTGGCTCCCCGACAGGCTTGTCATCGTCGAATACCTCGGTGCCAACAGGTTCGTAGTGCTGGAGTCGCTGAATTCAAGCCTGAAAAAGGGCGACAGCTTCGAGTGCCTCCAGATCCAGAACGGACGGCCGCTGTACCTCGACCGTTTCCGCCGCGCAGGCTCCGAAGAGGAGACACGTTACGTCGTGGGCGAGCGTTACGGCCTCACATGCGTCAGGGTGAAATAAGACCTGTCGTCTGGACCAGATGCTCAGCGACCGCATCCTGATGGTAAGTCCAAGGGATATACGCGACATGTAACATCCGATAAAAGACTGCCTGGATGTTAGTACATTTGTAATAATTTTCTAACTTTGTGGATTATGGAAAAAGTCATTACATCTACTAATTTTCAGGAGTTTCTTGAGACTCCCGGACTTATTGTCATAGATTTCTGGGCTGTTTGGTGCGGCCCTTGCCGTATGCTCAGTCCCATCGTGGATGAACTCGCCCAGGAGTACGAGGGTAAAGCCATCATCGCCAAATGCAATGTTGATGATTGCGAGGATATCGCAGCCCAGTTCGGCGTACGCAATATTCCCACCCTGGTATTCGTCAAGAACGGAGCCATCGTGGACCGTACAGTGGGAGTCATGCCCAAGCAGGATCTCCGCGCCCGCATCGAAGCCAATCTATGAGGGCCCTCTTTTTCTGCTCGGCAGTAAAGGAAATAGCCCCTGAATACAATCAAGCAGCACGTGAACTTGTCAAGGCCGCGTGCAGCAAGGGCTATGAGATAGTGTCTGGCGGCACCGTCAAGGGCACTATGAAAGTGGTGAGCGACACAGCTGTGGAGTGCGGTGCAAAAGTGAGGGGCGTGCTTCCCCGTTTTATGAAACCGCTTGTTTACCCGGCCCTTACAGATGTCGAATGGACCGATACCATGTCGGAGCGCAAGGAGCGTATGCGCGAGGGGGTGCAAATCGCCATCGTCTTGCCAGGCGGAGCCGGTACGATGGACGAGTTCTTCGAAACCCTTGTGCTTTCGAAGCTCGGCCGGTACAGCGGCCGCATTGCGGTTTTGAACATCGGAGGTTTCTATGATCCGCTTATCGCCCTGCTTGACCATTTCGTAAGCACAAACATGCTGACCCCTTATGACCGGGCGCGTGTAATTATCAAGTCCACAGTAGAAGAATTGGCGGAAGTTTTATGAAAATGCAAGACATATTGAAGCTGCTGAGCGACTCCTGGACCGGGTATACCGACTTGGTCCACAGTACCTTGCGCTCCAATATCGAACCGCTGGACAGCTTGAACTCGGAGCTGCTTTCCAACAGCGGCAAGCAGTTTCGTCCCGCATTGACACTGCTGATGTCGCATGCCTGCGGGGGCTGCACCACCGACAGTCTGCATTTTGCCGCCGCAGCCGAGGTGCTGCACAATGCCACCCTCTTCCATGACGATGTGGCCGACGGAAGTCCCACCCGCCGCGGAAAGCCATCGCTGGCCAGCATGATAGGCCCCCGGGCAGCGGTGCTGGTGGGCGATTTCTGGCTTTCCAAAGCTATCAGCCTGGTACTTGGCACCAAGCATCAAAACCGTGCTATCCCCCTGTTTTCCGGGACCTTGAGCAATCTTGCCGAGGGAGAGATGCTGCAGCTCGACAAATCTTCGTCTGCCAGTACTACGGAAGAGGATTACAAGCGTATCATCTACTGCAAGACAGCATCGCTTTTTGAGAGCAGCTGCCGTTCCGCAGCCCTTGCGATGGACGCTCCGGCGCTTCAGTACGAGGCGGCCGGAAGCTATGGGGCCGCCCTTGGCATGGCATTCCAGATAAAAGACGACATCCTCGATTATTACGGCAGTTCCGCCATCGGCAAGCCGGTGGGCGAGGACCTTGCCGCCGGGCTTATAACTTTGCCCCTTCTGGGAGCTATGCAGGCATGTGATGATCCTTCCGCGCTGCGGTCCAGGGTGCTCCAGATCAAGGACAAGCCTGAACTCTCGGAGGAAATCAGGCAGTTCGTACTTGACAACGGCGGCATTGAATATGCCTCCGAAGTTCTGGATGGTTATATAGCCGAGGCGTTGAATGCCTTGTCGGTTTTTCCGGAATCTCCTTTCAAGGAGGCACTGGAGCAGATAGCCCGCTATAATGCTGTAAGGGAATCATGAGCGTAGAGGAGATACTTGCACGTATGGCTGATTCGGGGCGCGTGCCCAACGCCATCATGTTCTCCGAGCCCGACGGCGGCCCGGCTTTCCGTATTGCCCTCGGCTTCCTGCAGCAGTTGTACGGCGGCGACGGGGCGCAGCGCGTGGCCAGGCTCATTCATCCTGACGTGCATTTCATCTTTCCTGTTTCAGCGCCGCTTACGTCCACCCAGCTGATGCCGCAGTTCCGCGAGCTTGCGCTTCAGAACCAGGCTTTTACCGAGTCTGAACTGAACGCCGCACTGGGAATCGAGGGCAAATCCTCCATAATTGCAGTGGCAGAGGCCCGTGAGGTGCTGGGCGCCCTTGCTCTCAGCGCGCTGGAGGGAGGATGGCGGTCGGTAGTGATTTATCTTCCGGAGAAGATGAACCCCGAGGCGGCCAACCGCCTGCTCAAATCCATAGAAGAGCCCTCGGACCGCACACTCTTCGTACTCATTTCGCACTCGCCGGAGAAGGTCCTGCAGACCATACGCTCCCGCTGCCAGCAGTTTCAGCTTGGCGACGAGATCAAAGCGCCGGACTTCGACTCGCCCGAACTGCTTGATTCCCTGATGGATGCTCTTGCCGCAAGGGATCTGCTCCGCGCTCTCGAAGAAGGGGAAAAAATTTCCGCCCTTCCCTCGCGCGAAAATGCAAAGGCTTTTTGTAAATTTGCCGCCGATGCGATGCGCAACCTGTTCGTAGCCCAGCAGGGCCTGTCAATTCCCGCTACGGATTCAGGCAAGGCTGTCCAGTGGGCGCCGCGCTTCAAAAAAACCTTCCCGCGTGCAGCTATGGCCTGTTTTGACAGGGCCTTCCGCCTGGTGGAAAGGAACGTGAACATGAAAATAATATTCACCGACATGGTGAACAGACTCTCAAGCCTGACCTGATGGACAAAGAGACGATACAATACGATTGCTTCCGCGGATGCGCCGTTACACAGGGTGCAGACGTGCAGGATATAACGTGCAACTACAGAGCCGGCTGCTGCAAGCTTTCCGACAATGACTGGCTCAAAGGCATGAACGATGGTACTTGCCCCGACATTTTCGAGGTGCGTTTCAAGAACACCCGCAAGGGCTTCTATGTCAATGATTCCCAGCAGAAAATCAACCAGGGGGACCTGGTGATCGTGGAGGCCGTCAACGGCCATGATCTTGGTATAGTGACCCTGTGCGGCCCTATCGTCGCCCGCCAGATGGCCTGTAAGGGCATCAACCCCGAGACGACCGAGTTCCGCAAGATTTACCGCAAGGCCAAGCCCCTGGACATACAAAAATGGCAGGAAGCCATAGCCCGCGAGCATGAAACCATGATCAAGGCCCGCAAGATAGCGGCCGAGCTCGGGCTTGAAATGAAAATAGGGGACGTTGAGTTCCAGGGCGACGGGACCAAGGCAATCTTCTACTACATAGCCGATGGCCGCGTGGATTTCCGCCAGCTCATCAAGGTGTTTGCCGAGGAATTCCGTATCCGCATCGAAATGAAGCAGATAGGTGCCCGCCAGGAAGCCGGCCTTATAGGTGGTTTGGGAGTATGCGGAAGGGAACTTTGCTGTGCCAACTACATCACCTCGTTCCAAAGTATCTCCACCTCGGCGGCCCGCTGCCAGGACCTGTCCCTGAACCCTCAGAAGCTCGCCGGACAATGCGGCAAGCTCAAGTGTTGTCTGAACTACGAGGTGGCCAATTACCTTGACGCACAGTCACGCATCCCACGCGTACAAGGCCCTCTTGAGTTCGAGGACGGCCTTGCATATCTGCGCAAGACAGATATCCTGCGTGAGATAATGTATTTCTCGTACGACCGCAATTCCGACGCCGACCTGTATGCCCTGGATGCCTCAGAGGTGCGTGAAATCATTGAGATGAACCGCAACGGCGAGCGCCCCGAGTCGCTGCGTACAGAGCCGGAACCTGCTGCTCCTGAATTTGTTACGGCTGTAGGGGACGATAGCATCTCCCGTTTCGACGCCCCCAAGCGCAAACGCTCACGGAACAGGAAGCGCGGAGGTCGCAATTCGCGCAAACCTTCTGCCAAGTAACCATGCGGCGCCTGCTCCTTGTGGCTGTCGTGCTGGCGGCGGCAGCATGTGCCCGGCCTGGCTCTTACGAGCAGTTCGTACGCTCGGATGGGTCGGGGGAATACAGTTTCTCCCTCGATTTTGCGGATACTCTGCAAGCTTGCGATATTTCCTTCTACACCGCCATAGACCGTCCTCTGTTGAAGGATACGCTTGTGAGTTTCCCCCTGAAGGTTGTATGGCGTGCGCCGTCGGGCCGGTATTTCTCCGAGACGGTATATTATCCTGCTGATTCCGTGCGGGTACGCTACCGCAGCGGCCTTGTGCCTTCCGAGGCTGGTGAATGGACGCTTTCTGTAAGTATAGAAAAAGAACCCCGTGGCCTCAGGGGGCTCGGGGTTATATGCTCAGAGCGTTAGCTTTTATTTAGTCCTGATTATTATTACGCCGTAGGAGGCTACAGTGCCCAGCATGACGGCAGATGTGTCGTCGAGCACCGAGATAAGGTGGACGTCGTCCAGTGAAACTTCGCTGAGACTGTCGGCCTGAACATCGTCGATAAGAATCATCGCTTTGTTGAAGCGGTGGAAATTGGGAACACTGGCATTCAGGAAGGCCACGATGTCGTTTTTGTAGCGGGTCACATCTTCTTGAGTGGGTCTGTAACCTTTGATAGTCGTGATGTTTTTCTTGGCTGTGGTGGTGCCGTAGGGTATGGCAACATCCTGATCTGAAGCCTGGTTATTGCCCTGATTGCCAGCCTGGTAGGATGCCGAGCAGGAAACTGCGGCAAATATTGTCAGCAAGAAGATAATCTTTTTCATAATCAACTGTAGTTTAGACAAAGGTATGCAAAAAAAATACCGTCCGCAAGGATTTGCACCCCTGCGGACGGATTTTGTTGGATTTGACTGATGTTAGTCGTTCAGGCTGAAGCGCTTGAATGCAACGACCTTGGCCTCTTTGTCCTCGGCCTCGATTGCGGCCTTGACGGAGATCTTGTCGTCGCTCATCTGGTACTCCTGCTCCTCGAGAGTCTGCTCCTTGAGGAACTTCTGGACGCGTCCGTTGGCGATGTTCTCGATCATCACGGGATTCAGGCTTGCGGCCTTCTCCTCCCCCACGGTCTTGATGATCTGGCGGGCCTGGGCGGCCTGCTCGGGGGTGAGCCAACCCTTTGCGGTGTTGGATTCGATGTGATCTTCGCTGTCAACGTGTGCAGGGTTGATACCGACCTTCTTGAGGGCGGCGTCGATAGCCTTCTGCACCATCTCGTCCTTGGTCTTCTGGATTGCGACGGCTTTCTCGTTGTCCAGTACGGACTGAGGGCAGTCGGCGACTCCGATGGAGACGGGGTTCATGGATGCAACCTGCATGACCACTCCCTTGGCAAGGGCCTCGCTGACGGGCTTGTTGAAGCCTACCAGGGCGCCGAGTTTGCCGTTGATCTTGTGGATGTACTCAACCACGAAGGGAGCCTCTACCAGGGCGTAACCTACCAGAACGTGCTTTTCGCCTGTTTTGCCGGTCTGGGCCTCGACGGCCTCGGCCACGGTGTATCCGTCTGCCATCTTGCAGGCCTTCAGGCCTTCAAGGTCGGCGGGGCAGTTGGCGATGGCCACGTCGGCGATGGCGTCGGCGAGGTTCTGGAAGTCGGAGTTGCGGGACACGAAGTCGGTCTCGCAGCCCAGGCATACCAGGATACCCTTGCCGCCTGCGATGCGGGCCTTGACGGCGCCCTCGGAGGTCTCGCGATCGGCCCTCTTGGCTGCAACCATCTTACCCTTCTCGCGGATGATGCCGATGGCTTTCTCGAAGTTGCCTTCAGCTTCTTCGAGGGCCTTCTTGCAGTCCATCATGCCGGCGGAAGTCATTTTGCGTAACTTCATTACGTCTGCTGCTGTAATTGCCATAGCTGTATCTCTTTAAGTGTTAATGGAACTTACTCTGCTGCGGGAGCCTCTTCTGCTTTGGGCTCGTCGGCGATTTCTACCTTCTCGGCCTCAGGGGCGGCTTCATCAGCCTTGGTGCTCTTGCGGGCGCGGAGCTTGCGGCTGGCAGCCTTGGGCTCGGCCTGCTCGGCCTCCTCGGCGGGAGCTTCCTTGTCCTTCTCGAGCTTGCGCTCCTCAAGACCCTCGGCGATGGCTTTGCAGAGGATGTTCATGATGCACTCGATGGACTTTGCCGCGTCGTCGTTTGCCGGAATCACATAATCGATAGTGGTGGGATCGCAACAAGTATCAACCATTGCG
>CACXCS010000017.1 GCA_902766255.1 uncultured Bacteroidia bacterium
AAAGCCTTTCGGCTTCACTCCGTTCTACCCCGGACCGGGCCTGGGTGGCCACTGTATCCCGCTGGACCCGTACTACCTGAGCTGGAGAGCCCGCGAATACGGCTTCCACACATCGATGATAGAATCGTCGATGATGATCAACGACCGTATGCCCGAATACTGCGTGGAACGTATAGCCGACATGCTCAACCGCCGCTTCTCCAAGGCTCTCAACGGTGCCAAGATCCTGGTGCTCGGAGTGGCTTACAAGCAGGATATCGACGACTACCGCGAATCCCCCGCCATCCGGGTAATAGACGAGCTCCGGGGAGAAGGAGCCGACGTAGCCTACTACGACCCCTACATCAGGCATTACCGCCACAAGGGCGAGTGGTATGACGGCGAGCCGGAGCTGACGGCCGGGCTGATTGAAAACGCTGATGCCGTGGTAATTACGACATCTCATACAACTGTTGACTACAGCTTTGTGCAACAGCATGCCAAAGCCATATTCGACACCAAAAACGCAATGAAATCCGTCGTCCCGCGCGACAACATTGAAGTACTATAGATGCAGGACTGGTTCGCACACGAAAGCAGTTATATAGATGACGGTGTGCAGATCGGCACCGGCACCAAGATATGGCATTTCTGCCATATCCAGAAGGGTGCTGTCATCGGAAAGAACTGTTCGCTGGGCCAGAATGTAAATGTAGGCAATAACGTCCGGATAGGAAACGGAGTCCGCATACAGAACAACGTCTCGGTGTACGAAGGCGTTGAACTGGAGGACAATGTATTCTGCGGTCCCTCGTGCGTGTTCACCAACGTGAACACGCCGAGGTCGCACTTTCCGGTACACGGAGTCTATTCGCGTACGCGCGTGCGCGAGGGCGCTTCGCTGGGTGCCAACAGCACTGTCGTGTGCGGTCACACCATAGGACGCAGCGCCCTTGTAGCAGCAGGTGCCGTAGTCACCTGTGACGTAAAAGATTACGCTCTGATGGCCGGGGTTCCCGCCCGTCAGATCGGCTGGGTCTGCGAGTGCGGAAAGAGACTTGATGACAGTCTCTCATGTACTTGCGGGCGCAAATACCGCCTTATCGGGGATAAGCTCGAGAAGGTAGAAGAATAGATTCCTTGTAATTCCTTACGGAACCGGGGAATCTCAGCAGGCCTCTTTTCATTCAAGAGGGGCATTGGCGAAGCTATGGAATTTAGAGATCTTAAACAACAGTACAGAGTCCTTCAACAGCAGATGGACAAGGCCATTCTGGACGCAGTGGCCAGCGGGGCTTACATTATGGGCGCTCCGGTTAAGGAGTTGGAAAGGCTATTGGCAGAGTATGCAGGCGTCAAGCACTGCATTACCTGCGCCAACGGCACCGACGCCCTTACTCTCGCGCTCAAAGCATGGGGAATAGGGCCGGGCGACGCAGTGTTCGTGCCTGACTTCACCTTCTTCTCGTCAGCCGAGGTAGTGCCGCTGGAGGGAGCCACACCGGTCTTTGTCGACGTGTGCGAAGACACTTTCAACCTGGATGCCGCCGACCTGGAAAGAGCCGTGAAGGAAGTACTCGCCGAGGGACGCTTGCGGCCGAGGGTGGTTGTTGCCGTGGATCTTTTCGGCCTTCCCGCTGATTATCCGGCCATCCGCGCCGTGGCTGACAAGTACGGCCTCTTTGTCCTTGAGGACGGCGCGCAGGGCTTCGGTGGCAGCATTGAAGGCAAGCGCGCATGCAGTTTCGGGGATATCTCTACCACCTCCTTCTTCCCTGCCAAGCCCGTGGGGTGCTACGGCGACGGCGGTGCAGTTTTTACCGACAACGACCAGTGGGCGGCGCTCATCGAGTCGTACCGCGTTCACGGAAAGGGTGCGTTCAAGTACGATAACGTCCGTATCGGCCTGAACTCCAGGCTGGATACCGTTCAGGCTGCGGTGCTGCAGGTCAAGTTGAAGGCATTCGAGGAATATGAACTGGACGCTGTGAACGTTGCCGCTGACCGATACACCGAACGCCTGCAGGGGCTGGCCACGCCGGTAGTCCCGCAAGGCTTCCGCTCAAGCTGGGCGCAATACACCCTCCGTCTGGCCGGCCCCGGGCAGCGCGACGCCCTGCAGGCATCGCTCAAGGCAGCAGGAATCCCATCCATGGTCTACTACCCCAAACCGATGCATCTGCAAACGGCTTTTGCACCGTCCAGGGCTATCTGCCCCGTGGCAACGAGCCTCTGCGGACGCGTGCTTTCGCTCCCCATGCATCCGTACATCACGGAAGAAGATATCAACACGGTGTGCTCCGCAGTGATAAACGCCATTAAATGAGCCTGTTCAAACGCAAAAAGCCCTGGGTAACCCTCCAGTACGACGAGCAGTTCATTCCTGAGAACTTCTCCGAGCAGGGAGTGGAAACCGGAGCCAAGTTTGAACGCCACCTTGCCACCAATCACGACCTGAAGGTTATATTCAAGGCCACCAAGGGACTGAGCGTGGGAGAAATAGAGCAGTGGCTCGACTCCCACATGCAGCAGTTCGACGATACCACATTCATCGTCAATACCGATGACGGAAAATCGCTCGAAGGCCTGAGGCCTCATCACCCCGAGCTGATTATCAACAAGTTGGCTCTTACGCGCATTCGGCATCTTAACACATTCCTCAACAAGGCCAACGAGGTGCTGGAAGACAAAGGGTACCTTTGGGTGCATTCGCGCACGGCACGCCTTAAGCGCGAGGTTATACGCAAGAAGCATCCCGGCGCTTACGGCAAGTTCCTCTACGGCTGCCACTACATATGGCACCGAGTATGCCCCAAATTGAAGCTTACCAAGTGGTTCTACTATTGGGTTACGAAGGGGCAGAACCGCACTTATCACCGCGTAGAGCTCCTGGGCCGCATGTACAGGGCAGGGTTCGAGGTCATCGACCAGCGTTTCCACAAAGGCGAGTATTACATCCTCGGGCAGAAGTTCCGCGCCCCTATCTGGGACGACGAGCCTACCTGCGGACCGATAGTCAAACTGAATCGCGTAGGATTTCATGGCAACATGATAGGCGTGTACAAATTCCGCACGATGTATTCCTACTCCGAGTACCTTCAGCCCTATATGCTTGAGTATGAGGGACTCCAGGAGGGCGGCAAGTTCGCCCACGACTACCGGGTGAACGGATGGGGCAAACTGCTCCGCAAATCCTGGCTGGACGAGTTGCCAATGTTTATCAACGTATTCAAGGGGCAGATGAAACTGGTGGGAGTACGTCCGTTGAGCAGGCACTACTTCAGTTTGTACACTCCCCGGATGCAGGAGCTCCACGTAAGCGTGAAGCCGGGGCTGCTGCCTCCGTTCTACTACGATGAGCAATCTCCGGTGACCCTGGATGACGTCCAGGCATCGGAGGAAAGATATATCAACGCTTACCACGCGCGTCCCTTCGCCACCGACTGGCGTTACTTCTGGGGCACGGTGGGGAATATTTTGTTCAAGCACAAGAGATCGCATTAAGTATATGGCAGAAGAGAAGTGGGATATAGTCATCAAACCGAAGGATAAACTGCTTTCGGTTGACTTCAAGGAACTCTGGGCCTACAGGGATCTGTGTTCCCTGTTCGTCAAGAGGAATATCATCACCCAGTACAAGCAGACCATACTGGGTCCCGTGTGGTTCGTGGTGCAGCCCGCACTGACCGTCATCATGTACATGATCGTATTCGGCGGAATTGCCGGTATTCCTACGGATGGGGTGCCAAGGCCGCTGTTCTATCTGGCCGGTACTTGTATGTGGAATTATTTCTCCGAGTGCCTCACCAAGACGTCCAACACCTTCGTTGACAACGCCGGCATATTCGGCAAGGTCTATTTTCCGCGTCTGGTGATGCCTATCGCCAACGTTATCAGCAACTTGCTGCGGTTCGGCATACAGCTGGGGTTCTTCGTACTCATTTACGTCATCTACGCCGTGTTTGACCCCACTTGTGTCGCACACCTCAACTGGTACGCCCTCCTGTTCCCGGTTCTTCTGGCCATGATGGCAGGCCTTGCTCTTGGCTTCGGCACCATAATCAGCTCGATGACAACCAAGTACCGCGACCTCCAGGTTCTGTTCTCGTTTATCGTCCAACTGTGGATGTACGCCACCCCTATCGTATATCCTCTGAGCAAGACCAAGAGCATGTTCTGGCTGGGCATCCCCGTGCACAAACTCATGTGTCTCAACCCCGTGACCCCTGTAATTGAAACATTCAAATACGGCTTCCTCGGCTGCGGAGACTTCGTGGGCTGGAG
>CACXCS010000018.1 GCA_902766255.1 uncultured Bacteroidia bacterium
CAGCAATATGAATTCCTTGGCTGCGACCAGGTAGGATCTTCCGGCAGCGGCGTTACCTATACTCAGAACGCCAGTGCCTTCGACCGCTTCAACTGGGGCGGAATTGCCGGCGACGCATGGCTGCCGGGCTCAGGGTACATGCTCCCCAGCGATGCAAAATTCAGCATCAGCGGGCGGGTATTCAGCATTTACACAGGCAGCGGCGAGGACCTTGAAGCCGCGGAACTCAGAGGCGATGATTGCTTTGCCACCCCTTCCGGCGGTTCCATGGCCACCGGTTCCGCCTTGCACGGCGACGTTGCCTACTGGGCCAGCAAAGGCCAGTACCGCATGCCCACGGCATCCGAGATCTCAGCACTGAGGGCCGGCAATGTCTCCACCAATGCAAGCGGCAGGGCAGGATACGTAACGGTGGGCAGCAACCGTATCTACGGCGTATTGCTCACGTCCACGCCGTCCTGGGAGACATCTACCCTCAACACCACCGCCGTTGAACTGACTCCTGCCGACCTTGAAAGCGGGCTCTTCCTCCCCAAAGCAGGGCGCGGCCGCTTCATCAGCGGAAGCAACTCAAATTCAATCAGCTACGTAAACTCACAGGGCTACTACCGCACCGGAACTTTCTCGGGACTTGACCTCAGCAAGTACCCAAATTCCGACCACTGCACAACCGTGCTCGGATTCCGTGCCGCCAACTCATGCGACTATGGGTACACCGTACACCTCAACTCTGATACCGCATGGGGCGTCGGACATGTGCAAAAATGCCTCCCCATCCGCCCCGTGCTTTGTTCCGGCGGCTCCGAGCCGGTGCCCGACCCGCTGCCGCAACCAGACGCCTATACCCTCCCGGCTTGGAGTGCCGGATACCTCGATATTCACGCAATCAACTCCGGCCGGGGCGAATGCACGCTGGTAATCATGCCCGACGGCACCTCTATGATGATAGACGCCGGCGAATACTATACCTCATCGGCTAAAGCTGTAGATCAGAAGCCAAACGCGAACATTCGCCCCTTCAAGGTTTACACCGCCTATGCCAAGTACTTCCTCAAAGCGACCGGGCGCGAGTTCCTCGATTTCTTCTTGCTCACCCACTACCATCAGGACCATATGGGCCAGCACCGCGCGTCCTACGGCACATCAGGCGACGGCTACTGCCGCAGCGGAGTCATGGCAGTCTATGACGACCTCCCCATCAAGAAGTTGGTCGACCGTTGCGGGCCTTCCGCAACTCCAACCACAAGCGACTACAGCGCAGATGTTTACGAAGACTTCAAGCAGTTCGCCCAATATCGCAAGGCGCAGGACGGAATGGAGTGGTACGCCTTCAACATGAACGCCTCGGGCAATTACAAGAAGCAGTTCATACTAAAATACGACACTTCATATGACTGCACCGTGTACAACCTCGGGGCCAACGGCAAGTACTGGAACGGCAGCGGCTTCGACAGTTACGGCGGAACCCTTTACGAGAACGGAGCCTGCGCAACAGTGCTCATCTCGTATGGCGACTTCGACTACTACTCTGGCGGCGACTGCGGCTGCCAGACGGGCATAATGCAGAAGATTGTAAGCGGGATGAACAAGAAGGTGGAGGCAATGAAAGCCACGCACCACATGTACTACAACACCCTGGACGCGTCGACATGCAACATCCTGAGGCCCAAAATAACCGTGGCACAGATATTTGACTCCGACAAACCGGGCGACCCTGCATTCAGCTTCCACCGCCAGTGGGGTGACGTGTTCATCACCAACATCCATCAGGGACGCCTCGACAATTCCGCTGATATCAAGGGCGGAACTCCTGTCGACGGACTTGGATCCAAAGTAAAAGACTACGGCGGTCACTTTGTCATACGCGTCAGCCCGGGAGGATCAGAGTTTTATGTGTACAAGCTCCGCGACACCGACTTCTCCTACAGCGTCGAGGCTACATACGGGCCGTACAGCTGCTATTGACAATAATATTTCTATCTTTGCGGTATGAGAAAAATCTTTATTGCCGCAATGTGCACATTAGCCATCGCTTCCTGCGCACCCCAGATGCCGCAGACACGTAAAGACGCAACTGTCGACGATTATTTCGGCACCGCCGTGCCCGACCCTTACCGCTGGCTGGAGGACGACCTATCGCCCGAAACTGCCGCCTGGGTAGAGGCCCAGAACAAGTACACCGACCACTACCTCAAAGGCATCCCCTTTCGTGGCGAGCTCCTGGAGCGTCTGAAGGAAGTGAATGATTATGAGAAAGTTGGCGCCCCCGTACGCCGCAAGAACGGCAAATGGTACTTCTACAAGAACGACGGCCTCCAGAACCAGAGCGTCCTGTATGAGATGGACTCCCCCGACGGCGAGCCGCGCGTACTGCTCGATCCCAATACCCTCAGCGAGGACGGCACCGTAGCCCTCAAGGGCGTGTATTTCAGCAGCGACGGCAAGTACCTGGCCTACTCCATTTCCCGCAGCGGAAGCGACTGGCAGGAGTTCTACGTAATGGACACCGCCACACGCCAGCTGCTGCCCGACCATATTGAATGGGCCAAGTTCTCCGGTGCGGCATGGAGGGGCGACGGCTTCTACTACAGCGCGTATGACGCTCCCTCGGAGGGCGTGGGCGCATACAGCGGCAAGAACGAAGTCCAAAAGATTTACTACCACAAGATAGGCACGGATCAGAGCCAAGACGAACTGTTCTACAGCAATCCTGCCGAGCCCCTGCGCTTCTACAGTGTAGATATCAACGAAGATGAGACCATGGCCTTCCTCTTCGAAAGCGGCGCCGACAACGGCAACAATCTGTATGTCAAAGACTTGAAGCGTGGCGGAGACTTTGTACTCATGACCTCCGACATGAAGAGCAACTGCAGCCCCGTCGAGACCGACGGTGACTTGATTTACATCTTCACCAACTACGGAGCGCCTATGAACCGCCTGGTTACCGCCGACGTGCGCAAGCCTTTCTGCAGCCACTGGAAAGACCTCATCCCCGAGCGCGACTGCGTGCTGGAGGACATCACTTTTGTAGACGACAAGATAATCGCCTGCTACAACGAGGATGCCTCCACACATGCCTATATCTGCGAGGCTGATGGCAGCGGAGTGCGCGAACTGGCCCTCCCCGGAGTAGGCAGCGCGGGCTTCGCGGGCCGCAAGGGCGAGCCATGGTGCTACTACTCCTACTCGTCCTTCACCACTCCCGGCACTATCTACAGCCTGGACGTCAAGAGTGGAGAAAGCTGCGTATACAGGGAGCCACGGTCTAATTTCGACCTATCTGAGCTCGAAAGCGTGCAAGTGTTCTTTGCATCCAAGGACGGTACCCGCATCCCCATGTTCCTGACCTACCGTAAAGGATTGGAACTCAACGGGCAGAACCCCGTGTACCTGTACGGCTACGGGGGGTTCGACATCTCCCTTTCTCCGGGATTCTCTGCCACACGCGTGCCCTTCCTCGAGAGGGGCGGCATCTATGCCCAGGTGAATCTCCGCGGCGGTGGCGAGTACGGCGAGGCCTGGCACATGGCAGGTACCAAGATGAACAAGCAGAATGTGTTCGACGACTTCATCGCCGCAGCCGAGTGGCTGATAGCCCAGGGCTATACCAGCCCATCGCATCTGGCTATAGTCGGTGGTTCGAACGGCGGCCTGCTGGTAGGCGCCTGCATGACCCAACGTCCTGAGCTGTATGCAGTTGCAATCCCGCAGGTGGGAGTGATGGACATGCTGCGCTACCACAAGTTCACCATCGGCTGGAACTGGGCCCCCGATTATGGCACCAGCGAGGACAGCCCCGAAATGTTCCAGTACCTGCTGGGCTACTCGCCTCTGCATAATCTCAAGCCGGGAGTATCTTATCCGGCAACGCTTGTAACCACTGCCGATCATGACGACCGCGTGGTGCCGGCACACTCATTCAAATTTGCGGCCACCCTGCAGGAGTGCAACGCCGGTCCCAACCCGACGCTGATCCGCATCGACTCCAAGGCAGGCCACGGAGGTGGCAAGCCTATGGCCAAAGTGCTTGAGGAGCAGGCAGATATCTACTCCTTCATAATGGTGGGTACGGGCATGAAGTTCTAAAGCCCGATGCTTATGAACGACCTGTTTGACCTTAAAGGGAGGGTAATTGTAGTGACCGGAGCCTGCGGTGTTCTCGGCTCCGCGATTGTCAAGTATTTTTTCCGCCTTGGCTGCAAAGTTGCTCTCCTTGGCCTGGAGAGGGCAAGAGAGAGGAGCCAAAATTTGATTGCCAGCATTGAAGGAACATCCGGAGAAGCAGAGTTCTTTGCCTCCGACGTATTGCAGGAAGATCTGCTTCGGCTGAGCCTGGAGCAGATTATGCGGCGGTTCGGAACGATTGACGTACTCATAAATGCAGCCGGAGGCAATCTGTCTCCCGCTAATGTCGCCCCGGACCAGACTATCTTTGACATGGATATAGATGCCATGAAGCAGGTGTGCGACCTGAACATCTTCGGAACCATTATCCCCACGAAGGTATTTCTGAAACCCATGGCCGACAAAGGCAAAGGTTCCATTATCAACTTTTGCTCAATGTCTTCGTTCCGGCCCCTCACAAGAGTGGCGGGGTACGGGATCGCCAAAGCCGGAATCGCCAGCTGGACACAATGGCTCGCAGGTGAGCTCGCGGCCAAGTTCGGAGAGGGTCTCAGGGTAAATGCCATAGCCCCGGGCTTCATTCTTTCAAAACAGAATCATCCGCTCCTTATCAATCCAGACGGATCACTTACGGATCGTTCGCAGAGCATCATTGCCCATACTCCTTTCGGGAGATTCCTTAAACCCGATGAGATCCTGGGCGCACTTCACTACCTCGCATCCGATGCGTCGGCCGCTGTAACCGGAACAATTTCAGTTGTGGACGGAGGCTTCAATTCGTTTTCGATATGATACTTATGCGCGAAAGCTGGCGCTGGTTCGGCCCTTCCGACCCGGTGTCTCTGGACGATATACGGCAAACAGGTGTGACCGACATAGTACACGCCCTGCACCATATCCCCAACGGCGAAGTATGGCCCGTACAGGAGATTATCTCCCGCAAGGAGCAGATTTCTGCCGCCGGCTTGCAATGGAGCGTAGTGGAAAGCGTGCCGGTACACGAGCACATTAAAACTCACTCGGGAGACTGCCGGCGCTACATCGAAAACTACAAAAAGACTCTTGAGAATCTATCCTCCTGCGGCATCAAATGCGTCACTTACAATTTTATGCCGGTACTCGACTGGACCAGGACCGACCTCGAGTACCGCACGGGTGACGGTGCCCTTGCTCTCCGCTTCGATATTGTCGCCTTGGCCGCTTTCGACCTTTTTATCTTGAAGCGGCAAGATGCATCAAAGGAATATTCCCCCGCCGTGCTCGAGCGCACCAGTTCATATTACCGCCAGATGAGCGAAGAACAGCGCGACACCCTCACCCGCACCATCCTTGCCGGCCTTCCCGGGAGCGAAGAGAGTTTCACTCTCGAAGGATTCCGCAAAGAGCTTGACCGCTACAAAGACATAGGGCCGGAAGAGCTCAGGGCCAATCTGATAAGCTTCCTTGGCGAAGTATGCCCCGTGGCGGATAGCCTGGGGATGAGGCTCGTAATACATCCCGACGATCCTCCTTTCCCCCTCTTCGGACTGCCGAGAATCCTTTCCACGGCCGACGACTTCCGACTGCTCACGAAAGCAGTCCCCAACCATTCCAACGGCTTGTGTTTCTGCACCGGTTCTTTCGGGATACGACCCGACAACGACCTCCCCGCCATGCTTAAAGAATTTGGCGGCAGGATTGACTTTGTACACCTTCGGAACGTCCGTCGCGAGAGTGACGGCTCATATTATGAAGACAATCACCTCGAAGGAAGCGTGCCTATGTACGAAGTTATGAAAGCATTGCTGGAAGTAATGCAGGATAGAGGGTTCCGCATATTCTGCCGTCCCGACCACGGGCACTGCCTGTGCGACGACAAGAAACGCAGGTCCAATCCGGGGTACTCGCTCTACGGAAGAATGAGAGGGATTGCAGAACTCCGTGGCCTTCAGATGGGTATTGCTGATTCTATGGCCTGGTAGCTAGCGCAGGCGGAAGCGCTTGCTAACGCGCGCAGAGTCGCCGGCATAGAAGTCAACATACACACGGGCGCCGTCGACTATGAGTTTGTATGAGCCGGCGGCATCGGACATGCTGTACTGGCGTATGCCCGCGCGGTATTCGTCAAACAAGGCCAGGTTTGCCTCGGTTTCAAGATCGGGATTCTCCTTGAACAGCAGGGTGCCATACTCTTTGGCGCCGGATGCCAGTTCGGTGTAGGTAGCCTGCTCGTCAGTGCGCCACACGCTGCTCATGGTCATCTGGGTAATGCGGCCGCCGTCGCCGCGCCAGTCCATGAATTCGGTGGTGTGGGTATGGCCGCAGAGAACTATGGCGTTTAGCGAGGCAAGAAGCGCACGCATCTTGCGGCGCTCGGCGGCCCGGGAGTCCTTGCGGTTGCCCAGAAGGTACCACCAGTAGTATTTCACATCGTCGTATGGAAAAACAGGGCTGTGTACCAACACGAATACGTGCCTGGCGCCTCTGGCCTGCTCGAGCAAGTTGGTAATACTCTCCACGTTGGGCTTGGTGAAGTTGATTACCACGAATGCGTCGGGGCCGCTGCGGAAAAGGAAATTGGGGCCGCTTATCTCCTGTCCCAGTTCCTCTGACATACGCTTGGACATATACTCAAAATAGGCCTTGGTGCATACGGCGTCATCGTTGCCGCGCAGGTCATGATTGCCGGGTACAGTGATGAAAGGCAGGTCGGGGGCCACATCGTTCTTGAACAGATTCATGGCGTCGTCCAGGAAACGCTTGTGGGTGGCTGCGTCGGCCGTATCGCCCTGGATAAGGTCGCCCATCTGGAACACGTAGCGTGTATCATCGTCCACCAGGCAGGCGGCGCGCTTGATCAGGTTGCGGCTGCGTCCGGCCCACATCTTTCCGTTGCGCACGAACTCGCGGCGATGCACGGCTTCACGCTCGGGGTTGGGGTCGGTGTAGCCCTTGTGATACAGTTCAGGGTCGGCCGCATCGTAATGCGTATCGCCCAGTATCACAATGGAATAGCGTCCGGCGCCGGCTGCTTTTCCAGCCTTGCCTGCAGTGGCGCAGCTCCCAAAGCACAACCCTACCATTCCTATCCCGGATATCTTCAAAAAATCACGTCTGTCCATAGTTCAGTAAATTACATCGAAAGAATATTGAGAACGGAGATAAGCTCCGAATTGATGGGCTTGTTATTCTTGACTGCACGGGAGATAGGCACATAGACGATTTCGTCGTTCTTGATGCCTATCATTATGTTGCGCTGGCCTTCGAGCAGGGCTTCGATGGCGGCGTAGCCCATTCGGGAGGCGAGTATGCGGTCGTAGGCGGTGGGGACGCCGCCGCGCTGGAGGTGTCCGAGGATGGTGACACGGGCGTCGAACTGGGGATACTCGTTGCGTATGCGTTCGGCGTAGTACATGGCGCCGCCGACACCGTTCTTCTGGGCCTCGCTCACCAGCACGATGGCGCTGTTCTTGCTTTTGCGTTTGCCGCGTTCGATAAAGGCGGCGAGCTGGTCAACGTCAGTGTCCCCTTCCGGGATGATGGCGGCCTCTGCTCCGGAGGCTATTGCGCTGTTCTGGGCGAGAAAACCAGCGTCGCGGCCCATCACTTCGATGAAGAAGATGCGGTCGTGGCTGTTGGCGGTATCGCGTATCTTGTCGACACACTCGACTATGGTATTGAGCGCCGAGTCATAGCCGATGGTGGAATCGGTGCCATACAAGTCGTTGTCGATGGTGCCAGGGAGACCGATGATGGGCAGGTCATATTCCTTGGCGAACAGCTGGGCGCCGGTGAGTGATCCGTTGCCGCCAATTACCACTAGGGCGTCGATGCCGGCCTCAACCATGTTGTCGTAGGCCTTACGACGGCCTTCGGGACTCATGAACTCCCCGCAGCGGGCCGTTTTAAGTATTGTGCCGCCCCTCTGGATGGTGTTGGACACAGAGGAAGAGGTAAATCTTTCGAATTCCTTTTCTATCAGTCCCTGATAGCCGCGCTTGATGCCGACTACGTTGATGTCGTGGAAGCGGGCCGTGCGGGTGACGGCCCTGATGGCTGCGTTCATTCCCGGGGCGTCTCCGCCTGATGTGAGCACCCCGATGGTCTTGATGGTTCTTTCCATAAGTTAGTTGCTTTCAGCGAAGTACAGAGCCTCGGTGCAAAGACTGTCACAGAGTTCGTTCCACTTGTGGCCTATGTGGCTGCGTACCCATTTGAGTTCAATTTTAAGCTTGCGCTGACGGACAAGCTGCTTATAGGATACAAGCAGATCGATGTTGGGTTTGTTTTTACGTTTGGGAATTTTACCGAGGGCAATGGCGGCGTACTGGTTGTCGGTGCAGACCTGCGCCCTGCTGCCGTATGGCAGGGCCGCTATGGCGGCGAGGATTGCCTCGAGCTCGGCGCGCTGGCTGGACTCCCTCCTGACTATGAAGGATTTTTGTGAAACCAGCGCCTGGCTGTCGGATTTGAGGATGATATAGGCCCCAGCCCCAGTGTTGTTGCTTATAAGATAGCCGCCGTCGGTGTAGACAATGTAATCGAACATATATCGCTCTCAAATATACAAAAAGAATTTGATTTGCAGAATAATTTCCGCATATTTGCATTGTTATGAAAAAAGCATTTTTCAAACTCATGCTGGTGGTTCTGGGCCTGAACGTGTTCACGGCCTGCTACGGCCCCGCCCCCGGTTGGCAGGACGTCCCTCCCGTGGATGAAACCGAGCAAACCGAAGACACCAAGGCCGCCGAGGCGCAGCCCGGCGAAGAGGAACCCGGCGAAGAGGAGCAGGAGAATGTCGCCCCTCAGCCTTAAACAGCGCCTGGCGCTGGAGCTCAACAGGAGCTTCATCAAGCAAGAAGCTGCTCAGCATCCGCTGACGCAGCTTTTTTGGGAGTGTACCCTGAGGTGCAACATGCGGTGCCGTCACTGCGGAAGCGACTGCAAAATCTCCACCGTCCACCCCGACATGCCCTTCGCCGACTTTGAGAAGGTGCTGCTACGCATACGTGAGGCCTATGACCCTGGCAAGATACTCATAATCCTTTCCGGCGGCGAACCCCTCATGCGTGACGACCTGGCCGTCTGCGGCAGGCAGATAAGTCGCCTGGGCTTTCCCTGGGGACTTGTGTCGAACGGCCGGTTGATGAGTCCCGCAAGGATAGATGAACTGCTCAAGGCAGGCATGCGCACCGCCACCATCAGCCTCGACGGGCTGGAGGAGGATCACAACTGGATGCGCGGCATTCCCGATGCCTACGTGCATGCAGTCGAGGCTATCCGCATACTTGCCGGCAAGGGTATCGCATTCGATGTTGTCACTTGCGTCAACCGCCGCAATTTCTCCCGTCTGGACGAGCTCAAAGAACTGCTTATCTCGCTGGGAGTCAAACGTTGGCGCATCTTTACCATCTTTCCGGTCGGACGTGCCGCCAGCGACCCCGAACTGCAGATCAGCGTCTCGCAATACCGTGAACTGATGGATTACATCGTAGCTACCCGCAAGGAGGGTCGCATTCACCTCAGCTACGGCTGCGAGGGCTTTCTGGGGTCCTACGAGGGCAAGGTCCGCGACCACCTTTTCAGCTGCCAGGCAGGCCTAAGCATTGCTTCAGTACGCATCGACGGGGCCATTTCCGGCTGCAACAGCATACGCTCCCACTACGACCAGGGCAACATCTACACTGACGATTTCATCGACGTATGGGAGAACCGCTTCGGTCCTTACCGCGACCATTCACAGTTCCGCACGCAGGAATGCGCCGCCTGCAAATGGTGGAAATGGTGCCTTGGCAACGGCATGCACCTGCGCGACGAGCAGGGGCGCCTCATCCTCTGCAATCTCAAGAGGCTGGAGTTTGAACATTAGCCGATTTTTGCTATTTTAGCATTTTGGATAAATGAAGATCATGAAAAAAATATTCTTTATGGCTGCCACGGCGCTGATGCTCTGCGCCTGCGATAATAATAACCAAGTCAAGTTTACGGTTACACGCAGTTTCGACTGCGACGTGCTGGTTGTTGGCGGCGGCCCCGCCGGCATTGGCTCGGCCGTGTGCGCAGCGCGCCACGGAGCCAAGACCATACTGGCCGAAAGGGGAGGATATCTTGGAGGAATGGCTACTGCGGGCCTTGTGGCTCCGTTTATGTCCAGCACCACTCCCGACGGCAAGACCATGCTGATCCGCGGTTTCTATGAGGAACTCGTGAACCGGATGGAAGCCCAGGGCGGTGCGATCCACCCCCTGAATGCACAGATAGGTTCCTTCTCCGCCTACCGCGACAAAGGCCACCACGGCCTTACAACCTTTGATTATGAATGCCTTAAGCGTACCACCGAGGAGTTCTGCAAAGAGGCCGGAGTGGAGCTTCTATACCACCTTCTGTTCGTCAAAGCCGACACCAAGGGCGGTAAAATTACCGGCGCCTACTTCGCCACCAAGGACGGAATATGGAAGATAACCGCCAAGGTATATATCGACTGCACCGGTGACGGTGACGTTGCATTCCAGGCCGGAGCCCCATACGTGTACGGCGACGGCGAGGGCGACATTCAGGCCAGCAGCCTGTTCTTTGTTGTCCGCGGCGTTGACTGGAAGGCTATGGACGCCCATAACGAAGCGTGCAAGGAAGCCGATGACTTCGAAGGCCAGTTCTACATGCGTGAAATCATCGAGGCCCGCGAGGCCGGTGAGTTCCCAATGTGGCGCCAGAAGATAGCCCTGTTCCAGAATCTGGACGGCACGGCCACGGTAAACATGGCCCAGAGCGACGGCGTTGACGGACTGGATCCCAAGCAGGTCACCGACGCCGAGGTGGACGGGCGTGCCCAGGCTGCGATCATAGTCAAGTTCCTGCGTAAATATGTCAAGGGCTGCGAGAATTGCGAGCTTGCCTCCACCGCCGAGCAACTGGGCGTACGGGAAACCCGCCGGATTATTGGTGAATACACCGTAACCACCGAGGATGCCAAGAACTCCGTAAAATACCCCGATCCGGTGTTCTGCTGTGCCAATCACATGGATATCCACCGCAAGGGTTATGTTGAGTACGTGGCCCGCAATACCAACGACCCGTATTATTTCCCTTACCGCGCCCTGCTGCCCCAGAAGGTAGACAACCTGCTCTGCGCCGGCCGTTGCGCAGCTGCCGAGCGCCCTGTTATGGCTGCGATCCGTGTCATCCCGCCGTGCTTTGCCATGGGACAGGCCGCAGGTACCGCCGCCGCGCTTGCCGTCTCCTCCGGCTGCGGTCCAAAACAGATTGACACCGGCCAGCTTATCAGTACCCTCAAAGCCGACGGCGTATACCTACCGGAATAGCCACCACTACTGTTGATCATGCTCCAGTTAGTCTCATCCAATGTTTAAGGTGGGGTTAGCTTGAGTTTAAAAAAAACGCTGCCACACAAATTAAAGGCAATATATTAGTAATCAGTTTGTTACGATTACACTCCATGGAAGATCCGTACGCAGCGAGGAGACCTTCTACGTCTATCTGCTTCAGAATGCTGTATACACAACCCTGCCGTGGACAACTGTTTCTAAAGTTTGTGTTTGTGGCGATATTTTGCAATATTTGATGCAGCGTTGCATAAAGGCAAGGCTCTAAACTTAATTATGGAAAGATTTCAACAATCAGAGATTGTCGGATACTATCACATTTGCTCCGACGGTAATTACTCATTGGTATTATTTCAAGACGAAGAAGATTTCAAGGCGGCGATGAACCGGGTGGCGGTCTGCGTACTTAAGACTGGCATTATTATCATTGCTTTTGTGCTGATGGACAACCACTTTCATTTTGAGGTGAAAGCCTGCAGTTCCGAACAATGTACATCATTTATAAACGAGTTCAAGCGCCTGACAGGGCAATACAATCAGCGTAAGTACGGCGACAGAAACTCTCTCGACTCTCTCCCAATCCAGATTATTCCATTAACCACTGAGGACTATGTGCGCACTTTGCTTTGCTACATCATCAAAAATCCCACAAAAGCCAGGGTTGAAATGTTTTACGATTATCGTTGGGGAACTGGCAACCTGTATTTCAGGACAGAAAGACAGAAACGGGAATACATTACTGCAGGCAGTCTTGGGGTCAACCAGTGCAGACGAATTTTCAGAACAAGAACCCGCATTCCCGACAACTGGCGAATAGTCGATGAGGTTATCACGCCGGAGAACTACGTTCCTGTTGAAGATGTTCAGCAACTGTTTAAGACCACCCGGTCATTTATGTATTTTTTGTCTCTCAACAAAGATGACGAAATTGAGCAAGGCATGGGGGAATGGCATGAGATAAGCCTGAAAGACAGCGAATTACGATCAATCAGGAATGAATTGTCGCTAGAGCTCTTCGGCATTGGAAAAATACATTCTCTCTCTGCCCCTCAACGCCATAAACTCGCTAAGATTATCCGCAGACAATACCTCTGCTCAAAAAAGCAAATCGCACGCATCGTCCAACTCCCCTACGATCAATTATCCGATTTGTAGGCATCTGTTTGCACAGTGCCGCATCGGTATCGTCTGGCAACATCCAGTTATTTGCAGACTGGCTTAGCGACCTCCGAATGCCGCAGGTTTGCAAACAGCATCCACAAGATCAGCAGCAATCAGATGATAATCAGTAGATTAATACTTATATGCATGGAAGGTCCCCCCGCAGCGACCGGACCTTCCATACCGAATGCCCCTGGACGACCACCAACGCCCTGTCAGCGTGGACGTAAGTTTCAAAACGACAATTGCCCGGAGCCCGGATAAACAGCGCCACCGTTGATTGCGGTCCCAAGCGGACACCAGCACCCAACTCTCCCCCAAGTATCAATACAGCAGCAGGCCCAGCACGGCGCCGGCCACGATGACCAGTATCGGGCTGACCTTCCCCCAATAAGATGCGGCGAAGGCGGCGCCAAGCAGGCACCAGCTTTTCCAGTCGGCAAAATTGTCACGCACTATCGAGAAGGACGGCACGCAGCCGGCCCATGCCACACGGACCACGAGTATCACAGCAGCAGCGCCGATAAGCCCCACCACGGCCGGCCTGAGCCAGCTCATGGTACCTTCGAACAGACTGCTGTCCTTGAACTTAGTGTAGAACTTCACTATCGCCAGCACTATCAGGAACGAGGGCAGCATCAGGGCAAGTGTGGCTATGCCGGACCCCAGGACACCCATCCATTGAAACCCGGTAGCCTCGTGCAGAACGCTGTAACCCACGTATGTAGCGGCATTAATGCCGATGGGGCCGGGGGTCATCTGCGAAACGGCCACAATGTCGGTGAAAGCGCTCTCGGTAATCCACTCGTGCGCCACAACCACCTGCGTCTGCAGCAGGGAGAGCATTGCATAGCCCCCGCCGAAGGTGAAGGCCCCGACCAGAAAGAAAGTCCAGGCAAGCTGCAGTATGAGATTCAGCGTTTCCATTTTTGAGTGTAATAAGTTACGCTGAATCCCAGCACGATAACGACCAGCAGAATGTAAATCGGCGAAACATTGAGAAACGCCACCAGCAGCAGCGACACTACCGCTATCAGCCACTTCCACCAAGTGGTGCAGGCCTTGCGCGCCATATTGACCATAGGTACGGCTATGAGGCTGATAACCACGGGCCTGATACCCTTGAACGCTCGTTCGACCCAGGGATTGTCCCTGAACGCGGAAAAGAACATCGCAAGCGCGAGTATAATCAGAAACGACGGGGTTACCGAACCCAGAGTGGCCGCGATACTGCCGGCTACGCCCCTCAACCGATACCCAGCAAATATGGAAATATTGACGGCCATCACTCCCGGTGCACTCTGCGAAAGTGCCACGATATCAGGGAGTTCGTCGTCGGAAATCCACTTGCGGCGGGACATCTCCCTCTGGATAATGGGAATCATGGCATAGCCGCCCCCTATCGTGAACGCCCCAATCTTGGCGAACACGGCAAAAATCTGCAGCAGCGACACCCTCTTCCCTTCCATATCAGTCCAATGGATATTTAAAGATGTTTACCCTTCGCTGAGGTGAACTGCCGGCATCCTTGCTGGCAAAACCGATATACAGAATACCTTCCTTGACTTTTATGCCCTCGGCCTCGAAGTAGCCGAGGTCGGTCAGGCCTTCGGAGGCCAGAAGCCCAAGGTCTGCCACCCAGGGCACCGACATGGACACAAGGCTCTTGCCTTCCGGGCTTACCAAATAGGCGGTAGCCCAGTTCTTGGCTGTACCGGCGGCAACATCTGCCGCCTCCGCTCCGGCGCCCCTGAAAAACCATATCTTTCCGTGATGCCAGTCATAGCCCTGAGGGGTGTAGTTGAATGGCATAGGGAAACTCAGGAGGGCTGGAACCTTGGACAGATTAACAGCCTTCACTGTAGGCTTTTCGCTAACCACGGGATTACCGTAGCTGATGGAATAGCTCAGCTGGACAATCTCGGTCGGCGCTTTCTTAATATCCTCTATATCATATACGTGGAACCAGGGTTTACCATCGGAGTTGCGGCACCAGATACCTACGCTGCCATTGTCGGGATCGAATGCAGCGATGAGCCGTTTACTGCCGGGCAGGACGAAGTTCAAGTCGGCCTGGGAAGGAAGGAAGGTCTGCCCTTCGCGGAATTTCACTCTCGAAAGAACCTGGGAATCGGTGTAGCGGTTGGTCTGCCCGGATTCCAGGGTTCCGTAATTCGATACCCAGAGCCAGTCGCCGTCGAAAGCTCGTTCTACGAACATATTATCCCCATGGCCATAATACTTCAGGTGCATATACGCCCGGGGGTCCTGTGAATGAACGGGTTTACGGGTAAAGGTGAGTGTATGGGGAGATCCGCACACCTGGCAGGCGTACAAATAATCGTCGAAGAAGTCCCACGACTGCACCACCGACTTGTAATACAGGGTATGCCCGCAGGTAAACTTTCTTTCCGGGTCATATGCCGCCTTAATTTGGCTGAGGTTCACCACGTAAACCTTGCGCTCGGCATACACTTCGGTATCCACTTCGGTAACTTTGATTACCGTGCTGCCCGACTTTCGCGCTGTCACCTGCCCGCGTGCGTCAACTGTCGCCACGGTGGGATCGGACGAAGAGAAGAGCACCTTGTATTCGCGGGACGGCTCAAGCGCGTCGCCCCCCAGGGTGTATGTCAAGGTGCAAGTCTCGCCCGGGAACAAATCGGTAAAAGGAGCATCGAAGTTGATTTCCAGGGTCTTTTCAGACTCAGACTCAGACTCAGGCTCAGGTTCGGGTTCAGGCTCAGGGCCCGGAGCCGGCGGCAGCACCGGCACGGGACCGGGCTCCACCGGTTCATCGGTGGGAGTACAGGACGAGAGGACAGCGGCCAGAACCAATACCGGCAGAAACCTTTTCATTTGAGTATCAACTCGACAGGGCAATGGTCGGAACCATAAATATCGTTATGGATGTCAGCGGAGGCTATACGGTCCTTGATATCGTCAGAGACCAAAAAATAGTCGATTCTCCACCCTACGTTACGCTCGCGGGCTGCCATGCGGTAGCTCCACCAGGAGTACTTGGCCACGCCGGGGTTGAGAGAGCGCCAGCTGTCGGTAAATCCGCTGGCCAGCAGTTCGGTCATCTTGGCGCGCTCCTCGTCGGAAAAGCCGGCATTGAAATGATTTGTATCGGGATTCTTTAGATCTATCTCCTCGTGTGCGACGTTCATGTCGCCGCATACTATAACTCCTTTGTGCTCGTTTAGAGCGAGCAAATGGGCGCGGAAAGCATCTTCCCATTGCATACGGTAGTCCAGCCGGCGCAGGCCGTCCTGGGAGTTGGGAGTATAAACGTTCACCAGATAGAAATCCGGCATTTCAAGGGTAATCACACGGCCCTCGGTGTCGTGCTCGGGAATTCCGATGCCGTTCCTTACCGACAAAGGACTGTGCTTGGTATAGATACAAGTGCCTGAATAGCCCTTCTTTTCGGCGTAGTTCCAATACGATGTATAACCGGGGAACTCCAGGTCGATCTGCCCAGCTTGTAGTTTGGTCTCCTGAAGGCACACGAAATCGGCATCCAGTTCCACGAAAATGTCGGCAAAGCCCTTGCCCGCCACGGCCCTCAGGCCGTTTACGTTCCAGCTGATGAATTTCATAATGCACAAAGTTAGCAAAAATTCCTATCTTTGTAAGATATGAGACCACTCAGACTTACCAATACGCTGACGCGTACCAAAGAGCTCTTCAAGCCAGTTCAGGAAGGACATGTAGGAATGTATGTATGCGGCCCCACTGTGTACGGCGAGGCCCATCTGGGCCATGCCCGTCCTGGCATAACCTATGACGTGCTCAGCAAACTGCTGCGCCACCTTGGCTACAAGGTGCGCTATGTGAGGAATATCACCGACGTAGGCCACCTCGAGCACGACGCCGACGAGGGTGAGGACAAGATAGCGAAGAAGGCACGCCTGGAGCAGCTTGAGCCCATGGAGGTCGTTCAGACCTACACCCTCCGCTACCACGAGGCCATGCGCCTGCTCAACTGCGCTCCCCCCTCCATAGAACCCCGGGCCAGCGGCCATATCGTAGAACAGATAGAGGCAGTCAAGAAGATACTCGATGCCGGATATGCATACGAGTCCAACGGAAGCATCTATTTCGATGTACAGAAATACAACAGCGACCATCACTACGGGGTGCTTAGCGGCCGCAATCTGGACGATACCCTGGAAGGCACCCGAAGTCTCGACGGGCAGGGCGACAAACGCGCCCCTTACGACTTCGCACTCTGGAAAAAGGCTGAACCACAGCACATTATGCGATGGCCGTCCCCTTGGGGCGAAGGCTTCCCCGGCTGGCATCTCGAATGCTCCGTGATGGGTGAAAAGTACCTTGGAAACGAGTTCGACATTCACGGCGGAGGCATGGACCTGATGTTCCCCCACCATGAGTGCGAGATAGCCCAGAACGTGGCTTGCCGCCACACCCAGGGCGTGCACTACTGGGTGCACAACAATCTCATTACCATAGGCGGCCAGAAGATGGGCAAGAGCCTCGGCAACTTCATCACCCTGCCGGAGCTCTTCAGCGGCAACCACCCCAAACTGGACCGCGCCTACTCTCCCATGACCGTCCGCTTCTTCATCCTCCAAGCACATTACCGCGGCACCCTTGACTTCTCCAACGAGGCCCTGCAGGCAGCCGAAAAAGGTCTCGCCCGTGTAATCCAGGCAGCCCGAGACCTCTATGCCATGGCAGGGCGCAAGGCTCCAGCATGGCCCTACGGCGAGGAAGCCTTCGGCGTGGCACCCGACATCTGCACAGCCGAGTCAGAAGCTGTACGCAAGATCTTCTACGGCATCTACGACGCCCTGTGCGACGATATGAACACCCCTGTTGCGCTTGCCCAGATTGCCGACGCGGTAAAGCTGATCAACTCAGCCAAGGCGGGCCAACTGAAGCTTGGCAAAGAAGACCTCAGCACCCTCTGCCAGATATTCGACGACATCGTATTCGGCGTGCTCGGCCTCAAGGACGAGGAAGCCGGCGGCGGAAGCGCCCGCAAAGTAATCGAAGGCCTGATGGATATTGTGCTGGAGCAGCGCGCCGCCGCAAAGGCCGCCAAGGACTGGACCACATCCGACCACATACGCGACTCCCTAAAGGCCCTCGGCATCCAAGTCAAGGACACAAAGGACGGAGCCGAATGGACACTTGAATAATAGTACCATAACATGAAAGCCACTCACCTACTCTTCGCAGCGGCGCTTGCAATCGTTCTTGCGTCATGCACCAAGGAAGATCCTCTCAAGCCCGCAATCAACGTCAAGCCGGGCGACTGGCACGAAATATCTTCATCCGGCGGCACCATAGAGGAAGAAGACATTATCCTTGATTTCCCTTCCGGCACCTTCGACGGCACCGGCAAAGTTGCCCTGAGCAAGATTCCGAAAGGAACCCTTCTGGGACAGAACGAAAAATCGCAGTTCTATCAGGTCATGTTGCCCAAGGATGGCACCAAAAAGCCTTTCACTATACGCATCAAGCGGGGAGAAGGACTTGACGGATGCGACGTTGTAGCCCAGTCGGCCGGCTTTGTGCGCCGCACAGGAGAGGTCATCACATCCACAAGGGCAGTCCCCGCCACCTACTCGGACGGGGAGATGGTCGTGGACGTACCCGTTTTTTCGGGAGCCATGGACTCCGATCCGTTCTTTTCAATCGGTCTTGTGGAGAGTTTTCTAACCGACGCCCCGGAAACCAAAGGCGAGGTCCGAAACAGCCAGTATTCGCTTACATGGCCCATATACAAAACCTTCAGTACCTGGAACGACTACAAGGGTACCAACCGTACCAAGATCCTGGATTTCCTCAACCAGAACATACCCCTGGCACACAAGGAGCTCAAAAACCTCAACTTCAAGTGGCCTTCCGGCCCAATAGCATACCAGATCGAAGAATTCGAAGGCAGTGACGCCAATACCTGGGGGCAGGAAGTGATAGACTGGCTCTTCAGCAATTTCGGAAGCTGGGCCACGTATGTGCGTGTAAATGCCAGACTGATGCTCAAACTGGTTACATCAGACCCTGCATCAAACACATATTTAGACTACTCCGGCAACCTCCAGCAAACCATGATACACGAAACCTTCCACTATATCCACGACGAGGTTTACGACCCGCGGTTTGCCATTACCAAGAGTGTCAAAGGCAAAACCGGTGACGAATGGGCCATGCTTTCCGACGCCATAGCTTGCTGGACGGAGAAGAAAGCCGGCAACAAGCTACTTTCCGAGAATACCTACATCTATGCCGACAACCTGCTCCGCAGTTTCCTTCCCGAGGAACAGACCGAATTGGGATACCGTCACAGCGGGTATGCAATGGCGCTTTTTACCGAGTGGATCGCCCAGAAATCTTCCGACGGCAAGATTTACAAGGTCCTTGAATACCAGAACAAAGGTGCCGCATCCGTGGTGGATGCGTACAAATCTCTCCTTCAGGAATGCAAAATAGATTTTTTTTCGCCCGCGGGTTATAGAAGTTTCATAAACGACATAGTTTCCGGCAAGGTGGACAAGAAGGTCAACCTTGAAACCATATTCCCCACAAAGGTCAAGGGTACGAACTCCGCAACTAAATTAACCTTCCAAGACGACGTATACAGCTTCGGCATCTCGGTCGACCGGGTCAAATTCCTGGGCAACGTCCTCGATGACAATAAAAGCAGCGACGTCTCAATATCACAGGATAACGAGGGCCTTACCACCCTGGTCTACTACTCCAACAGCGGCACCCCGGTACTGCTTGGACAGACGGATGCGCACACCCCTTTATCGATTCCGATTGCCGACTGCATCAGCAAATCCGTCAAAGAACTGACTTTCATAACCCTCAAAGACTCCCAGGACTTCGCCGAGCCTAGCATAAGGTCCAAAATATCCTTTGAAATTATCAAACAGGACAAGTCGATTCCTCACATCTGGAGCGTCGGCCTCGATGGTGACATCACCATAAAGGGTAAAGATTGCTGGATCAACGCAGGATGGAGCGAAGGCAGCATATCTGCCATTAATGTCAAGAAGGTCAGCAAAGGATTCGAAGTAACAGCCTATGACTTCAAGAAGGACACCTATGAAGTCACCTTCACAATTACTACCAAGGGAAACGGATTCGGCGATGTGGTAGATCTCAGGTTCACATGCTATTACAATCCCGATCATTCCTTCTCCCTCGACAAACTCACACTCCAGCATTATGATTCCGGCATAGACGCCAGTCACGGTGATGCTTCATGGAAAGAAAAAGTCCCGGGTGGCGCCATTAACCTCGACGTTTACTTTAAGTCGCGCAGATAAATGAAAAAGAACATTCTCAAGTACATACTTTCTTTTCTGCTCGCAGGCATACTGGTATTCTTCGCATTCAAGGGCGTTGACTGGGGCGCATTCTGGTCCGGCCTGGGACAGACCCGACTGTTATGGCTTGGCATGTTCGTGATATTCTCTCTCCTCGCCCTTGTATTCCGCGAAGAGCGGTGGAGGGCCATTATCCTGCCCATAGACCAGAATGCCAAGCGTCTGGACATTTGGGATGCCAACAACGTGGGCAACCTCGTCAACGTTGTGCTTCCGGGAGCGGGAGAATTCGTTCGCTGCGGCTACATCACAAGGCGGAACATGACCTACGATAAGGCTTTGGGCACAATAGTGTGCGAGAGGGTGTGCGATTTAGTTGCCGTAATAGCGTTGTTTGCCATCGCCTTGCTTACGGGATGGAGCAGGTTCGGATCATTTTTCGTAGAGCAGATCTGGACTCCTCTGACCGGCAGGCTCGGCTTTTCGCTTTGGTGGGTATTTGCCGGCGTCGTGCTGGTGCTGGCAGCGCTTATCTGGGCTGTATTCCATTGGAGTTCAAGCAATAAGGTGTTTGGAAAGATTGCCGGATGGATACGCGGGCTGGGAGCAGGATTCGCAAGTATAGGCAAGATGCAGCACAAATGGATGTTCGTATTGTACACGGTGCTGATCTGGACAATGTACGTGCTTATGAGCTGGGCCGGGTTCAAGGCGCTCCCGCCCCTTGCGGACCAGGGAGTAGCCAACGCCCTCTTCATCTCGGCCGTGGGCAACGTAGCTTCCGTCATACCTGTTCCCGGTGGTATCGGAGCATTTCATTACCTGGTCAAGGAAACGCTTGAGACCCTGTTCGGAGCACCCGAAAACATGGGGCTGGTATACGCCGTGTTCTGCCACGAGTCGCACGCAGTGCTAATCATCATACTGGGTATCATCTCCTACATCCGCCTTACCCTGCGCAAGAAGGCATGACAACGCAAATCATCAGTTTTTTTATTATCTTTGCAGGCTGAATGTTGGTCCCGTAGCTCAGTTGGATAGAGCAACAGCCTTCTAAGCTGTGGGTCGCGCGTTCGAGTCGCGCCGGGATCACCCCATTACACGTGTACTTTATGAAACATGTCCTGACCTTTCTGGTAGCGATTGCCGCGTCTGTATCGGCAGTTGCCCAAACTCCAGAGGAAATTCTTTCCAGGATGGAGCAAGAGATGAACAAGCACCAGAATGACGGTGTCTCCATGGTGATCGACATCAAGATGCCCATCATCGGCTCGGTATCCACCACTACCTACATACGCGGTGACAATAGCAAGATGGAGGTCGAAGTGCAAGGCAATCAGGTTCTTACATGGATTGACAAGAGCAGCCAGTGGGTTTACAACTCCGCTAAGAACGAGGTGGAAATCTCCAAGCTAAAAGCCGGTTCAAGCGCCGAGGGCGACGTGGAGATGTTCAGCGGAATAACCGAAGGCTATGACGTAAGCATCTCAAAGGAAACCGACAAGGTCTGGTACATCTCCTGCAAGAAGAACAAATCCAACACCAATAAAGACGCCCCCAAGAGCATGGAAGTAGCTGTCTACAAAAGCAACTACTACCCCATGAGCCTGAGTTCAAAAGTCTCCGGCGTGTCCATGACCATGCGCAACGTAAAGTTTGGGGTAAGCGAAAAGCAAGTCATCTTCAACCCCGAGGACTATCCCGGGGTAACCATAATTGATAAACGTTAAATAATGAGCAATTACTTCTTTGACATGCTCCCGAAGGAGGAGTTCGAAAGGCTTCCTTACCTTCCTACAATGGGAGAATTTGTGGACTGGTTCACGAAAGAGTATGCCGACAATCCGGCTATCTCCGATCAAGTTAACACCATCACTTACAAGGAATTGGGTGAGCGCGTAGCACGCCGCAGGGCTTTCCTTGAAAGCCTCGGCCTGCCTAAAGGCTCGCATATAGCCATATTCGACAAGAACAGCCAGGATGCCATCGAGATGTTCCTGGCGGTAACCTCCGCAGGATACGTGGCGATGAACTTTCCCGCCGCCCTGCCCGAGCCCGCGGTCATCGGTTCCTGCATGAAATTCGATGTGAGCGCCATCATGGTCCGCGACGAGTTCATGCCCCTTACCGCCAAACTCCAGGGTGTTAAAGTTTGCCCCGTCAGTTCCATAGCCGAAACAGGCGTTCCTTCCACGAAGGTCGATCCCGACAGCCCCGCAGCCATCTTCTTCACAGGCGGTACCACCGGTACTCCCAAGGGCGCGGTGCTCAATCACAGGGCTCTCATGAGAGGTAACTACAATACCATCTTCAAGCCCGGCAAGGTTATCGGCGTACACCGCTACATAGCCATCCTGCCCCTCAGCCACGTGTTCGGCCTCATCGCCGGTACCATGGGTTGCTTCTACACCGGCAACCTCATCTTCACCTGCGAGGATATGAAGGCCACCATCGGTAAACTCCCAGTCCTCAAGCCTACCCTTCTGGTCATCGTGCCCGGTGTGTGCGACATCCTCGCCGGCCTGTGCAAGATGTACGGCCCTCAGTTCCTGGGCGGAAGCCTGCGCCTTATCATTTCCGGCGCAGCCAACGTTCCCCCGAGGCTTGTCGACATCTTTACCAAGATGGGCGTAGAGTTCTGCTTCGGCTACGGCCTTACTGAAACCGCCAATCTTACCTCGGCCAACGCCGATGCCCTCACACACCCCACCTCCATCGGTAAGATCTACCCTGGCCAGCAGACAAAAGTGGTTGACGGTGAGCTTCTTATCAAGGGCGACAATGTCTTCTCCGGCTACTACAAAGACCCCGAGAAAACCGCCGAGGCCTTTACCGAGGACGGATGGTTCCGTACCGGCGACCTTGTACGCTTCGACGACGAAGGCTTCCTGTACATCACCGGCCGCATCAAGAACCTCATCATCCTTGCCAACGGCGAGAATGTCAGCCCAGAGGCCCTCGAGGAGCCGTTCTACGCCGATCCTTGCGTACGTGACGCCATGGTCAAGGAGGATGATCTGAACGGCAACAAAGTGATTGCTGTTGAGATACTTCCGTTCGCTCCCGCATTCGACGGCAAGAGCCCCGAGGAGATTGCCGCATACATGAACGCGCTGGTTGACAAAATCAACGCAACCCTGCCTTCTACCCACCAGATCCGCAAAGTAACCGTGCGCACCGAGGATTTCAAGCGTACCGGAAGCATGAAAGTTGCGCGCGTATGACGAAGCAGGAAGTATTCGACGGCCTCAAGGAGTTGATCGCCGGCATGCGTCCCAATACGGACCTTAGCAAAGTTACTTACGATACCGAGCTCGTACGCGAGCTTGGTATCGATTCGTTGTTCATGATTCTCCTCTCCCTCGCAGTGGAGGAGAAGTTCAAGATGAGATTCCCCGACGGCCAGGCTGCGCCTACTACGGTGGGAGAAGTCTGCGAAACAGTGCTCTCTCAGTTAGAACAATAGCCTCGGCGCTATCTGAGCGATAATAACAGACTCCGGGCCCCTTTTCCAAAGTTTTATGGGGCCCGGAGTCTGTTATTATCGCTCAGCTAAAAAGCCTAGAGATTTTTGACGTAGCTGCGGCGGCGCTGATAAGGCACCGGGTCGTAGCCTGCGAAAAGCGACTGCACCTTGTGATTCTCCTCCAGCTGCGGGTTGAGTAACATCCGCTTGATTCCCAGGCGGATGTAATTTTCATGCAAGTGCTTGAACATCAGCAGCGCAGCTCCCTTGGCCTGATACTCGGGGAGTACGCCAATGAGCAGGGCTTCCACAGTATCGTTGTGGCGCAGGGACTTGAGGATAGGGATCCATCCGAACGGGAAAATGCGGCCCTTGGCCTTGCGTACGGCAGCTGAAATATGGGGCATAGTGACTGTAAAGCCCACAAGCTCGTCCTTGTCGTTGACGGCGAATGCCACCAGATCCTTGTTCAAAACAGGAACGTACTGCTTGACATAACCGTCAATCTGGTCCTCCGACAGCTTGGTATACTCATACAGAGGGGCAAAAGCCTCGTTGAGCACGTGGAACATCTCGCGCCCGCGCTTGGCCATCTTGGAAAGGGTGTTGGCGGTGTAGATGTGCACGCCGTAGCGCTTCTCCACCAGGTCGGCATACTGGAGCATGGGAGGAAGCTGCTCCGGAAGATTGATGACGCGCTGCGTCCAGTCCACATCTTTGGTGAAGCCCAGGCGCTCGAGGTATTCGCCATAGTAGGGGAAATTATAGATGACGGTAAAAGGACTTTCGTTCTCGAAACCATCAACCAGAAGGCCCTCACGGTCCATGTCGGTAAAGCCCAGGGGGCCTTTTATCTTTTCTGCGCCCTTGGCCCTGCCCCATTCTATTACTTTGTCGATCAGCGCCTTGACAACCTCAAAATCGTCCACGAAATCTATCCATCCAAAGCGCACCGTATGCTCGTTCCACTTTTTGTCGGCATTGTGATTGATAATTGCCGCCACACGTCCCAGGACCTTGCCGCCGGCGTCGATTGCCAGATACAGCTCACGCTCGCAGAACGCCAGTGAGGGATTGTCGGGCCCAAGGGATTTGAACTCGTCGTCCTCGAAGGCGGGCACCCACTTGTCGCAGTCTTTATATAAATCGATAGGGAACTGAATGAATTGCCGAAGCATCTTCTTGCCCGTTACGGGCACGATTTCAAAGGTTTTAGTACTTTGCATTATGATTTGCTTTCAAACATCGGCAGGTGTCCCTCCAGGAGCCATTAAACATGGGAAAAGGCTCCCGGAGGGACACCTGCCGATGTTGTATTAATTCAAGTTACAAAAATACGAAAAAATACCGTAATTTTGCACTGCATGAAATCTTTAACCATTATCGGAGCGGGCATCTCCGGCCTGATCTGCGGCATTTATGCACAACGCTCAGGCTGGCGTACCACCATACTCGAGAAAGCCGGCAACCCCGGAGGAGTCTCCACCAGCTGGAAACGCAAAGGATACACCTTCGAAGGCGGCATCCATTGGCTCATAGGCGCAAAAAAAGGCGTCCCCTTAAACGATATATGGACAGAGACTGGAGCCCTGAGAGACAACAACCCCGTCTTTTTCAAAGACCCCGTCTACACCCTCATCGACGGCAGCGTCAGGCTTGACCTGCGGCGCGACCTTCGCACCTTGTCGGAGTTTGCCCCCGAGGACCGCATCCCCCTGGCACTCATGAGGTTCCACGTGTGGTGCTTCACCTTCTTCCACTCTCCCGTACAGGATATCAGCGGCCTGAAGGTACGCCACCCCCGCAGGTTCAGCCTGATGGAATTCATAAAGATGGGACCCGCCGTGCTGCTCACTCCCCTGCTGATGAGCTTTTCCGCAGGGAGATACATAAAGCGCTTCCGCAACCCGCACATCCGCAAGCTGCTGGAGGCCGTGGTGGACCCGCAGATCAACGCCCTGTCGTTCATTTATACCCTCAGCTCCTTCACCAGCGGCGACAGCGGTTACCCCGAGGGCGGCTCGCTACGCATGGCTCAGAACATGGCCGATACCTTCACTTCCCTCGGCGGTAAGATTCTTTACCATACGCCGGCATTGGAAGTAGCGGACGAGGGCGTACGCACGGAGGGAGGACTTATGCAGAGCGACGCAGTAGTAATCTCGATGGACGCCCGAACCGCCATCGACAAGCTCTTCAAGCCCAGGCTCGAGGCACCCTGGGCCAGCCGCATGCGGCGCAAGCTCCGCACAGCCCAGTGCATGTTCATAGCCCTGGGCGTGAAAGCGGACCTTTCGGGCTGGCCACGCTGCATGCAGATCCAGCTTCGCGAGCCCATGCACGCCGGCGGACTGGAATTCAGCGCCCTTACCGTCAACAACTACTCCAGGGATGCAGAATATGCCCCTGATGGCTGCACGGTACTGACATGCATACTCCCCGGACCTTCGTACGAATACTGGAAGGCGGCGCGCGCAGACGGCTCCTACCGGCAGCTGAAGCAGGAGGCCGTGAAGGAGTTCATCTGCCATGTGGCCGAAGTGCTGCCAATAAACGAGGAGCAGGTGGAGGTGACCGACATGGCAACGCCCCTGACCTACGAGCGCTACTGCGACACCTTCGAGGGCAGCTATATGAGCGAGTGGATGCCCTGGCACCTGTGCCACAACGCCCCGATACGCTTACATAAGGGGCTATACTTCACAGGCCAGCGTACCGCCTTCTCGGGTGGCCTTCCAGTAGCCGCCGAAACCGGCCGCCGCACCGCGCAGACGCTCTGCAAAGACTTTGGCTTTGAATTTGTAAGTCGTTAAATCATGAGATACTTATTAAACATACTGTTAGCGTCGATGATCTGCCTTTCGGCGGCGGCGCAGATGATGCCCGATTCGACTGTTCAGATTACTGCATACTGGGACAAGGGTGACAAGGTTGTGTACAACGTCACACAGAACGTCAAGCAGGTATCAAAAGACGGCACCGAAAAAGTACTCAGCAGCGCGTCCGAAAAAGACACTTTCGAGGTAATTGATCAGACAGACACCTCCTACATCGTGCGCATTACCATGGACGATGTTGTCACTTCGTCCTTTACCGAAGATGTTGACAGGGAGTTCTCCAACATTATAGCTAAAGAGTTCAAACTGGATTTCCGTACCGACGAATTCGGAGAGCTGAAATCTTTTCACAATCTCTATCCGGAATGCGAGCGCATGAAAGGGCTTATTCCGGATGTCCGGGATGCTTTCATAAAAAAAGCCGGCAAGCGGCTAGACAAGGAAAAGAAGGAGCGCATAAGGGCCATAGCCCAGAATTACTGCGATATAGTCTGCGAGCCGGACAATCTTTTCGAATTAACTTTGCCGACCATCTCCAGACTGCTGGAATTCCACGGTTGCGTGCTTGACACCACCAAATTGTACACCATAAAGGAGACCATCAAGAATGTTTACGGGCATGATTTCGAGGTCGATCAGGAAGAGTGGGTGGATGAAACACAAAGCGATTCCACCTACGTTGTCATACGAACTTCCGCCCAGATTGACAACGACACTTTGATGCCATACCTGGAGAAAAAGTTGATGCAGGGTCTGAAGGAAGCGACTGCCAGCGAAGAAGAGTATCAAGAAGCTTGGGATGAATGGCTTGAAGCAGCAGTCAGCCAGCACCTTCAGGTAGTCACCACGCAGCACAAACTATGGGTTATCCATCTTCCCTCCGGGTGGCCGGTACAGTATGGCGAGAAACTTGTAGTGTCATTGAAAAGCGACGTAGAGGAAGTCAATACCATCAATACTTACGATATTATAATTGCTGACATACAATGAAAAGACTTATACTCACCCTTGCCCTCACAGTTCTCTGCCTTTCGGCAGCGGCGCAGGGGCATATCGAATTCGAGGGCATTCCGGTGGACGGCCCCCTGACGGAATTTGTGGCAAAGCTGTGCGCCGGCGGTTTTGCAGAATATGGCAGCAGCGACACCAGCTGCATCCTCAAAGGCAAGCTCTACGGCCGCGACTGCACCGTCATTGTCAAGGCCACTCCCGAAAGCTGCATCGTATATGCCGTCAACGTGACCTTCCCCATCCGCAACAACTGGAAGGTTTGCAAGACGGATTACCTGGAGCTTCAGTCCGAGCTGTCACGCCTGTACGGCCGCCCTGTCAAGATAGAGAAATTCGAGCGCCCTTACCGCGAGGGCGACGGCCTGGAACTGCACCACCTCAACATGGGCCTTTGCAAGTGGATATCCACTTACAACACTCCTTACGGCCCCGTCACGCTGCGCATGATGCCGGTAATCGTAAACAACGGACAGATAATGGTATCATGGGAAGACAGCGCCAATGCCTCGGTTCTGCCTGCGGAGATGTAAGCCTTAATGGCTGAACAGATTTATCGCGCCGAATACTCCCAGCGAGGCCAGAAGCATTATAACTCCGGCCAGAATAACTCCAAGCATAACGAACAGAACGCTCTTCTTGAAGTCCATATTCAGGAAACTTGCGGCAAGAGTACCTGTCCAGGCGCCGGTGCCGGGCAAAGGGATGCCCACAAAGAGCAGCAGGGCCACATAAAGCCCGCGTCCGGCCTTGGCCTCCAGCTTCCGGCCGCCTTTCTCGCCTTTCTCAAGGCACCAGGTGAAGAATTTTCCTATGAATTTCTTGTCTTTCCCCCATTCAAGGATGCGGCGGGCGAACAGGAAAATGAACGGAACGGGTAACATGTTTCCCAGAACCGCAACAATGTACGACGGCACTAACGGAAGCTGGAACCCCACCGCGTATGGTATTGCACCACGGAGCTCGACGAGCGGCACCATGGATATCAGGAAAACTATAAGGTACTTCTTGAACACGGGCGCAAAGATAAGCAATTATAACTTCTCGCGCAAAAGATGCCCTCGAAGCACGGGCCACGGGTAGAACGGCCCGGGACCAAGGGCAGGAATAAAGGCATCACGTTCATTCTGGAGTATCCTCACAAGCACGTCTCCGGACGCATTGCGGTAGAATACAAGCTGAATGTTTGAGCCCATGCACATAAGGCGGAAATTCTGCCATAAGTCCGTCTGGTCGGCAGCAAGGCACTGCTCAAAGCCGCTCACGCCCATGTATGCTTCAAGTGCAAAGAGGGCGCTGTCGTGTCCGAAACGCAGGGACACGGCAGGATAGCCCTTGGCAATGGCCTTGTCGGCCCTTTTTACTAAGTCCTCGGCCAGCGGGCGGCTGGCAGGCAAGCGGATATGGCCGTAGGGCGCGGAGTTTCCGTGGTACAAGTACTGCTGCTTGTTCTTGAGCGACCACAGCTTGACGCCCTCGCCATAAGGAATGGCCCAAAGTATGTCATATTTGTCGGGCAGGCACTGGCTGATGGCCACACAGTCATATAGTTTGCGCTCGAACACTACAGGATCGCCCAGAAGGACAGCAGCTTTTCCGTAGTCCTTGACCAGTGGGGTCAAAAGGGCTTCAGGATTGAAAATGGCGTGATTGAGGGAATCGATATAGTGCTTGACAACGGAGTGGAACGACTCATCTCCGTGATTGAGCATATAGCTCATGTGCTCCTTTGAAGCATCCATGTTTATGTCCAGCGAGCTCTCCTTCACGCTCAGGGCCTCCAGAAAACTCACCATGCTGGTTTTGCAGCGACGGGAAGTGCTTGACACGGCGTCTACTCTTGCTCCTGCAGCGAACACCTCGGGGAAACGGTCATACATACGGGAAGCAATGCCCCTGTGCTCCATAATCCCCTTGGGGCTGAGACGTCCAATGCGGTCCTTGCTAAGGTCGTATGCCTGCTGCAGCATCTTGAGGAGCTTCCGGCCTTTGGGCTTGAGCAGGCCTCCGGCGTCCAGGCGCTCCAGGGCGTCGATGCTCATGGTGTAGGAACTCTCGTAGGTGAGGTACCGCGAACCGTGGCGCCCGTAATGGGAGATATAGAAAGGCTCATAGCCTGCCGGAGCCTGGGCCACAGGGTCTTTGGGCGGCTCGTAGTTGTGATAGTTGGCACCCATGCGGGAGTAGTCCTTGCGTATCATGGCCGCAGGGTCCTGGGCCGGAAGCTGCAGGGCTGCGCACAGAAGCACGAGAGCCAGAAAAAATCTTTTAATCATCACGCAAATGTAGTGATTTTGAGCGAATGATTTGCTATCTTTGTAAGTTATGAAATCTATACTCGGAATAGGCAACGCCCTGACTGATATTCTTGCCGTCCTGCCGGACGACACCCTCCTCAAAACCTTCCATCTGCCCAAAGGCAGCATGCAGCACGTGGACATGGAAACGGGCGACATGATATGGGCAGCGCTCAAACCGCTCGGCGTCAAGTACGTCGCAGGCGGAAGCGCCGCAAATACCATAGTGTGCACCTCCATTTTCGGAATGCCCTCCAGTTTTATAGGAAAAATCGGCGACGACGAACTGGGCCTGCTCTTCAAGAGCGACCAGGAGCAGTACGGTGTAAACGCCATGCTCCTCAAAAGCGAGCATTCCAGCGGACGCTCCATGGTGTTCGTGAGCGGCGGCAATGCCGAGCGCACCTTTGCCGTATACCTCGGAGCCGCCCTGGACCTTGTTCCCGAGGATCTCAAACCCGAGTACTTCCAGGGGCATGACTATTTCCACATCGAGGGATATCTGGTTCAGAACCAGGCGCTTATCCGCAAGGCGGTAGAACTGGCCCACGATGCAGGATGTATAATCTCCCTGGACATGGCATCCTACAATGTGGTAGAGAGCAACAACGCTTTCCTGCACGACATCGTAGACCACTACGTCGACATAGTCTTCGCCAACGAAACCGAAGGCCGCGCATTCACCAAGCTGGGCACGGCGGAAGAAATCCTGGACGAGATCAGCGCCCACTGCCAAATCGCCGTGCTCAAAGTAGGCAAAGACGGCAGCTGGGTAAAATCAGGCTCGGAAAAGCACTACATCGAGGCCTGGCCCGCCAACACCATCGACGCCACCGGCGCAGGCGACACATATGCGGCAGGATTCCTGTACGCCCATTCTCTGGGCATGCCCCTGCGTGTATGCGGCGAGATCGGCTCAATCATAGCTGCCAAAGTTGTGGAGGTGATAGGCACCAAGATCGACATCCCCCGCTGGAGGGATGCAAAAATAGAAATCAGGGAGCTGATAGCCAAGAACGGAGGCGTTCTATGAGTTTTTCACGCAAAGTGGTTCGCTGGTTCTGCCTCGGAGCACATCGAAGCAAGGTTCCTACCGCCCTTATGCCCCTGTCGGATATCAGGAGCGCGGTAGTCTATGTCGATGCAGCCGAGGCCTATTGCGAGCCGTTTAAACTGCGCTTGAAAGACTTTTTCGGCAAACGCGGGATAGAGCTTAAAATCATCAGCGAATTCGACAGAGACCTGCGCACTGCCTCCGACTTCTTCCTTGCCCTGAACCCTCTTCCTTGCATAAACGAGCACTACGCCGCCTCCAGCAGTACGGCACGCTTCAAAGCGGGACGCCACCAGTTCAAGAGAGAGATCTATGACCTTGTAGTTATCGACGCTCCAGGAGCCCCTCTCCCGATGAAAGACGCATTCGACGCCATCGAAAAAATGCTAATCAACATAAAATAAACTAACAATGTTTGAAATTCTTACCAAAGAAATGCTCACGCCCATCATCTGCCGGATGAAGGTAAAAGCCCCCAGGCTCGCTGCTGCAGCCCAGCCGGGGCAGTTCCTGATTGTCCGCGCCGACGAGAAAGGCGAGCGCATCCCACTTACCATCAGCGACTTTGATCGCAATGAAGGGACCGTCACCATTGTAACCCAAAAGATTGGCGCTTCAACCGCCGATATTATTGCCTATGAGGCCGGCGAGTGCTTCGCCGATGTCGTAGGCCCTTTGGGTCAGCCGTCCGATTTTGTTAAAATGAGCCCCGAGGAGCTTGCCTCCCAGCGTTATATCCTCATCGCCGGAGGTCTGGGCACCGCTCCCGTTTATCCCCAGGCCAAATGGCTTAAGGAGCACGGCGTTCCTGTGGACGTAATCATAGGCGCCAAAACGAAGGACCTTCTCATCTACGTGGATGAAATGAAGGGAGTATGCGACAACCTCTTCGTCTGCACCGACGACGGCTCGTTCGGATTCAAGGGAATGGGCACCAATATGCTTGAGCACGTTGTGTCAGAGGGACATAGCTACACCCAGGCTGTCATCATCGGTCCGATGATCATGATGAAGTTCACCACTCTCACATGCAAGAAACTGGGCATCCCCGCCGTAGTGAGCCTGAATACCCTGATGGTTGACGGCACCGGCATGTGCGGAGCCTGTCGCGTGAGCGTGGGCGGCAAGACCAGGTTCGCCTGCGTCGAGGGTCCGGAATTCGACGGATACGAGGTCGATTTTGACGAGGCAATGCGCCGCCAGGGCCAGTACAAAGCCGAAGAGGCTGCAGTTAATGAAACTCACGTCTGTAAAATAGGGAGGGGAAAATAATGGCAAACAGAATACCCAGAGTCGCGGTCCGCGAGCAGGATGCCAAAGTCCGCGCAACCAATTTCGAAGAAGTGTGTTACGGTTACAACCGCGAGGAGGCGATGCTGGAGGCCAGCCGCTGCCTGCATTGCAAGAATCCCCGCTGCGTTACCGCCTGTCCCGTCAATATCCAGATTCCTGAATTCATCGCCAAGGTGAACGAGGGCGATATCGAGGGTGCCGCCGCAGTCATTGCCCGCGACAGCTCCCTGCCCGCCGTATGCGGACGCGTCTGCCCCCAGGAAACTCAGTGCGAGGGCAGTTGCATCCTTGGAGTCAAGGGTGAGCCCGTGGCCATCGGCAAGCTGGAGAGGTTTGTCGCCGATGAAACCCTCGGCCATGCCTCCACCGAGTGCGCCCCCGCCAACGGCATCAAGGTGGCGGTTGTGGGCTCCGGCCCTGCCGGTCTGGCCTGCGCCAGCGACCTTGCCAAGTGGGGTTACGACGTTACCATCTTCGAGGCCCTTCACAAGGCCGGCGGCGTACTGGAATACGGTATCCCCGAATTCCGTCTGCCCAAGGACAAAGTGCTGAAAGTCGAGATCGAAGAAGTCCGCAAATTAGGTGTGAAGATAGAGACCGATGTCATCATAGGCAAGACAGTTACAATCGACGCACTGATGGATGAAGAAGGCTTCAAGGCCGTCTTTATCGGCAGCGGCGCCGGCCTCCCCAAGTTCATGGGAATCCCCGGCGAGAATCTCTGCGGCGTATTCTCCGCCAACGAGTTCCTGACCCGCAACAACCTCATGAAGGCATGGCGCGAGGATTACCTTACCCCCATCCACGCAGGAAAGAAAGTGTGCGTAGTGGGAGGAGGCAACGTGGCCATGGACGCAGCGCGTACGGCTTTAAGGCTTGGAGCAGAGGTGCACATCGTATACAGGCGCACCGAGGCTGAGCTGCCCGCCCGCCGCGAGGAAGTCCATCACGCCATCGAAGAAGGAATAATATTCGATATGCTCACCAACCCTGTCGAGATCCTGGGCGACGAAAAGGGCTGGGTAAAGGCATTGCGCTGCATCCGCATGGAACTCGGCGAGCCCGACGAGAGCGGCCGCCGCAGCCCTGTGCCCATCCCCGGCAGCGAATTCGAGATTGACACCGAGACGGTGATCATGGCTCTTGGAACTTCCCCTAACCCTATGATTTCCAGCACCACCAAGGGGCTCGAAATCACCCGCAGGGGCTGCCTGGTGGCCGACGAGAACGGCGCTACCACCCGTCCTGGCGTGTTCGCCGGAGGCGATGCCGTTACCGGCGCCGCTACGGTAATACTTGCCATGGGTGCAGGCCGTACGGCTGCAAAGGCTATTGACGAATTTATTCGTCAATAGCCTTTCAGGCTACTGTCCGAATCCGATTGAAACGAAGGTCAGAACCTCGGGGAGGGCGGTACGCCAGTACTCCTGCTGATGGGTGCCCTCGCGGATGCGCAACTGGGCGCACGGGAAGCCAAGGGCCTTCATTTCACGCCATAGGTTGATGCTTCCATCTACCAGATAGTCATCATCGCCGCAGTCTATGTACCAACGGATTGCGGCGATTGCTCTTTGCTTTTCGGCCGGAGCATCGTGCAAATAGGCAGGCATGTCATTAGCTGCTACCTGGTCAATGTACTCACCCATTTCGGGGCGGTCTTTATAGCCGTCGGGGCGTCCTTGCAAGCGGCCGCTCAACGGGCAGGCCGAGCTCCAGTACTCCGGCCTGTGCATGGCGAAAAGCGCCGTACCGTGACCTCCCATGGAGAGCCCGGCAACTGCCCTGTGAGCACTGTCGCCGATAATGCGGTAGCGCTTTTCGATTGCCGGAATGAATTCTTCAAAGAAAAAGTCCTCGTAGCGCCAGCCCGGGTAGTTGAAGTAGCCCATGTAACGGCCGACGTTGTCGGGGCCGTCCCCTGAAGCGTCAGGCATGACAATAATCATCGGTACACTGAAGCCGGAATTCATACGCCAGTCGCTGATTACTTTCATGTTGTAGCTCTTGACCCAGGTCTGGCAGCTGCCGTGAGCACCGTGCAGAAGATAGAGGACAGGATAGGCCTTGTCCGGGTTAAGGTCGTATCCTTCAGGAAGATAGACATTGTACTTCTTTTCGATGCCGAGGATGCTGCTGCCGATTGCTCCCGACTCCACGCGGCTTGCTTTGAACGCAAGGTCGGCATATACCGGGTAATGGTCGGAGATGTACTTTTTTCCGTCGTACTGAGCTGTGACAACCCTGAAGCAAAGGCTGGAGTCAAAACCACTGTAGTAGATATAGTCGAGAGGGACAAGAGCCTTGAGGGTCTCTTTCTTGACGCTGAGTTTGGGAGCACCTGCGGACTCGCCATACTTTCCGAAACCGTTAAAGGAACCTTTGGTGTCGGCATCGACTGAGTTGAAGCGTGCGCTTTTCATCAACTTGTCAAGATCCTTCAGGCCTTCGTCGTCGGGAAGGATATTGAAATCGCCTGTGAGCACCATGGGCAAACCGGCTGGATTCATCCGCTGTATCTTATTGTAAATCAGCGCTAACCCCTCCTTGCGAGCCTTAACTCCCTTGTGGTCGAGATGAGTATTGACAAAGTAGAACTTCTGACCGGTGGCAATCTCCCTGAGCAAGGTCCAGGTGGCGGTGCGGCGGCAGGCAGCATCCCAGCCGAAGCTTGGCACATCGGGCGTCTCAGAGAGCCAGTAGGTTCCCCACTCAAGCAATTCGATGCGGGTAGAATCGTAAAAGACTGACATGTGCTCGCCCTGCGACTTTCCGTCGTCGCGGCCTACGCCGACAGCTTTGTACTCAGGACACTGGTCAAGTATATACTGTATTTGGAAGTCATAGGCTTCCTGGACTCCGAACACGGCCGGATGGATATCCCGCAGCATGGCAGGAGTGGCCGTACGCCGGTTTTCCCATGCGTTATCGCCGTCTTTGGCAACCCCGAGACGCACGTTGTAAGACATTACGCGTATGCCCGCCGAAGCGCTCAAAGTCAACAGCAGGGCCAGCAAAGAGATGACTATTCTTTTCATGCTAACAAATATAGTAAAAAAGACAATACAACTTTCGAGTAGACGGCGTAGCCGGATACGAAGAATGCCCGGCGAACTTTCATTCGTCGGGCATTCCGAAAAGCGGCAGCTACCTACTCTCCCACCTGGTGGGGCAGTACCATC
>CACXCS010000019.1 GCA_902766255.1 uncultured Bacteroidia bacterium
GCTATTTTTGCAAAGTTCGGAATTATATGCTTTTTGTCCAAAAAAACAACTTGACAACCCATTGATAAGTACTTGATAATCAGTATGGTTTAAAAACCGAACTTAACGACCTTGATTTTTTGCTCAGTTAATCGCTTTTTTATTGGCATTTTGACTATTTTTACATATATGATAAATCTACGCCGCCAGATCGCCCTTGCAGTGGTTTGTTTATCGACCCTGCCAAGTTGTCAACACAGAGAACTGACTTATTTGACAGAGATTGAGAACACAATCCAAGAAAAGCCGGAGGAGGCTTTAAACTCGCTTCGGCAAATTGATCTGGCCAACCTGGCAACGAACAAAGAGAAAGGCCTGTATTATCTGATGCTTTCTATGGCGTTGGATAAAAATTACATTGATATTGCCGCCGATTCATTGATACAGCCGGCAGTGAAATATTATTCACGAACTACGGACAAACTCCATAAATTCCTTTCTTATTATTACCTGGGAAGAGTCCATGAAAACGCAGAGAATTATCAACAGGCACTATCTTCTTTCCTGCTGGCGGAGTCTAATGTCTGCAATAGTGTTTCAGCTGAATATCTCTCACGTCTGTACGCCCGCAAAGGTCATACATATTATCATCAGTTTGCCTTTGACAAGGCTTATGATGAAGCCAACAAGTACAGCATAATATCGAGACAACTTCAGGACAAAAGATTCTATGTCCGCAGCATGCTGGATAAAGTAAGCTACAGATTGGCAGACAGAAAAAACGACGAAGCAGAAAGATGTCTTGACTCATTGGAAACCTGGATGGATAACAACGGCTACGTGAAAGATGCCACCTTTTATCAATCCAGATTGCCCATTTTTGTTGAATTGCACCCTACAGATATCGATTCCATAGTGGCCCTCAGAAATTTGTATCTCGATGCCTGCGACGCAGAAGGCATGACGCCGGACTACCTGATGCTCGCAAACAGTTATGTCAAAACGAAGGAGCCGGACATTGCATATTATAATCTCATGCGCAGCAACCCGGCAACTCAATTCAATACCTTCGAACATTATGCCATCCTGGCCGAGATTCTAAAGGCAAAAGGAGATTTCAAGGGCGCTCTCGATGCTGTTGTCAAGATGGATAAAGCTCTGGCAGACATTAACCTGTCCGTTTTTAACAACGATGTTCGTTTTATGGAAGAACGACATCAATTTGAATTGCAGCAGATAAAATCAAATAATACGCGTTTACATCTGATACTAGGGATACTATTACTTTCGGCAGCGCTCATCATTGCCATCTTCACTTTTGCAAAAAGGAGAAAAAGCATCAAGGAAGAGCTGAAAAAGGCCAGGGAGGAATACGAGTTTCTAATACCTTTTGCCAAGTCGATGGACAATACTTCTGAGCATTTTTCCGAGGCTATACGAGAAAGGTTGGCAGCATTGAGGCCATTTGCCATCTCAAAAGAAAAAGTACTTTCACCTAAGCACTTGAAAGAACTTAACATGGTCAGCAGTGAACGCCATGAGTTTTTGATATCCACCGGACTTCTGCTTGCGATGACCTATCCTCGCTATGTTTCATCATTAATCAAACTCGGACTAACCCCGGAAGAAATTGGTCTCTGCGCACTATACCTTTCGGGATATTCATCCAAAGAACTCAACCAATCTTCCTACTTCGGGAATATATATCGCGTAAACTCCGGGATACGAAGCAAACTTGGACTGCCGGTCAATGGCGAGAAGATCCACAGCCGGCTGAAGGAGATTTTCAATACAGCAGAAAACGTCAGTAAATAAGTTTCCGGGCCTGAATACGTTATATCCAGGCCCGGAAACAAATGAGACAGGTAAAACTACAGCGTACGCTTGATTTCGATGATCTGGAAGGCTTCGATCATGTCGCCTTCCTTGATGTCGTTGTAGCCGGCGATACTCATACCGCACTCCTTTCCGGCCATGACTTCCTTGACGGAATCCTTGCCGATCTGAAGGGAGCCAAGTTCTCCGGTGTAGATAACTATGCCGTCGCGGATGAGGCGCACCTTGGACTTCTGGAGCATTTTGCCGTCGCGGACAATACATCCGGCGATGGTTCCAACCTTGGAGATCCTGAAGGTCTGCTTGACCTCGGCGGTAGAGATGACCTCTTCCTTCTTCTCGGGCTCGAGCATACCCTCGATACCGTCCTTGACGTCGTTGATACAGTCGTAAATAACTGAGTACAAGCGGATTTCGATGCCCTCGCGGTCGGCGCTCCTGCGAGCTTCGACTGAAGGACGCACCTGGAAGCCGATGATAACGGCATCAGAGGCCTCGGCCAGCAGCACGTCAGACTCGGATATGGCACCCACAGCCTTGTGGATGACGTTCACGCGAACCTCCTCGGTGCTGAGTTTGATGAGGGAGTCGGACAGAGCCTCCACGGAGCCGTCCACATCGCCCTTGACGATGACGTTGAGTTCCTTGAAGTTGCCGATGGCGATACGGCGGCCGATCTCTTCCAAAGTCATGTGCTTCTGGGTCTTTATGCCCTGGATGCGGATGAGCTGCTCGCGCTTGGCGGCGATGCTCTTGGCCTCCTTTTCGTCGTTCATGACATTGAACTTCTCACCAGCTGCGGGAGCTCCGCTAAGACCGAGTACCGATACGGGCGTTGACGGACCGGCCTCCTGGACCTTCTGTCCGCGTTCGTTGAACATGCTCTTCACCCTGCCGTAGAAGCTGCCGCAAAGCATGACGTCGCCCTGATGGAGGGTTCCTTCCTGCACCAGAACCGTGGCCAGGTAGCCGCGGCCCTTGTCGAGGGACGACTCGATGACTGCTCCGGCGGCCAGTTTGTTGGGATTGGCCTTGAGCTCCAGGAGGTCGGTTTCCAAGAGCACCTTTTCGAGGAGTTTATCAACGTTGATGCCCTTCTTGGCGGAAATTTCCTGACACTGGTATTTGCCTCCCCAGTCCTCGACCAGGATGTTCATCTCGGAGAGCTGACGGCGTATCTTTTCGGGATCGGCGCCGGGCTTGTCTATCTTATTTATAGCAAACACCATAGGCACATTGGCAGCCTGGGCGTGGTTTATAGCCTCAACGGTCTGTGGCATTACAGCATCGTCGGCTGCGATGATGATGATGGCAAGGTCGGTCATCTGGGCACCACGGGCACGCATGGCGGTGAACGCCTCATGTCCGGGGGTATCCAGGAAGGTGATCTTGCGGCCATCCTCGAGTTTTACGCTGTATGCGCCGATGTGCTGGGTTATACCACCGGCCTCGCCGGCTATGACGTTGGTCTTGCGGATGTAGTCCAGAAGCGAAGTCTTACCGTGGTCCACATGACCCATGACAGTGATGATGGGCTCGCGGGGCTTGAGGTCTTCGGGACGGTCCGGCTGCTCGTTGGAGGAAATCTCATTGGAGAGTTCAGCCGTTACGAATTCAACCTTGTAACCGAATTCCTCGGCCACCAGGACCAGGGTTTCTGCGTCGAGCCTCTGGTTGATGGAAACCATCAGGCCCAGGCTCATACAAGCACCGATAACCTTTACCACAGGGGTATTGTTCATGAGGGTGGCGAGGTCGTTGACCGTCACGAACTCGGTGACTTTCAGCACCTTCTTCTCGGCGGCGAGTTCCATCTGCTCCTCCTGGCTGCGCTGGGCCGCGGCCTCGCGCTTCTCCTTGCGGTATTTGGCTCCGAAGTTGTTCTTCTTGCCCTCGTTCATACGGGCATAAGTTTCCTTGACCTGCTTTTGGATCTCTTTCTGCATCTCCTCCTGCTGGGCCTCGGTAAGGGCGGGCTTGAAGCGGTCGCGGTCACGGTCACGCTTGCGTTTGCCCTGTCCTGCTGCAGGCTGGGCGGCAGTATTCTTGGGTTTGTCCTTCTTGCCTGCGTTCTTGTCGATGTTGGCGCCAGCCTTGGCCACGTCCACTTTCTGGGCGCCCTTGCCTATGCGCTCGCGCTTGGCGGGCTTGCGGTCGAACTGGCTCAGATCCACTTTGCCCACCACCTTGAAAGGTGATGCAGAATTGGGCTTGGGCTCCGGCGTTGGTGCAGGTGCAGGCTCTTGTGCGGAAACAGGAACTGGCTCCGGCTCGGGTGTTGGGGCTGGTGCCGGCTCAGGCTGGGGCTCCGGTTCAGGTTCCGGTGCGGGAACGGGCTCAGGTTCAGGAGCAGGTTCCGGCTCAGGCTGAGGCTCCGGTTCGGGCTCGGGCTGAGGCTCCGGTTCAGGCTCGGGAACGGGCTCAGGGGCAGGTGCGGGTTCCGGCTCCGGCTCGGGCTTGGGCTCCGGCTTTGGTGCCGCGGCCTTGGCCTTGTGCTCGAAGGTATTGGACTTGATGGTAAGTTCCTGCTCCTCTTCCTCTTCTTCCTGACGGGAAATGCGTTTGTTGGTCTTTTCGAGAATCTCCTTTACCTTGATATCAACCTGCTGGGCCTGTTCAAGGGCCTCTTTGTCCTTGCCGAACTGCTTGTGCAGGTCGGGAAGGCACTCATCGGACACCTTGGCGTTGGGGTTCTCCTCGACCTCGAAGCCCTTCTTGCGAAGGAACTCCACCAGGTCGCTCAGACCGATGTTGAATTGCTTGAGTAGTTTGTTTATTCTTATATCTGCCATTAGTCTTCAAATTCTGCTTTAAGTATCCGGAGCACGTCTTCAACAGTCTCATCGTCGAGGTCAGCGCGTTTTGCGATATCCTCAGGATCGATGGCAAGTACGCTCTTGGCGGTGTCGCAGCCAATGCTCTTGAGCTTGTCTATGACCCAGCCGTCGATTTCGTTGTCGAATTCGTCAAGCAGCACGTCTTCCTCTCCTTCTTCGGTCTCGGCCTTGGAGAGTTCCCTCCAGACCTCGATCTCACGGCCTATGAGCTTGCCGGCAAGGAGTACGTTCACGCCACCGCGGCCGATACCCTTCTTGACCTCGTCGGGGAGCATGTACACCTTGACTTTGTCTTCGGGGGTCTTGCCCATGTCGATGCTGGACACCATACCGGGCGAAAGGGCCCTCTGGATGAGCAGGGTGGGGTTGGAAGACCAGGGGATGACGTCGATGTTCTCGTTGCGGAGCTCGCGAACGATGCCCAGGATCCTGCTGCCCTTGACGCCGATGCAGGCGCCGATGGGATCGACACGGTCGTCATAGGATTCCACAGCCACCTTGGCGCGGTCGCCGGGGACGCGGACAACCTTCTTGATGGTGATGAGGCCGTCGGCTATTTCAGGGACTTCCTGCTCGAAGAGGCGCTCCAGGAACTCGTCGCTGGTACGGCTCAGGGTGATGTAGGGAGTGGTATTGTTGCGCATCTCGACGCTCTTGATGATAGCGCGGACGGACTCGCTCTTCTTGAAGTGCTCGCCGGGGATCTGTTCGGCCTTGGGGATGTGCAGCTCGTTGCCGTCCTCGTCGAGGATGAGCACTTCCTTGCTCCAGGTCTGATAGACCTCACCAACGAAAATCTCGCCCACTTTCTCTGAGTATTTCTTATAAACGTTGGCCTTCTCGATGTCCATGATACGGCCCTGAAGGTTCTGGCGGATATTCAGGATACCGCGGCGGCCGAAGGATGACAGGGGGAAGAGTTTGGCGTAGGAATCGCCCACCTCGTAGTCGTCGTCTCCGCTGTCCTGCTGAACCTGCTCGAGAGTCATTTCGGCGTTGGGATTCTCAACTTCCTCTACAATCTCGAAGTTCTGGTAGATCTCACAGGTTCCCTTGTCGACATTGACAATGACGTCGAAGTTGTCGGAACTGCCGAAAGTCTTGGCAATCTGGGTAAGGAACACGTCCTTGAGCACGCCCATCATCACGGAGCGGTCGATGTTCTTCTCCTCTTTGAAATCCTTGAAGGCATCAATGAGGGTAATGACTTTTTCTTTTTCCATTATTCTTGTATCGTTTTCAATATTTCATCTGCTTCTTCGGAGCCTATGCCAAGTGAGCCCACCGTAAGGGCGTAGTCCTCGACGTTGCGGTCGAAAGCGGTAAGCACAGCCCTGTGCACATACTCGCAGTCTTCCAGGTCCACGGGGGCGGACTCCTTGTCGATGGTCACTTCAAATACATTGTCATCGTCGTTGAAATCGATGGCAACCACGGTGCAGCCGCGCTCCCGGGCAGCTTTAAGCACTACATTGTCGAATTCCTGTCTTTGCATAAGCCTTCATGTAACAAAAAATAGAAGCCCTTCGGCCTCTATCTTCAACACGGATGCAAAGATAGTAAATCCAAGGCAAATTGCCAAATTTTTCAGTGGGAGCAGTACCTCCGGAGCCCTTTTCCCATGTTTTATGGGCTCCGGAGGTACTGCCCCCACCGGAAAATGACTATATTTGCGACGTGGACAACAAGACTTTCAACAAATATTTCTCGGTTTTCATACTGGCAGGGATGGCTGTGGTTACGGTGCTGGCAACCGCACTCAAGTTCGGCCCTGCCGACACCCAAGCAAGGTGGCTGCTGATTTTTGCAGCCTTCGGCTCGCTCATGGGCGTTGCGGCCACGGTGGCCTCGGCCAGCGGCAAGATTATCACCTTCCTGTTCGGACTGCTGGACGTCAGCATCTACGGCGCCATGTGCCTTATCAACTGGAAAAACGGCAGCTCCGGGCTGGGAAATGCCGTGCTGCATTTCCTGTACTTTGTCCCCATGCAGTTTGTTGGATTCTTTCAGTGGAAACGGCGCGGAAACACTTCCGAGGGCAGCGTCAAGGCTCGACGGCTAACTACCCGGCAGCGGTGGCTCGCATGCCTGGTTTTCCTCGCCGGCTCGGTAGTCGCATACTTTATAATCGCCCGCTTCGACAAATCGGCCGCCGACACCTTTATCAAGGCCGCCGTGGTGCTGGACGTACTGCCACTGATGTGCAACATAATAGGCCAGGCTCTGATGAGCACGGCCTATATGGAACAATGGATATTCTGGATAGGAGTCAATATCTTCTCCATCACAATGTGGGCAGTTACGCTGCACGGCAACGCCGATTCCTCGTACGCACTGATCTACATCATCAAATACTCCTTCTACTTGCTCAACTCCCTCAACGGCCTCCGCAACTGGCTGAGGCTCTCCGGCCCTTCGTTGAACAGCAGGTCCATGACTGAGAGTCCGTCGACGAATCCATAGCGGTCGCGGAAGACCTGCCAATAGGGACGGATATGAATCAGAGCAGGGCGTTTGGGGCTGAGGGCGTCGCGCCAGTCGTCCCGGACATCGGCAACGTAATCAACTGTGGGCAGGATCTGAGGGGCGATGCCTATCTTGTTGCAGAAAAAAAGGATGATATCCATGTTCATGTCCCACAGGAACTCCTGCCTGCGCTCGAGTATGCCGAAAAGCTCATCCCGGTAGTACTCGAAGAAGGGTGAACTGTAGTAGGCACTGTCGATGGCGTAGCAGTTCTGCCGTAGCCACGGAGTGCTCCAGTCCACCCGTATTCGCGTAATCAGGCGCTCGCCGTCATGCTGCACCGGCACCCGAAGGTCCATGGGGCCGTTGGCTGTCAATATGCGGCAGCGGTTGCGCCATGTTTGTTTGCGATAGCTCTCGCAGGCCTCGAGATATACAATCGGATTCTCTGCCAGCAGGGCAAAGAATCCGACAGGAGGAAACCATGCTGTAGAGAGTACCACAGCTACTCGATGCCGCCCTTCTCGCGGGAGTCACCGGCGCGAACGATACCTCTTTTGGAGTTCTCGATAAAGCTCAGGATGGTGTCGCGCTCCACGCTCTCAGGGAAGCCCTCCCGCACGCGGGCGATGGCATCGGTGAAGTTATATCCCTGATAGTAAAGCACATCGTAGATATCTTTGATGGTACGGATGGCGTCGGAGTCGAAGCCCCTGCGCCTCAGGCCCACCAGATTGACACCGGCATAGCAGATGGGAACACGCCCGCAGATGGAATAAGGGGGGATGTCCTTGTTGACCGCAGTGCCGCCGCCCACCATGGCATGAGTGCCGATCTTGGTGAACTGATGCACTTTGGTGCCGCCGCCGATGATGGCCCAGTCGTCCAGGTCAGTTTCGCCTGCAATGCCGACGTAGCTCACCAGAATACAGTGGTTGCCAACGTTGCAATCATGCGCCACATGAACGTAAGACATTATGAGAGTGTCATTTCCGATGCGGGTTACGCCCTTGCCGCTGGCCTTGGTGCCGCGGTTGATGGTAGCGCATTCGCGGATGTTCACCCTGTCGCCTATCTCAACCCAGGTAACTTCACCGTCGAACTTGAGGTCCTGCGGAATTGCTCCAACAACGGCTCCAGGGAACACGTTGCAATCGCGGCCCATCTTGACATAAGGGAAGATGGTAGCGTGAGGAAGGATTTTGGTACCCTCACCTATCTCGACATTGTCATCTATGTAAGCATAAGGGCCAACTTCCACATTTTCAGCGAGTTTCGCACCGGGATGGACGGTGGCCAGAGGATGTATGATTGCCATGGTTACTTAAGTTTGTTCATTATTTCGCGGGCAGCGGCGGTATTCAGTGCGTGCCCTGGTTTATATGCCTCCACTTTTGCTTTGAGCATGCCGCCGCAAAGGTGCAGGTCACCTATGAGGTCAAGGAGCTTGTGCCTTGCGCACTCGTCGGAGAAACGAAGGTCGGGATTGCAGATGTAGCCGCTGTCGGGGACCGACTCCAGTGTATGTCCGAGCACTTTGGCCATGAAGCGGGCCTGCCACTTGCTGACGGGTTTTTCAACCACCACGATGGCGTTGCTTACGTCGCCGCCGCGGGCCAGGCCCAGGAGCAACAACGGGAAAACCTCGTGAAGGAAGCAGAATGTACGGCACGGAGCAATCTGTGTCGCATAGTCCACGGAAGCATCAAAGCGGGTATTCTGGACGCCTATTACCTTGGAATTGAAATCGATAGTGATCTCGAACGAGGGTTCATCGGCTGGGGTAATCTTGATCCAGGAACCTGTGCGGGAGTTGCGCACTATGATTTCATGGGAGATTTCTACCCAGGCACGCGGAGCATCCTGCCCAAGGGTTCCGTCGACGGCGATGGCTTTGACATAGGGCGCGGCGCTTCCGTCGAGGATAGGCATCTCGCTGCTGTCTACATCCACATAGGCATTGTCGACGCCGAGGCCGTACAAAGCGGACATAAGGTGCTCTACCGTGCCGACTTTTGCCTTGCAGTTCTTAAGCAGGGTACTGCGGCGGGTGGACGCAACATTGCCTGCCACCGCCGGGATTTCCACTCCGCCAAGGTCGGTGCGCCTGAACACAATGCCGGTGCCGGCAGGAGCAGGACGCAAAAGCACACGGGCTTGCTTACCCGTGTGCAATCCTTTACCTTCGAATATATATTCTTTTTTTAGAGTCTGCTGATTCATTGCGCCGGCAAAGATAGGGATTATTTCCCGATTTGCCTAATTGGAGGTTTCTTCCCCTGCCTGCTTGAACTTGGCGTATGCCTTGAGATAGGTACGGTGAAGTATAGCCGGATTGCCATAATAGGTCTGTCCGCCTTTGCGCACATTGCCTATCAAGGCCGACTTGGCTCCCACTGTTGTATGGTCAGCTATGTTTATATGCCCGGTTACGCCGACCTGTCCGCCAAGAATGCAGCTCTCGCCGATCTTGGTCGATCCGGCGATACCGCACTGTGCGGCCATGGCGGTGTTCTTGCCAATAACCACATTGTGCGCTATCTGGCATAGATTGTCGATACGTGCGCCGTCGGCGATGATGGTAGATTCCATAGGTGCCTTGTCTATAGTGGTGTTTGAGCCAATCTCCACATCGTTGCCGATGATAACATTGCCCAGGTGCTCGATCTTCTGCCAGGTGCCGTCGGGCTGCAGGGAGTTGCCGAAGCCGTCGTCGCCGATTATGCAGCCGGCATGCAGTATCACTCTGTCCCCTATCACCATACCCGGGAAGATATGCACTCCGGGATAAATTATACACTGCTTGCCGATTACAGTCCCCTCGCCTATGGTTACGTTGTCGTATATTTTGGTGCAGTCCCCTATCCGGCATTTCTTGCCTATGCTCACGAAGCGGCCTACCCAGACCTTCTTGCCGAGCTTGGCGCTGCAGGCTATATGGCAGGGGAAACTCCTGTGACGGCGATACTTTCGCTTTTTATCTGCCACCACCTTTAGCAGCTGTGCCACGGCGCTGTAGGCGTCGGGCACCCGGACCATGGTGGGTGTCACAGGTTTGGAAGGGACAAAATCAGAATTAACCAGCAAGACCGAAGCCTTGCTGGTATAAACATACTGCTCGTATTTAGGATTGGCGAAGAAACTGATGGATCCTGGCTTTCCGTGCTCTATTTTGGCGAATGAGGTCACTTTAGCCTCGGGGTCGCCCTCGACAGTGCCGCCCAGGGCGGCTGCAAGTTCTTTGGCGCTTATCTCCATATAATCAGAATCTCCATCCCAGGGTCAAAAGCACATCGAATACACTGCGGTCCAGGCGCTCAAGGGGTGCGTTGGTGGAGACGACCAAGCCATCCTTGTTGCGGGCCTCGTATGCACCGTAATAATAAGGAGCATAATACGTTGTAGGGAATGCAGTCAGGCGGAGGGCAAGGTCGGCGAAGAAGGATCCTGACGAAGAATAGCCTGCGCCGAGTGATACGGCATGGGTGAAATTCTTGAAATAGTGACCCTCACCGAGCTGCTGCCTGAAAGCAGTGGAGTTGCCAAGGAACTGAACCGTCTCGGCCGTGACTATACCGCCGCCGGACAAGTTTTCGTAGTACTTTTCAGGGTCGGACACGAAGGAATAACCGGCGCGTACCGATACGGCAGGTATGGGCTTGACCTCGATACCGGCACGGACTGAATGTGACACACCGCAGAAGGTCTTGTTGACAACATTCGTGGTGGCCCAGTTATCGACGGAACTGAAGTAGTAATCAGCACCCTCGTCACGGTACTCCATGATACTGTAGTCGGTCAACTCATAATCAACGCTGAACAATCCGATTCCGGGAAGGGTATAGGCGATACCGGCATCTACGATATAAGGGCTGCGGAGATTGTATGAAGCCTCTCCTATCGAAGACTTCCAGTTACCGTCAAAGCTGTGGTCTTCGTAGGTAGTGGAAGCCCCGTACTGCCAGCGCTCCGACACAGTGTACATTGTGGGAGTCTGGATGGCAGCTCCAATGCGCAGATGCTCGGTGGGGAGCGCTATGAAACCGAACTTGGCGTTCACACCCGTAGCGGTGGTGTTGAGGGTATACGAATTTGACGAGTTGGCATAATTGGTGGAAACCTTGGTCGTGCCCTCATCGTCGGTGTAGAAGATGACAGGGAACTGGCCCGGCTCACGAGGCACTTCGGTAAAGACCTCCTGGCGGCTGTACCTGAGGGTAGGGACACCAAGGTTGAATCCGAAGTAGAAGCGGTCCTCCATATTGAATCCGATGTTGAAGAGCAAGTCCGTCTTGGATCCATAGGTGTTGTAGACCGCCGCCTGGTCAAGCTCGCCGGGGATGAACGAATACGTTTCAGCATCGTTTATCCTTTCGTTCGCACCAGCATATACCCTGGAGCCGACAGGACCGTACTCCCCTATCTGGTTGGCGCAGTATGCAGCATACAGGTCGCGCGGCATATCGTCAGGACCCATCCCGAGAGCACCTGCAGCCAGGCTTCCGAGGAAGGAATTGGTTGAGTTATACCCTCTTCCGGTGGAATAATTAAGGAAGGAGTTGGTGGTATTGGCAACGAATCCCATAGTCATGCTCCTGAGGGAGCTCTCGTAATCGGAGAACATGGTGAGCATGAGTCCGATGTTGGGCAGGTTGAACTTAGTGTGAGGAGTCTTGTAAACACCTCCGTAGTTCTGGCCGTCGGGAGAATAGGATGCGCCGGTGCTGGAAAAGAGCAGGCTGGGAGTTATTGTAAACTGCCCGTATCCCGCAACGGCAGAACCGGCAGGATTGATGCCGATGGAGCCAAGGTCCCCGCCAAGAGCAGTCATTGCATTGCCGAGGGCTACCGAGCGCGCCGTGCCGTAGTAGTTGTTACGGCTGAGCATCTCGGCGTAATATGAATCCTGAGCGAAGGCGGCGGAACAAAACGCCGTCAAGGCTGCTAATGCTGTCAATATCTTTTTCATGGTACTGAAGTGTTAATGGTTGAGACTCTTACCTGCGACCGCCGCCACCGCCGCCGCTGCCACCGGAATGGCTGCCGCCGCCACCACCGCCGGAGTAACCGCCGCCGGAAGAATGGCTGCTGCCACCGGAATAGCTGCTTCCTGACGAGTAGCTGCTGCCCGATGAGTAACTGCTACGGGACGAACTGCCGCTGTACGACGAGCTGCTGCGTGAGGTGTAACCGCTGCCGCCGGCACGTCTGTAACCTGAAGATGAAGAAGACGATGAAGAAGAGCGCACCGTTGTGCCTGAGCCCGAACCGCTGGACCTGCGGTACGTAGTGGACGAAGGCGCTACCGAAGTGCCGCTCACTCCCATGGATCCTGCCCTGCGGTGATTGTTACCTCCGGTCAGGTAGTTGCCCGGATAGCCCGAGGCGCCATAATCGGCAGGACGGGAGACATAAACGGGATGGTAGGGCGCGTAGCTGTAATAGTGGTGGTAGTAGTAAGGGTATGAGTAGGAATAATAGCTGTACGGGGAATAGAAACCGTAGTAGCTGTACCTGCCGTATCCCCACCAGGGGTCCCAGAACGGGTCCCACCAAGGGTCTGCCCAAAGACCCCAGGCATAAGAGCGATAGCCCCAGTAAGGGCTATAATAGTAATAGGGACTGTAGTAGCCGTAACTGTAATCCTGCTCCAGCTTCTTGTTGGTTTTGAGGCTGTCGGCCGCAAGGTTACGGGCTGCCATATCGCGAAAATCCTCCTCGCTGTACAGCTGCACCGGCGGTTGGGGCCGGTAGTATATCCCGTCGGGATATAGCTGGTCCGAGGCATATTGAGCGGCAGTCCCGCAAGATGCCAGCGCCAGCAGGGCGGGCAATAAAATTATCAGGCTCCGTTTCATTATGTTACCTCCTTTGATAAAAGTTTGTATCTTTGCATACGCAACATTCGTGCCGTGCGCACGCAATATTAACGATACAAATTTGGTAAAAAAAACTTAATATGGCAAAAGAGGTTACAAAACGTGAAGAGAATTACTCGCAGTGGTACAACGACCTGGCCTTGAAAGCAGACCTTGCCGAGCAGTCTGCAGTACGCGGATGCATGGTCATAAAGCCCTATGGCTACGCCATTTGGGAGAAGATGCAGTCCATCCTTGACGGCATGTTCAAAAAGACCGGCGTACAGAATGCCTACTTCCCTCTTTTCATTCCAAAATCATTCTTCAGCCGCGAGGCCGAGCACGTGGCCGGCTTTGCAAAGGAGTGTGCAGTAGTGACACACCACCGCCTGATGAACGCACCCGACGGCAGCGGCGTCGTGGTTGATCCTTCCGCAAAACTCGAGGAGGAACTGATTGTTCGTCCCACCTCGGAAACCATCATCTGGAATACATACAAGAACTGGATTACCTCCTGGCGCGACCTGCCCGTGCTCTGCAACCAGTGGTGCAACGTAGTGCGCTGGGAGATGCGCACCCGCCTGTTCCTGCGCACCGCCGAGTTCCTCTGGCAGGAGGGGCACACCGCACATGCCACGGCCGAAGAGGCCCAGGCCAAGGCCGAAGAGATGGTGCACGTGTACGCCGACTTCGCCCGCAACATTATGGCCCTGCCCGTAATTGTCGGTCACAAGAGCCCCAACGAGCGTTTCGCCGGCGCCATCGACACCCTCACCATCGAGGCCATGATGCAGGACGGAAAGGCACTCCAGGCCGGCACCTCGCACTTCCTTGGGCAGAATTTCGCAAAGAGCTTCGACGTCCAGTTCACCGGCAAGGACGGCAAGATGGATTACGTCTGGGCCACCTCGTGGGGTGTCAGCACCCGCCTGATGGGCGCCTTGATCATGGCTCACGGTGACGACAACGGCCTGGTGCTTCCGCCTGCCCTTGCACCTATCCAGGTAGTCATGGTACCTATCTACCGCAGCGACGAGGAATTCAGCGCAGTCATGGCCGAGTTCGACAAGATAAAATCGGAACTGGAAGCCCTTGGCGTGAGCGTCAAAATCGACAGCCGCGACACCCTTCGTCCCGGTTTCAAATTCGCCGAGTGGGAGCTCAAGGGTGTGCCCGTACGCCTTGCCATGGGAGCAAGGGACCTGGCCGCCGGCTCCGTGGAGGTTGCCCGCCGCGACACCCTCACCAAGGAGACCATGCAGCTGGACGGCATCGCAGAGCACATCAAGGGCCTGCTGGACGCCATTCAGCAGAACATCTACAATAAGGCCATGGCCTTCCGCGACGCCAACGTCGAGAAGTGCGACGACTGGGAGGAGTTCAAGGTCAAGATCCAGCAGGGCAAGTTCCTGCTTTGCCATTGGGACGGCACTACCGAAACCGAGCAGGCCATCAAGGACGCCACCAAGGCCACCATCCGCTGCATTCCTGTAGACAGCTATGTATGCAAGGAGGAAGGCAAGGATATCTTCTCGGGCAAACCTTCCCACGAACGTGTAGTATTTGCAATCTCGTACTGATATGAAACGATATAGCATCATCGCAGGGCTGCTGGCCCTGTGCAGCGTGTCCGCCTTTGCGCAGGACGACGCCCAGAAAGCCGCCGCCGAGGCCGCAGCAGCATTTGCCGACGCACCTCAGGAGGAGGCTCCCGTGGTCAAACCCAAATACTGGAAGAGTTCATCGGTTTTCGACCTCGGTATCACCCAGACTTCCCTTTCCAACTGGGCTGCCGGCGGCTTCAACACCGTCACACTGGCGGGAGGCATCGATGCCAAGGCCGATTATGCCAAGTCACTGCTGAGCTGGAACAACCGTCTGCAGCTTCAGTACGGTTTTATCTGGTCCCAGGACAAGGCCAACGTGCTCCAGAAGAGCAACGACCGCATCTACCTCGAAAGCAAACTGGCATATAAAACGGCCCCCGAGAGCAAGTGGAACTGGACTGCGGCATACGATTTCCGTTCCCAGTTCACTGATACTTACAGCGGTTACAAGCAGCTGGAAGACGAAAGCTGGATTGCCGATCCCGACAAGCTAAAGTCCGGATTCTTCTCCCCTGCTTACAACAATCTGGCGCTCGGTATCGAGTGGAAGCCTTCCGACTGGTTCGACGTTACCTTCGCACCTCTGACCGGAAGCCTCATCTTCTGCACCAATCCAGTGCTGCGCAAGGCCTACGGTATGCCGCAGTTAAGCGCTACTGACGAGGCAGTGATCTACGACAACAAACTGTTCCAGTTCGGTGCCCAGGTCAAGGCCAACGCCCGCTTCGCCATCAACGATGTTTTCAATTTCGAGACGCAGTTGGTGCTTTTCACCGATTATCTTCACAATCCGTTCACCCAGAACCGCATCAACTGGGACAACAAGATTACCTGGCAGCTCGCCAAGTTCTTCAAAGTGGGCTTCAGCACATGGCTGATCTACGATCCTATCGTTGAAATCGACGGCACCGTGAGCAAGGTCCAGTTCAAGGATTTCCTGTCGTTCAACTTTACTTACACCCTGGGCGGCAAGAAATGAAAGTGCTGCTGGCGGTAAGCGGCGGCATAGACTCAATGTACATGCTGCATCGGGCCCCCGAGTTATTCCCGGGGGCTTCGTTTGCCGTGGCGCATTGCAATTTCGGCCTGCGTGGGGCAGAGTCCGACGGGGACGAGGAGTTCGTGAGGCGAGAATGCGCGAAGCTGGGAATTGAGTGCTATGTGCATCATTTCCAGACAGTTGAATATGCATCCTCAAATGGTATCTCCATAGAGATGGCGGCCAGGGAGCTCCGCTACAGCTGGTTCGACGAGTTGCTCAAGCAAGGCGGTTTTGATGTCCTGGCCACTGCCCATAACGCCAATGACAATGCCGAAACGCTGATTCTCAATCTCCTTCGGGGAACCGGCACCAAGGGACTCCGGGGAATTCCCCCGGCCTCCGTTTCGCCGCTGGTTCTTCCAGGAACTTCAGCTTCGCTTCATCCCTCCCACTGCGCTGCGCTTGTGGGCCCCTCCCGTTCACATGGCCACGGGCGGCCATGGTTCCTGGAAGAACCAGCGGCTTCAACGGAGGCCGGGGGATTACGGCTCGCAAGGCCTTTGTTGGGCTGTTCGAGGGAGGATATCCGGGGATGGATGGAGGCCAAGGGCTTAGAATGGAGGGAGGACAGCACGAACAGACTTAACGAGGCCAGGAGGAACAAAATCCGGAACCAGGTATTCCCGGTATTCAAAGAGATCAATCCCTCTTTTATTAAAACTCTCGGCGAAGACATGGGCCGCATCCGACAGGTGGACGACATTGCCGACGATTATTTCCGCGAGGCCGCCGAAAAGATTGTTAAAGAAAAAGACAATACTCTGGAAATCAGTGTATTACCCTTGATCGAGCTAAAGCACTGGCGCTATGTTCTCTGGCGCATGCTCGAGAACTGCTCTTTCAGCGCTGAGACCTTCGGCAAACTCTGTGCCCTTCTGGAGCGCTACCACACCGAGCCCCTCGGCACAGTGACCCTCAGCGGCAAAACCTTCCAGTCCCCCGACTATACCCTCAAAGGCCGCAGGAAACTCCTAGTCCTGACAAAACGAGATCTATAATAAATGAGCAAGGTCCTCTTTCAAGCGAAGGACCTTGCCCATTAAAATGCTCCACACTGCTGTCTACTGCATATTGCCGGGCAAGATGCACCGTCTAAAAAAGGACCTTGCCCAAAGTCTTGCCTTGAGACGGGCTAACGGCTATAACACTCCGTACTTGCGGCCGTACTCGAGCATCTGGCCGAGGTAATCGTCGGTGTAGCGGATTTCGTAATCGGTAATGACGCCGCCTTTCTCGACGGGAACGATTTCGGGATTGATGAAGCCGCCGTAAGGCTTGAGTTCGAGGGCGGCATAGCGCTCGCGGACCTCACGGTGAAGGGCGGGATCGATATTGACCGCATATTCTTCAACCAGGGCTTTTCCGGCTTCGTAATCGCCCTCCGACTTAATCCTCTGGATCTCTCCAAGGAGATCGCCGAACATGCCGCGGAGCGCATCGTAGTCGGTAACGACAAAGTAGGTTTTGCCGTCACGAACACGCTTTTCAATCACATCGACGCCCTCGGCACCGGCGCCCTTGCCGCGCTGGAAGCACCATTCGGCAATGAGCTTGCGGTCCTGCATGTGGGCCTCGGTGTTGGGGCGGCCCAGCTCGACACGGTTGAACTGCACCAGCAGGCCATTGCGGATAAACGAGTCATATTCAGCCTTGTATGCATCAAGGTCGGGCATGATTCCAAGTTCCACGAGCTTGGGATCGGCGGCGTAATAGAGGCCGAAAAGGTCGGCGCGTGCCTCCTCGAGGGCCGAGGAATACTCGCCCATGGCGGTGCTTGACACGCCTTTGAGCAACTGGCCGGAGCCATGCCCGAGGCACTCGTGAAGGTCGGTGTGAATCTCGCTGGCATAGGAGCCGTACTTCTTGGCGCGCGCCACCTCTGCCTCGTCCCAGGCGAATTCGGTGAGCGCACTGCGGGGCTGCTCGTCCGCAGAATAATCGTAGGCGCGGGAAATGTTGGAGATGGTAACGCTCTTTGAGCCGTAGTCGCGGCGGATCCAGTCGGCGTTGGGCAGGTTGATGCCGATGGGAGTAGAAGGATATGAGTCGCCGGCAAGGCACACGGCGTTGATAACCTTGGCGCTGATACCTTTGACCTTGGCTTTGCGGAATCGCGAGTCTACGGGCGAGTTATCCTCGAACCACTGGGCATTGGCACTCAGGATAGCTGAGCGCTCGGAAGCCTTGGCATCCTTGATGTTGACATGACCCTCCCAGGAGCCCTTGCGGCCGAGGGGATCGTTGTAATCCTCCACGAAACCATTCACAAAATCGACGGTCCCAAGCGTGTCTTTCACCCACTCGATATTGAATTCATCCCATTTGCGCAGGTCACCGGTCTTGTAATAGTCGATCAACAAGCCAAGGGCGCGCTTCTGGATGTCGTTCTCGGCGACTTTGCGGGCCAGTTCCAGCTCTGCGCATATCTTTTCGATGGCGGGGCCGTAGATGCCGTCCGCCTTCCACTGCTTTTCCACAACCTGGTCATTTTCCTTAACCACTTTGGTATTCAGGCCATAGGAGACGGGACGAGTGTCGGAGGGATCTTCCACCGAGGCATAATAAGCCTCCACCTCCTCGCGGGTAACACCATCGTAGAAGTTTACTGAAGACAACTCTACGATATCCCCGTCCTTGGCGGTGCTGCGGCGCTGCGGACATACGGAAGGATCGTATGCATAAGCCAGCAGGAAACCTGCCTCGTCTGAACGGCCTACAGCATCCAGTAGTTTCTCGAAATAGGATGGCTCACACTCAGGGAAGAATTTATCCTCGGCGTAGTGATGGTGTATGCCGTTGCTGAAGAAGATCCTTTTGGCATACTCCGTAAACTCCTCGAATTCACTGCATTTGCGGTCTCCCGCGTAGTTTTCAAGGATGTCTTCCACAGCGTGGCGCAGCTGTAGATTGTAGCGGCAGTTCTGGTCCCACAGAATGTCACGGCCCCATTTGGCAGCCTCGGACAGGTGGTAGGCGTATTCTTTCTGCTGAAGGCTCAGGTCTTCCCAGCCGGGAACCTGGTAGCGGATTACTTTAACATCGGCGAATTGGTCAACCGTGTAGCGGAAATCACTTTTCTTCTGACCGCAGCCCGCTACAAGCAATGCGGCACCGATGTACATCGTCATCTTGAATAGTTTCATATCAGTTCAAACAGTTTTTTCAGTGTGGCGTCGGGACCGGAGGACAAGAGTTCGACTCCGGGAGTCCCGCAGGAGGTGGGTATGCCGTGCATCTTGAGCACATCGGCCAGGCGACGGGCTACTGCAGGGGCAGGATCGATGAACTTGACTCCATCAGGGGCGATACGCTGCATCAATGGCAGCAGGAACGGATAATGTGTGCAGCCCAGGACTATTGTGTCGGCACCCTGGGCAAGCAGGGGCTCAAGGCTGGCACGCACCACTGCCTCGGCGTGCGGGCCATCCAGTTCGAGCGACTCGACAAGTTCCACAAAGCCCTTGCCCACGTGCTCGGCGATGCGAACGGCGTCGGCATATTGACCCTTGATATTCAGATATTTGGGGGCGCTCAGAGTACTGGCTGTAGCAAGCACTCCCACAACCCCGGTGCGTGTACCCGAAGCAGCAGGCTTGACTGCCGGTTCCATGCCCACAAAGGGAATCGTATACTCGGCACGGAGCGTAGCTATAGCGGCGGCGGTGGCAGTATTGCAGGCAACCACCACCGCGTCGGCGCCTTTAGACAACAGAAGGTCGGTTATGGCCCGGCTGCGGCCGATGATATATTCCGGAGTCTTTTCGCCGTAGGGGCAATGGGCGTTGTCGGACCAGTATATATAACGTTCATCAGGGAGAATCTTCCGAATCTCCCTGAGAACTGTAAGGCCTCCTGAGCCTGAGTCGAATATACCTATTGATGCCATCCGCTATGAGATAAGCTGGCCGAGTACCTCGAAGCAGGCTTTGCCCTCGGCGTCGATGGTCATGCGGTACACGGTATCGTCTACCTTGTAATAGGTGCCGCCGCCAAGCTCGATGAGCTCGAAGTCGTCGGGAATCTTGTCCACAAGCGCTCCTGCGGGGGGAACTATTACCGTGTACTGGCCGTCAGCGCCCTTGGTGTAGAACACGCCGTCGTTGTAAAAGTACTCCACGCTGGCGTCGGCGTAGCTCTGTACGAGCCCGAGATCCTTGGCAAGGGAGCCGGAAACGGCAGCCATGTTGGAATTCATGGCGATGGTCTGGTTCTGCTGGGCAATCAGGGCGTTGTTGGCAGCTATGGTGCTGTTCTGGGCCTGGATCGTGCGGGCGTTCTCGTTGACGGTATTGTAATAATAGACGTCATTGAAGAAGTACGCAAAGCGGCAGGCGGTGTAGACTGCATCGGCAAGAGGGGTGAATACGTAGCCGAAAGGAGGGCGGCATATCCAATACCTGCCGGAGTAATACCTGTACCAGATATCGTTGTAATAGTAGTAGTCACGGCCCCAGTAGTGATGTACTACATAATGGGTAGGCAGTGCGTGCAGATAGTGTCCGTAGTGGTGATGCCCGTGGGAGTGGAACCTTGCAGGATCGCCCCTAAGAGGCATGGGATCACGATGATGACGAGGGGCTGCACCGGGATGGGGATGAACCCTCACGCTTGCGGGCATTCTGCCATGGGTCATGCTGTGGTGGGTGCCGGGAGCGGGCCTGACAGCACCGGGAGTACGGGGACTGTGGGAGCCGTCGGCATAGCCGCGGGCAGGAGCATGGCCGCCTCCCATGTGGCTACCTCCGGGCCTGCGGGCACCGTCTGCATGACCGTAGTCAGGACGGCGGGCAGGGGCTGCTCCGCCAACATGGCCGCCGGAATGACCATCATGAACACCTCCGGAAATGCGGTCGCGACGCTCACCAGAATAATGAGTTGCGCCGCCTGAAGGCACTCGGGCGCCGTAGCTGCGGATATCGCCAGTATGCGAACCGGGAGCCGGACGATGTGAATGAGTGCTTCCTACATTGCCACCTGTCGAAGGACGGTGGGAAGGAGTGCTGCCCACATGACTGCCGGTCGAAGGGCGGTACGAAGGAGTACCGCTCACGTGGCTGCTGGTCGAAGGGCGGCGGGACACGCTGCCGGAAGAGGAATGGCCAGACATGCTGCCGCCGGATGGACGGTGCGAATGGGAACCTCCACTATATGTAGCGCCGCCGGATGGACGGTGAGAATGCGAACCGCTGCTCATTGACCCGCTGCTGTGGCTTGGGCCGTGGCTGTGGCTGCTGTATGAAGAACCGCTACTGTGCGAATGAGATGCACCGCCGCCACCGCGGCGGGCCTGGCCACAAACCTGGGCACTGGGAAGGAAAGCAAAGATGGCGGCTGCCGTCATCAAAGCTGCAAATCTTGTCAAGTGTTTCATAAGGCAGTGGTATTAATTGTAAATCCAATACTTTTTTGCCAAGGACTCGTAGGCGGGGATGTCGGCATTCCAGTAAGAAAGGATATCCTGAACCTTGAATCGCTTGCTGAATTCCTTACTGACAAAATCCGTTCCACAAACTTTGTTGAACATGGAAATACGTCCTTCGGACAATTCAAATGGATTCTTTTTATACAATTCGTATACTGCCTGCATTACGTAGAACTGCACCAGGGTGATGGGAGCAGCCTCATAATCGGTGAAATAATACTGCACTCCGTGGATGAGTTTCTTGGCGGAACTTCCGTAGAAAGGAGTGTAGTGGACTGTTCTCCAGGCCACCCCGGGGACGTTGTAGCTGTCGAGCCTGGTCTTGAGGGCGTCGGCATCTATCCACTCGGCCGCAAATGCATCGAAAGGTATGGTGTAGCCTATGCCGATGTTCAGATAATTGTTGAACTCCCCTACCAGACCGGCGCAGGGGTAGCAGACAGCGCTTCTGGGATATGGGATATTGGGCGAAGGCATCACCCAGGGAAGCCCCGTCTTGTCGTAGGTCATGCTGCGCTCCCAGCCTTCCATGGGCACTACGGTGAGTTTGCACTTGAGCGGCGGCAGATCCCCTTTCTGGCCGCAGTTCAGCCCCTCTTCGTTGATGAGCTTCGCAAGTTCGCCCACGGTCAGACCATAAACGTATGGAATACGGTACTGGCTGACATAGGAGTAGAAGCCTTTGCGCACAACACTTCCCTCCATCTTGAGACCGCCCAGAGGATTTGGCCTGTCAAGCACCATCACGGGGATGCCCATGGTGGCGCAGGTACGCATGGTGAGTCCAAGGCAGCTGATGAAGGTGTAGGAACGCGTGCCGACGTCCTGGATATCGTAGACCAGTATGTCGATGTCCTTGAGCATCTCGGGCGTTGCCTGACGCGTAGCGCCGTACAAGGAATGCACCGGCAGGCCGGTAGCCTCGTCCTTGCCCGACTCAACTTTGCCTCCGGCCCAGATATCGCCGCGTACGCCGTGCTCAGGGGCATACAGGGCCACGAGATTAACGTTTTCGCGGAGTATGTCGATGGTAGAGCGCAACTGGCGGTCAACCCCGCTGGGGTTGGTCAGAAGGCCCACGCGCTTGCCCTTAAGGCCCTCGAAGCCGCGATCGCGCAGTACTTCGATGCCGGGTTTGACCTGTGCACCGGCGGAGATGCTCACTGCAAGCGCCGCCGCACAAAGAAAGTTACGAAGAAGGTTGCGATACAACATAGCATTACGAGTATAAAAAATCCTGCATACCCAAGGGCTTCTTGCAAGTATCCGGCCACAAGTCCCGGAAGCATCATGGAGAGGGCCATGAAAGCCGTACAGATAGCATAGTGCGAGGTTTTGAGAGGCCCTTCCGAGAAGTGCATCATGTACAGCATATATGCTGAAAAGCCGAAGCCGTAACCGAACTGGTCCAGAACTACGCAAGATCCAACGACCCAGAGGCTTGTGGGCTGGGCGATGCTCATGTACAGGTACACGGCGCACGGCAGGGCAAGGGACAAGGCCATGGGCCACAGGCACTTGCGCAGGCCGTAGCGGGAGGCGGCGAGCCCGCCGAGTATACCTCCTGCAAGCAGGGCAATCACCCCGAAGGTACCATACACCACTCCGTACATGTCGGTGCTGAAACCAAGGCCGCCGGCCTCGACAGGGTCCTTGAAGAAGGGGAACAGCATCTTGACCGAGAAGGCCTCGGGCAAACGGTACAGCAGCATGAAGGCTATGGCCAGCCAAACGCCCTTCTTGGTAAAGAACGAAGCAAACGCTCCGCCGAATTCGCGGGCCACGTCGGCGGCGGTACGCACCTCCCCGGCATTGCGGTCATCGGCCGGCCGGGGCAGGATAAACAAGTGATACAGAGCCAGAAGCAACAGCAGCACCGACGAGGCGAGCATGGTTACCGACCATGCGGCGGGGATGTTGCCCATGCGCCTTTCAAGCACCCCGGCCAGAACTACCAAAACGCCCTGCCCGAACACCGAAGCTATTCGGTAGAATGTGCTGCGTATGCCAACGAATGCCGACTGCCTCCTGTTGTCAAGGGCGATCATGTAGAAGCCGTCGGCAGCTATGTCGTGAGTGGCTGAAGCGAACGCCGCCAGGATAAAAAGAATCAGCGTCAACGTGAAAGTGCTCAGCCGGGCCGTAAAGGCCACCAGGCCGATGGCGGCCAGCATGACGAACTGCATTGTGACTATCCACCATCGCTTGCTGCGGAAAATATCCACGAACGGGCTCCACAGCGGCTTGATTACCCAGGGAATGCTGATAAGGCTTGTGAGAAGGGCAAGGGTGCCGTTGTCCATGCCCATGTCCTTGAACATTATCAAAGAGATGGTATTGACAATGAAGTAGGGGATGCCTTCAACGAAGTAGAGGGTAGGCACCCAGAGCCATGGCGTACGGCTATTTGATTTCTGCTCCACGATAGTAGAATTCAAGGATTTGCTTGTAGTCGAAGCCCTTTTCCGCCATGACCGCAGCGCCTATCTGGCACAGGCCCACTCCGTGGCCCCAGCCGCGGCCGCGCAGGATGAAGGTATCGTCCTGTACGGTGACTTCGAAGTTGGAGCTCTTGAGGTGAGAGGCACTCAGGGCCCTGCGGATGGCAAGTTCCTTGCCTATCAGGCGCGAGCCTTTGCTGCCGGTAACGCGGAGGAGTTTGATACGCCCGGAGGGGCCCCTCTGCTCGGCTTTCAGGCTCTTGACTATGCCCACGTCCATGCCGGTGCGCTTGCGGAACAGGTCGGACAGCTCCCAGCGGGTGTAGCGCTGCTCCCACTCGTAGAAATCGGATGTTTCGAGGTCGTAGTCGTTGAGCACGCGGGCGAGGATATCTTTGTCGGTGCAGTTGCAGTAAGGGTCTTCGACGCTCTGGAGGTAAGGATAGTCGCGGTCTTCCCAGCAGGTGCTGAAGATTTCGGTGCGGCCGCCGCAGCACTTGGAGAAGCGGGCGTCGCAGATCACTCCGTCGTAGAGGAGTACCTGACCCCATGTCTGGTCGATGGCCAGGCGTACGGTGTCCCCCGCCGCCATGGTGAGGCCCTGGTAGCGCTGACAGTGGTCGTCGGCGCACACGTCGTAGCTGGTGTGGGGCACGGCAGACTCGGCCTTGGTGGGATTGCGCCTGTCGCGCATACGGGCCATAGCCCAGCTGCGGGATATCACTGCGTGCGCCTTGAGGAACTCCAACGAGGCTGTCGACTTCATTTCAGACGATATGACCGACAGCAGATAGTCCTCCAGACCGACCCGGTTTATGGCGGTTACGCAGTCCCCTTCGGCTATGAACTTAAGTGAGCCGGCGAACCTCTGGTGCTGCAGGCGCTGCCAGTGGAAGTCCTTGCCTATGGGCACGTTACGCAGGATGAACGAGGGCTCGGCAAAAAGGGTGGAACGAGTGACGGAGTCGAAGTAGAGCTCATCGTACAGGGTGCCGTTGTAGTTGATACGGCCTTCCTTCACGCTGACACGCTGGGGACCGGCGCCGTCGGAAATGATTTCGAACTCGATTTCGGGGGCGGAGAGGATGCCGACCTCAATCTCGGGCTGACGGCGTGTCAAGCGGGACTGGATCATCTTTTCGTCCTCGGGGCTCACGCTTACCTCGGAGAGCATCTCTTCGAGCTGGGCAGCGGTGGCCTTCTCGAAGTCTTCCTGTTTGGGGGCCACGAAGACTCCTGCCATCTCGGCGGCGCCGGGACCTATAGTAAGGTGGTCAGGGCCGTCGGAGTAGTAGTGGTGCGAGCGCAATTTGCTGCGCAGCACAACCATTATGCGGTATTCCTGGGTATCGGCGCGATACCAGGCGTAGAGGTTGAAACGAGGTTCCAGGCCGGGGTCGGGAACGGGGCAGCAGTCGAGGAACTGGTAGAAGAGTTTGGCCAGCGACTTGGTGGTGAGTGCCTTTATGCAGTATATGCCACGGGTGAAGGTGTCAAAGTGGTAGAGTTTGGCGTCCTTGACCTCCGAGAGAGGTTCACCGGGGGCGTCCAGGAAGGCGTCGACCGCCGTTTCGAGGGGGAGGGACTCACGCGGAATCGCCTGGAAATGAAGATGATCTGGAGCGGAGGCTCCGGATTTGGGACCATTGTAATACACCGTGTAGCCCCTGTAGTTACAGGCAAAATCCAGCATGTCCGGAAGGTGATGCCAGATGGCCTGGGGCAGATGCTCCTCGCGGGCGATTACCAGGTGGCGCTTGAAGATCGGAAAAGGATTGACCTGTATATTGTACTTGCGGCCTTTCCGGCCCTCGAACTTGATGTGGAACTGCTCCGGGGGGCGGTTTTCGACGCAAAGGAAGCATGGCCTGGCGGCGAGTGTGGCGGCGTCGGTGTCGGCGGTGCTGGAGGCGATGCGCTCGGGGTTGAACTGGATTATGGCGTCCAGTCCGCCCACTTTGACGGAGCGGGTCTTCATGGACTTGAGAGCACGGAAGTTAGCTGCCGCCAGCGGCCACACGGAAAGCTGGTCCTTTATGAATTTGTTCAGGGTATCCATATCACAGAAGCGCCAGAAGGCTTTGCTTTATCTTGGGAAATTCGTATTCGAAGTTGGGGGTGAGGATGCCTTTTCCGAAGGATTCTTCAAGCTCGGGAATGTCCCACCAGCGACCGTCCATTACCTCGACGCCGTCGGGTTTGAGGGTAAAGTTGCCGGCGGTGCCGAAGGTGTTCACGAGCTCCCTTTCGGTTTGAGACTCAAAGATATAAGTGGCCAGCAGGACGGGGTTGAAGTCGTAGAAGCCAAGCTCCTCGCCGGCCTCGCGGAAAAGGGATTCACGGAGGTATTCGCCATAACTGATGTGCCCGCCTACGGCAGTGTCCCAGTAAAGGGGGTATAGTTGCTTGGAGGGCGAGCGGCGCTGAAGGTACACCTGGCCGAAACGGTTTATGATGTGGAGATGCACCACTGGATGAAGCAGCTTGGGGCCGGCATGGCAGGCGGCGCGGGAGGCGCGGCCGATTACAGTGCCCATGGGCTCCACCACGGGGAGCATTTCTTTGACGGCCTTCTCCGGCGAGGCCAGAGGGGCGATATTAACGGGGTAAACCAGATCCATCTTCAGGGTGATTGATTATGGCCAGTTCTTCCTGGGTGTATAGCAGAGGGTCGGTTGAGCCGGGAGCGAGGCGGGAAGCCAGCACAAAGGCCAGCAGCAGCGCGGCAGCCGCAGCCACCGTGCCGATGGCCCAGCCAAGGCCCTTACGGCGCTTGCGGGGGCGAGGTTCGGGGGCTGGTGCTGGTTCGGGCTCTTTGGTGGGTGCGGGAGTTGGTTCGGGAGCGGGCTCAGGCTCTGTGGTGGGCTCAGGAGTTTGTTCAGGAGCGGGCTCTGGGGCCGGTTCGAGCTCGGGCTCAGGCTCGGGTCCGGCGACGGCAGGCTCTTGCTCTACCGATACTGGTTCCGGAGTTGCGGACACTGGTTCCGCAAGAGCCGGTTCGGATTCTGTGGTAGACGGTTCAGACTGGTCAGCCGGCTCGGATTCAGTGGGAGCAGGTTCTGCCTCGTTTGCCGGTTCGGGTTCTGCGGTAGCCGGTTCCGGGCGGACAGGTATCTCGGGTAAACCTATGAGTCCGTGTGACTTAAGGGACACGGGATCCAATCCATAGGTGTCGGGGCTGATATCAAGATCCTCATCCGGCACAAAGAAGAAACTGTTCTCGCGGGTGGCCCTCAAGCGTCCCAGGCCGGGCAGTTCCACAGTTTTGTCCTTTTGCAGGGCGGACTTGAGCTCGACAATGAAAGTCTCCAAAATAGCGGCCGCCTCATCCTGCGCAAGCCCGTTGCCGGCTGCATACAACTCTGCCAGCAAGCCATCGGAAGACTCGCGCCCCGAAAAAGACAACCTGCGATAAGGAGGATTAATAGTATATCCCCGCTCCGAGAAAGAAGCCGGCATATCCTCTGCCACAAAAGTACCTAACCCGGGGACAGACAGGCTGTTGTGGTCTAGAACCAACTCCCCTATCATTCTGGATAAAAGCTCAACATCCATAACAAGGCAAATTTAGCAATTATCCATGAGACCCACAAATCAAAAAAACACAAAAAAAATTTGCTTTTACCAAAAAACAAAGTAACTTTGCAGTCCCATCAGAAATGATGGGAACATTCCTCCTTAGCTCAGTTGGTTAGAGCACCTGACTGTTAATCAGGGGGTCCTGGGTTCAAGTCCCCGAGGGGGAGCTCCTGA